>JANXVU010000035.1 GCA_025351485.1 Candidatus Eiseniibacteriota bacterium | reverse complement strand
CCGCAGCGCAAGACCTTCTCGGGGTACGACCCGACGAACTTCCTGAGCGTGCAGGTGGGCACCAACACCCCGGTCGGGATCCAGTGGCTCGCCTCGGCCGCGTCCTACGGCGGCCTGGTGGAGAACTACAGCTACGCCCTGGACATCGACGATCCGACCAGCGACAACCCCAAGGTGATCCGCCGGGGCGGGTTCGCATGGACCTCGCCGGACGAGCGTTCGACGAGCGCGGAACTGCCGGGCTGGGCCGAGAAGGGCACGCACTATTTCTACGCCCGCGTCTACGATAACTCCGGGTACCGGACCATCGCGACCATCCAGATCGAAGTGATCCAGATCTCGTTCGCGAAGCCGATCCTGTTCGTGCTGGATTCCCCGGGGATCAACCTGGGCGCGCCGACGACCGAGTTCCTGTCCAAGGACGAGCTGGTGTTGTTCTGGCGGGACATCCTGGAATCCAACCGTTCCTACCTGGACATTTCGGACACCCTGACCTATCCGGGCGGGCGGTGCCTGCCGATGACCGGCAAGTCCGAGTTCTATATCGTCGCCTCGCGGCCGCTGAACGAAGGCATCCCGCTCTCGGTGCTGGGGCAGTACCGGGTGCTGGCATGGACCTGTCCGGTCTCGTCCATCGGCGCCGGTTCACCCAAGAAGACGGTTTTGCACCGCCTGGTGGATCCGAACGCGGGCCTGTCCAACAACCTGTTCACCTACCTGCAGGCGGGTGGAAACGTGTGGGCGATGGGAGGTGGCTTTGCGGGCCAGCTGGCGCTCAAGAACGGTTATCCTCAGATTTCGAGCAACGCGACCAACAAGAACAACATCGGCCAGTTCGCGTTCGACTTCCTGGGGACCAACGGTCCGGACACCCTGGCGTCCTCCGCCCCTCCCGTGAGCAACTCGGCCATCAAGGACACCCGGCTGCAGAGCGTGGAGCCGTACCCGATTCCGTTCGTCCGCCAGACGGCGTTCGGCCGGCGCCTGACCACGATCTCGCCGTTGACGCTGGACTTGTTCCGGTACGACACCATGAAGACCAGCCCGTTCGGTCAGCGCGCCAGCCGGGCGGCCGGCGCCGACCCGGCCCCGGGCTCGGTCGAGATCGTAAGCGGCGGTCCTCTGAACACCGGGTCCTTCCCGTCGGGCTTCAACAGCAATCCGGACTCCGCGACCTGGCAGCCCATCGCCATCGCCAAGACCATCGGTCCGCTTTCGGAGGCCTACTCGGATCGTCCCACCCGGACGACCATCGCCATCAACAACGCGGTGATCGGCTGGTACAAGAAGGGCACCACCCTGAGCGGGGCGGGCGCGGCGATTCCCGCTCCCTACGAGCTGTACTTCTTCGGATTCCCGATGGAGCTGATGAACCGCGAGGACGTGCGACAGCTGGCCGACGTGATCCTGGAAACCAAGGGATGGAACGTCTGGCGCGGCAGCTGTCCGCCCCGCGCCGCCCACTTGGCCGCCGAGCGCCAGGCCCAGCTGGAAGGCAACGTGCAGCGGCTGTCCGCGGCCCAGCGCCGTGAATTCGAAAAGATGGCGCAGCCGGGCCGAGTGGCCGCCGCGCCCAAGAGGAGCCGTTAAGGAATGCGTTCGTTCACCCCCGAAACTCCAGTTGGCCGGCCGCCAGGAGCCCACCGGGCTCCGGCGGCGAGGCTGTTGGCGATTGCCCTGATGTTGTCCCTGGTTGCCACGGCCGCGATCGCCCCGCACACCCGCGCGGCCGATGCCCCGTGGCCGGGTTTGCGGCTGCGTGGCTTCGCCCTGTATCCGGCATTCCAGCAGGGCACCGCGGACCTGGTGGACACGACGAGCGCGAACGCGAGCAACAAAGACGAGGTGGTGACACTGGTCTGGGACCGCGACTCGCTGGCGGAGACCCGTCCCGACTTCGGGGGCTACGCCGTGTACCGGGCCCAGGGTCCCTTCCCGACGCGCGCTGTCCTGCTGCGCCGCTATATCAAACAGCCGGACATCAGCTTTGGAACGGGTAATGTGGATCCGCAGACGGGCTCCGAGAGCCGCCTGTGGACCTTTCGACTTCGCCAGGGGAACATCGGGCTCTTCATCGACCCGGACAGCATCTACTCGTTCGACCGGATCCCGTTCCTGCACCTTCCGGTGAGCAATCCGCCCCGGTTCGACACCGCCTATGTCCGCACCGTCCTGCCGGGACCCAAGAACGGTTTCGATTACTATTACTATGTGACAGTGGTGGACACGACCATCAACGGCGAAGACCTGACCGAGCGAAGCGCCAACTCGGTCGGCCCGATCCGGCCCACCGGCTTCGTGGTGCCGAACAACCTGGAGGTCATCCGGGTTCTGCCCAACCCCTACCAGTTCCGCGCGGACTGGGACCTTCCCGGCGCCCGCAAGATCCGTTTCATCCGCCTGCCGGCTCGATGCACGATCGAGATCTACAGCGCTGCCGGGGACAAGGTCCGGGTGCTCGAGCACAACAACCCGCTGGATAATGGCGAAGACTGGAACGTCAAGAACGGCGCGGGCAACGAAGTTGGCGGCGGAATCTACATCTGGCGCATTTCCACCCCCGAAGGCCGGGAACGCATCGGGCGGCTGACCGTCGTCCGCTAGCGCCCCTGGCACCGTGAGCCGCGAACGCGAATTCAACGAAGGGCGGCCAGAATGGCCGCCCTTTTTCGTTCATCGAAACCATCCCCCAAGGCGAGGTAGAGAAGCATGAAGACCCAGAATTTCATCAACGGCCGCTGGGTGGACGCCCGCTCCGGCAAGACCTTCGAAAACCGCAATCCCGCCCGCAAGGATGACCTGGTCGGCAAGTACCCCGATTCCAGCGAGGAGGACGTGGCCGAAGCCGTGGCGGCGGCCGAGAAGGCCTACGCCTCGTGGCGCCTGGTGCCGGCACCGCGCCGCGGCGAGCTGCTGTATCGGGTGGGCGAGATCCTCAAGGGCCGCAAGGAAGACCTGGCCAAGGTCATGACCCGCGAGATGGGCAAGGTGCTGAAAGAGACCCGCGGCGACGTCCAGGAAGGCATCGACACCGCCTACTACGCGGGCGGGGAGGGACGCCGGTTGTTCGGGCAGACCGTGCAGGCCGAGCTGCCCAACAAGGCCGCCTATTCCATGCGCCAGCCGGTGGGGGTGGCCGGACTCATCACTCCGTGGAACTTCCCCATGGCCATCCCGACCTGGAAGATGTTCCCGGCGCTGATCTGCGGCAACACCGTGGTCTTGAAACCGGCGAGCGACACGCCCGCCAGCGCCACGTTGCTCATGGAAGCCATGGAAGAGGCCGGCTTCCCGGCCGGCGTGGTCAACCTGGTGCACGGCAGTGGACGCGTGGTGGGCGGGGCCATCGTCGGGGACACGCGGGTCAAGGTGATCTCCTTCACCGGCTCGACCGAGGTCGGCAAGCAGATCGCCCAGCAGTGCGGCGCCACGCTCAAGCGGCTGTCCCTGGAGCTCGGCGGCAAGAACGCCCAGCTGGTGATGGAGGACGCGGACCTGGACCTGGCGCTGGAAGGCGCGCTGTGGGGAGCGTTCGGCACCACCGGCCAGCGCTGCACCGCCACCAGCCGGCTCATCCTGCACGAATCCATCGCGAAGGACTTCACCGAGCGCCTGGTGGAACGCGCCCGCAAGCTTCGCCTGGGAGACGGTCTGGACGAATCCGTGGAAGTGGGCCCGGTGCTGAACGCCGGACGCATCGCCGCCATTTCCGAATACATCGAGATCGGCAAAAAAGAGGGCGCCCGCCTGGCGCTCGGCGGCGCGGCCGCCACGGGAGGCGCTCTGGCCCAGGGCTCGTTCTTCCAGCCCACGGTGTTCGATGGGGTCAAGCCGGGCATGCGCATCGCCCAGGAGGAGATCTTCGGCCCGGTGATCTCGGTGATCACCTGCAAGAGCTACGAGGAGGGGATCGACATCCTCAACGGCACCGTGTACGGGCTGTCGTCGTCCATCTACACCCGGGACGTGAATCGCGCCCAGCGCGCCATCCGCGACATCGAGGCCGGCATCACCTACGTGAACGGTCCGACCATCGGGGCGGAGGTGCACCTGCCCTTCGGCGGCGTCAAGGAAACCGGCAACGGCCACCGCGAGGCCGGCACCACGGTGCTGGACGTGTACACCGAGTGGAAGTCGGTGTACGTGGACTACTCCGGGCGCCTGCAGAAGGCCCAGATCGACGTCTAACGGAGCGCGGGGTTGAGATTCAATTTGCGGAGAGAATGGACGGGCCTTCCAGCCGCCGTTGGGCTGGGGGGCCTGATCATTTTTCTTCGGTGCCGCCAGGCTCTGTCCTATCCGCTGTTCAGCGACGACTACGCCTTCTACGAGTACACCCGGCGACGGGGATTACTGGACGTCCTGCTGCACCCGCACCGACTGGGAGGCTACTGCCGACCATTCTCAAGGGACTTGCACTTCTGGCTTGCTTCGCATGCTTTCGGGCTGAATCCGGTTCCGTATCACTGGGTGAATCTTGCGCTGGTCCTGGGGATCCTGGCGCTCCTATACGCCGTTGTTTCCCGAGCCATGGCGCCGGGTGCGGGTCTCTGGACAGTTGTGCTGTGCTCCCTATCGCCGATCCACTTCGTCCTGATCGCCTGGGCCGGTTGTTCGCAGGATTTGTGGTGTGCGGCCGCTTGCCTGGCCTCCATCCTTCTCTACCTCAGAGGGCAACCCTGGGCATCCGCGCTCTTGTTCGGCGTGGCGCTCTTGTCGAAGGAGATCGCGGTCGCATTGCCGCTGGCACTCCTGGCCCTCACGTGGGCCGGGCGGATAGCGTCCAGCCCATTGCTCCCTGAGACCAAGATTTCGTGGTGCGGAGTAGGGGGTTACGGGCGGCCGCCCACCTCTGGTAGAATCTCCCTATGACTCTCTTGCCGATCGAAATCGACCAGTCCGCCGGCAGCCTCCGGTGGATGCAGTGGCGCCCGCCCTGCAGCTCGCGCTAGCATCTCGCGCCCGATCCCGCGCCCTTCCCCGGAAGGGGGCGGGAGCAGCTCACGATTTCGAATTGTTCGTCACCCATCCCTGATACGAACCGGCCCCGGCGCCCGTTGGGCGGCCCGGGCCGTGGCTTCGAGGAGTGTGTTCCATGCCCGTCAAACCGATCATCAAAGGCAAGCTGCCCGGCCCCAAGGCCAAAGCTTGGGTCGTTCGCGACACCAAGGTCCTTTCGCCCTCCTACACCCGCGACCAGCCGCTGGTGGTGGACCGCGGCCGCGGCGTGTGGCTGTGGGACGTGGACGGCAACAAGTTCCTGGACATGAACGCCGGCATCGCCGTGTGCTCCACCGGGCACTCCCACCCCAAGGTGGTGAGCGCCATCAAGCGCCAGGCGGAAAAGTTCCTCCACATGTCGGGCACCGACTTCTACTACGAGCCCGAGATCCAGGTCGCCGAAAAACTGGCGCGGGTGAGCCCCACCGCGCGCCCCGCCAAGTCGTTCCTGTGCAACTCGGGAGCGGAGGCCGTGGAGTGCGCCATCAAGCTGGCCCGCTACAAGACCAAACGTCCGCTCATGCTGGGTTTCCTGGGCGGCTTCCACGGGCGCACCATGGGCGCCCTTTCGGTCACCGGCAGCAAGGCCGCGCAGCGCCGCGGGTTTTCGCCGCTCACGCCGTCCACCACCCACGTGCCTTTCGCCAACTGCCGGCGGTGCGTGTTCAACCTCAAGTTCCCGTCGTGCAACTTCCAGTGCGTGAAGTTCATCGAGGACGAGATCTTCCGCACCATCCTGCCCCCGGAGGACTGCGCGGCCATGGTGGTCGAGCCCATCCAGGGCGAGGGCGGCTACGTGGTTCCGCCGCCGGGTTACTTCCAGGAGTTGCGCAAGCTGTGCGACAAGTACGGCATCCTGCTGGTGCTGGACGAAGTGCAGTCGGGCGTGGGCCGCACCGGCAAGTGGTGGGGGGTCGACCACTGGAACGTGAAGCCCGACATCATCACATCCGCCAAGGGCCTGGCCTCGGGGATGCCGCTGGGCGCCTGCATCGCGCCGGCCTCGGTCATGACCTGGCCCCCGGGATCGCACGGCTCCACGTTCGGCGGCAACCCGGTGTCGTGCGCGGCGGCCTCGGCCACCCTGGACCTGATCGAGGGCGGGCTGATGAAGAACGCCGAGCGCCAGGGCATCGTGCTGATGGAAGCGCTCAAGATCCTGGAAGCCAGGCACCGCCAGATCGGCTGGGTGCAGGGCAAGGGGCTGATGGTGGGCGCGGAGATCGTGAAGGACAAGTCGACCAACGCTCCCGACCCGGCCTTCCGGGACGCGCTGGTGCAGCGCTGCTTCCAGATGGGCCTGCTGATCCTGGGCGCCGGGCGCTCGGCGCTGCGGTTCGCGCCGCCGCTGGTGATCAACAAGAGCGAAGTGGGGGAGGCGGTTTCCATATTGGACGACGCCTTCACGCACCTCTCCAGGAAGAGCCGGTGAAGTCGCCGGCGCGCCCGGTTGCTGCCATCCACGCCCCCCGCGTGATCGAGGTCACGCGGGGCGGCCTGGTGGAAAGCAGCCACCTGGTGCGCGCCGCAGTCAGCGACGGCGGGCGGCTCCTCGATGTGTTCGGCGACGCCGCCCGCCCGACGTTCTACCGTTCTTGCTCCAAGCCCATGCAGGCCTACTGGCTGCTGGAATCCGGCGCGGCGGACCGCTTCGGCCTGACTTCCCGCGAGATCGCCCTGGCGTGTGGCTCGCACTCGGGCACGGTGGCCCATACCTCCACCGTGAAGCTCATACTGGAGCGCGGCGGCCTCACCGAGCGCGACCTCCAGTGCGGGGTGCACCCGCCCCGGGACGAGGCCACGCTGGAAGCGATGCGAATCTCCGGCGAAGAGCCCACCGCGCTGCACCACAACTGCTCCGGCAAGCACGCGGGGATGTTGCTTGCCTGCCAGCACGCGGGCTGGCCCATCGAGAACTACCTGGACCCGGCGCACCCGCACCAGGTGCGCCTGCGCGCGGCCATCGCCGCCTACGCGGGCATGACTCCCGAGCAGGTCGGCGTGGCCATCGACGGCTGCAGCGCGCCGGTGTTCGCGGTGCCGGTGACCGGCATGGCCCGCAGCTTCGCGCGGCTGGCCCAGGGACTGGGTCCAGAAGGCCCGGCCAGCGCTTCCGTCGAGCGCATCCGCGACGCCATGCGCACCCATCCCGACATGGTGGGCGGCCCCGGGCGGCTGGACACCGAGTTCATGTGGGCCGCGGGCGGCGACTACATCGTGAAGATCGGCGCCGAAGGAGTCTACGGCGTGGGGCACCTGCCCACCGGGCTCGGGCTGGCCCTGAAAGTGGAGGACGGCAACACCCGGGCGGTTTCGGTGGCCCTGTTCGATCTGCTGGAGACCCTGGGATGGCCCGTTCCCCCAGGGCTGGACGCCTTCGCCTTTCCCATGGTCACCAATTTCCGCGACATCGAGGTCGGCGTGATCCGGCCGGTGCGCGGGACCCTGCACTAGGATCCATGGGGAAGGGGTCCCGCCGGGCGCGCCCCGCGCCCGAGGCTTCCGCGAAGCAGCCGGAGCGTGCATCCGGGCTTCGCCCGGATCTTGCGCTGCCATGGCTGTTGGCCACGCTCGCCTTCGGATTCCTCGCCTGCCGCTCCGTCCTCACCACGTACTTTGCGCAGGATGACTTTCGATGGCTCCGCATGGCCGCGGGGGGCATCCCGATTCCGTGGGGGAGCCCGCGCTTTCTCAGCATGCACCTGGCCTTCCGGGAGCTGTGGGGGATGCTGGGTTTTAACGCGGTGGCCTGGCACGCCGTGCACCTCGGGCTGCACCTGGCCTGCGGCACGATCTTGTTCGTCCTGTTGATGCGGCGCCTGGATGCGCGGCTCGCGGCGGCGGCGGCGGCGGTGTTTCTTTCAAGTCCGGCGCTGTTCGACGCCACGCACTGGGTGTCCGCGATCGCCGACCTGCTGGCCGGGCTCTTCCTGTTGATCACGGTCCACCTGCTCACGCCGTCCGGCCGCCCCGGCTCGGAGCGGGCTCCGTGGGTGGCCTGCGTGGCCTTCGCGCTGGCCATGGCCTCCAAGGAAATCGCGGTGGGAGCGTTGCCGTTGCTCCTGTGGATCGAGTACCGCCGGCGGTTCCGCGCGGGCGCGGCGGGCTCGCTCGCCCGCATGGCGCTCCTGGCCCTGCCCGCGGCGGCGATGGCGCTCCGGAGCCTGGGCACCTGGAGCACCGGCCGCGGCGAAGCGTATTCCATGAAGCCCGCGGCGGCGCTGCTGAATCTGCCGGCCTACGTCCTGTCCGGGGCCTTCGGGGGCATCGCCGCCACCCAGCCCTCGGACCTCTACTGGTCCAGGTTTCCGTGGGTGACGGCGGTGGGGTGGATCCTGCTGGCCGGATGGGTGACGGCGCTCGCGCTGTCGGGTTCGCGGCGGGCGTGGTTCGGTTTCGCGTGGTTCGTGCTGCTGGCCTCCCCGGTGCTGATGTTGGAACGGCAGTTCTACGGCTACTACCTCTACTGCGCGATGCCCGGGATGGTGTACTCCATCGCGTGCCTGCTGGCCGCCGCCCGCAGGATCGGCCCGGCTGCGCCCGCGGTGGTCATGGGGGCGCTGGCGCTGCTGCAAATGGCCGGCCTCGAAGTCCGGCAGCGATCCACGCTGCCGCTGGCGCCTCTTCCGACCGACTTCGTGCTCCGCCGCGCGCTGGTCGCGCGCAACGCACTTTCCGATCTGGCCCGGGCGGGGGAGCCCGCTTCCACGTCCATGGTGTTCATCGGGCAGCAGCCGGTGGAGAACAGCCGCGGGGGCGAGTCTTCGAACGAGTTCGCGGGCTACCGGCCCGATCCCTTCTGGGACGACAACGTGCGCTCCGCCCTGTCGGAGGGCGAGGCGGTGCAGCTGGCGCTCCCCGGGGTGAGGGAGGTGAAGTTCCGCCAACAGCTGACCGAGGCGGAGTACCTTTCCATCGTCGCCGCCTACACCATCGACGGACATCTGCGGCTGAGCAGCTACCGGGAATACCTGGGTCTCGAGGGGGCGGCCCGGGCGGTCACGCTGGAAGAGCACCTCTCGAGGGCTTCGACGCTGATCACCCGGCGCGCGTTCCAGGAGGCCATCCGGGAACTGCGTGCGGCCCGCGATCTGGCTCCGGAGAACCCGGACGTGCTGCTCAATCTGGGCGGGGCGCTGGCGCGGGTCGGCGACACCACACAGGCGGTGGAAGCGCTTCGGGCGGCGGTGAAGCTCTCGCCCCGGGACCCGGAGGCCTGGTTCAACCTGGGGCTGCTGGAGTGGCGCACCGGCCGTCAGGGAGAGGCCCGGGAGGCCTGGAACAGGCTGGAAGAAGTGGCTCCCGGATCGGACCTTTCCCGGTCGGCACGGTCGGAGCTTCAGGGCCGGAGGGGGGCCCCATGAGCGGGACTTAGGGGCCCGTGAAATGCGCGTTTCACACCCATGTTAATAATTTTATATATTCGATGATCCCGCCGATCATGATACAATGACTTCGATCGTTCCCCCGGATTTGACCCGTCCCCGGAACTCCCTCAGGGGCACATTGCGCAGGAGTATATCCATGCACCCAGAGCCTTCCGGTCGGCGGTTCGTATGCTTGTGCCTGTCGCTTGCCGCGCTCGCTTCTGCCCATCTCGTCTCCGCCGCGGGCTCCGGCCCCGCACCTCGCGCGGATCTCGCGGCCATGTCGCCGCCGCTCTCCCGTGCCATCGCGCAGGCGAACTCCGCCCCGGTCCATGCGTGGATCTATTTCAAGGACCGGGCCGTGGGCACCGGGGAAATCCGTATCCGAGCCCTTCGCCGCGCCGAGTCGGCGCTTCCCGCGCACACCCTGTGGCGCCGCTCCAAGACCATGGGCGTGAACGTGGTGGATGAGACCGACGTGCCGGTCTCGAACGACTATGCCGCCCAGGTGCTGGCCACCGGCGCCACCCGCCGGGAGGTGAGCCGCTACCTCAACGCGATGAGCGTGCAGGCCACTACGGCCCAGCTCCTGGCCATCGCCGGTCTGCCCTGCGTGGAACGCCTGGACCTGGTGCGATCCTACCAACGTTCCGAAATCGAACCGTGGTCGGGCGAGGCCGCCTCCGACATCGTCGAGGCTCCGCCCACGGCGATCCGATTCCCGGAGCCCCGCCCGATGGGGGCCGCGGCGCTCGACTCCACCCAGTACGGATACAGCTGGAAGCAGCTCAGGCAGATCGAAGTCACGAAGATGCACGACGCCGGCTACCACGGCGAGGGCGTGCTCCTGTGCATCCTGGATGCCGGCGCGCAGACCAACCACAGCGCGTTCAACTACCCGGGCCATCCGCTGCAGGTGGCCGCGCGGCGCGATTTCATCCAGGGCGACACCATCATCGCGAACCAGGCCGGCAAGGACTCCACCGGGCAGGACAGCCACGGCACCTACACCCTGAGCACCATCGGGGCGTACTTCCCGGGCCGTTACCTGGGCGCCGCCTACGAGTGCCGCTTCCTGCTGGGCAAGACCGAGTACGTGCCCACCGAGACCCCGATCGAAGAGGACCACTGGCTCGCCGGCACCGAGTGGGCCGACTCGCTCGGCGCCGACGTGATCAGCAGCTCGCTGGGGTATCGGGATTTCGAAGCGCCGTTCGTCAATTCCAGCTATACCTACCCCGATCTGGACGGCCACCACGCCACCACCACCCGCGCGGCGGAAATCGCGGCGGCCCACGGGATCGTGGTGGTCAACGCCATGGGCAACGACGGATCGCTGGCGTATCCGGGCAACAAGATGATCGCGCCCGCCGACGCCGACTCCATCATCTCCTCGGGCGCCGTGGACTCCACCGGGGTCGTGGCCAGTTTCAGCTCGAAGGGGCCCACCTGGGACCGCCGCATCAAGCCCGACATCATGGCCCGCGGGGTCAAGACCTGGACGGTGGCCTACAGCAACAACACCGGATACACCCAGGTGAACGGGACTTCCTTTTCCACTCCGCTCACGGCCGGAGCGGTGGCGCTGCTGCTCCAGAAGTTCCCCGGCGCGAAACCGATCGACGTGATCAACGCCATCCACCTGAGCGGTGACCGGTCGTCCTCGCCCGACACCGTCTACGGGTGGGGCCTCTTGCACATCTTTGGCGCGTCCCTGTCGGTTCCGCTTTCGGTCGACTCGGGTGGAACGGACCGCGGCCTGCCGGGCCTGTCGCTGGGCCTGGCACCCAACTCGCCCAACCCGTTCCACGTCAGCACGCGCATCCACTATGCGCTCTCCGGGGTCGCCGGTTCGCGCAGGGGCAGTTTGAAAGTGTTCGACGTTTCGGGCCGGCTGGTGGTCACGCTCCGCGAAGGCGACCTGGCTCCCGGGGCCCACCAGGCGATCTGGGACGGCCGCAGGAGCGACGGCAGCGTGGCGCGAACCGGGATCTATTTCTACCGGCTGCAGTCCGGCACCCAGAGCCTGACCCGCCGGATGATCCTGATTCGGTGAAGCTGCGCCTCGGAGGCGCGGCCGCGCTGTTGGCGGCGCTCCTGCCCGCCGCCGTCGCCGCGGCCGCCGGGCCCGCGCTGTACCTGGACCTGGGATCCGGCCTGCAGCCCGCCGCTTATCGAGCCCGGTCCTACAGCGATACCGCCTCGGTCCGCATCTTCGCCGACCTCGCCAATCTTCCATCCAAAGTGGAAGGCTTCGAGTTCTACGTGGCCTTCCCCTGCACCGTCACCAACCCATGTGCCGTGCGACGCGACGCCGACGTCGTCTCCTTCGAGCCCGACACCTCCCTCATCGGCTCCAGCGAACGCCGCCTCTGCGACGAACTCTGCGCCTGCAACCAGTGCGAGTCTCCGAGCCATTTTCGTCTGCACATTCGGACCGACCGCCTGAGCACGGTTCCAGCAGACCTGAGGGCCCCGATTGGGACGCTACATCTGCGAGGTACAAAGGCCGCGGGTAAGGTGGGCCTTCATTTTGAAATTGCGAGATTTTGGGTGTTTGGAAGCTCGCCATTGGAGACTCGAGTAGTGGATGTGGCTCCAGGCAATACGGCCACCTTCGGCGGAGTAACCCCAGACGGCAAAACGCGCTGGGGAGTATTGAAGATGATGTACCGCTGAGGTAAGCCGTCACGCCGCCGGTACATCCCCGCCGGCTCCGGGCTCGCTCTGCTCGCATTCGCCTGCGTGGATGTACCCGCGGCGCGACTACCACCCCGCGCAGAACCTCATTTTCTGCCTCTTCGCCTCCGATTTGCCGCCCAACCTGCAACCCGCTACAATGACTCCATCTTTCTGAAACTTGTTTCATTTCCAATCACGGAGGATGTATGTCAGAGCAGAACGTTTACTTCTTCGGCGACGGCGCTGCCGAAGGCAACGGAACGATGAAGGATATTCTCGGCGGTAAGGGTGCCGGCCTTGCGGAGATGACCAATGCCGGAGTTCCTGTGCCGCCCGGTTTTACCATCTCCACCCAGGTGTGCGTGCACTACTACAAGCATGGCGGCAAGCTCCCGGCCGGATTCGCCGAGGAGCAGAGCGCCGCGCTTTCGCGCCTTGAGGCCTCCATCGGCAAGAAGCTGGGCGACCCGCAGAATCCGCTGCTTGTTTCGGTCCGCTCCGGCGCCAAGTTTTCCATGCCGGGGATGATGGACACCATTCTCAATCTCGGCCTGAACGACCAGTCGGTCGAGGGGCTCGCCCGCGTCAGCTCCAATCCGCGTTTCGCGTGGGACTGCTACCGCCGGTTCGTGCAGATGTTCAGCGGCGTGGTGTTCGACATGGAAAAATCGGAATTCGAGCACGTCCTTGCGGCCATGAAGAAGAAGCGCAAGGCGGCGCTCGACACCGACCTCACCGTGGCCGACCTCAAGGAATTGAAGAACCAGTTTGACCAGATCGTCCAGAAGCGCCGCGGGCGCCGGTTCCCGCAGGACCCGCTGGAGCAGCTGGAGCTCGCGCGTG
This sequence comes from Candidatus Eiseniibacteriota bacterium, assembly GCA_025351485.1. Lineage (GTDB taxonomy): Bacteria > Eisenbacteria > RBG-16-71-46 > RBG-16-71-46 > JACRLI01 > JANXVU01. The sequence goes on along the minus strand of JANXVU010000035.1, from coordinate 25,159 downwards.
ACGCCGTGTTCCGCTCGTGGAACAGCGACCGCGCCATCTACTATCGCCGCAAGGAGCGCATCGCCGACGATCTGGGCACGGCCGTCAACATCCAGGCGATGGTGTTCGGCAACCTCGGCGCCACGTCGGCCACCGGCGTCGGCTTCACGCGCAACCCCAGCACCGGCGAGAACCAGTTCTACGGCGAGTACCTGATCACCGCCCAGGGCGAAGACGTGGTGGCGGGCGTGCGCACCCCCGAGCCCATCGCGCATCTGGAGCGCGACATGCCGGAGGCCTACGCCCAGCTGTTCGAGATCACGGACCGGCTGGAGAAGCACTACCGCGACGTGCAGGACTTCGAGTTCACCATCCAGGAATCCAAGCTGTACATGCTCCAGACGCGCAACGGCAAGCGCACCGGGGCCGCCGCGGTGAAGATGGCGGTGGACATGCTCAAGGAAGGACTGATTTCCGAGGAGGAGGCGGTGCTCCGGGTGCAGCCCGAGCAGCTGAACCAGCTGCTGCACCGCCAGATCGACCCCAAGGCCGTCATCAAGGTGATCGCCCGCGGGCTGGCCGCCTCTCCCGGCGCCGCCGTGGGCGAGGCGGTGTTCACGGCCGACGCCGCGGTCCTGCGCGCCAAGGCCGGGCACGCGGTCATCCTGGTGCGCAACGAGACCGTCCCCGACGACATCCACGGCATGGACGCTTCCCAGGGTATCCTGACCGCCACCGGCGGGCGCACCTCGCACGCGGCGGTGGTGGCCCGCGGCATGGGCAAGTGCTGCGTGGCCGGCTGCGGCGCGCTGGAAGTGGACGAAAAGGCCCGCCGGTTCAAGGTGGGATCCCACACCGTGAACGAAGGTGATTTCATCACCATCAACGGCACCACCGGGGAAGTCGTCCTGGGCGCCGTGCGCACGGTGGAACCGGAGCTGACCGGCGAGTTCGGCGAGTTCATGAAGCTGGTGGACAACCACCGCCGGCTCAAGGTTCGCGCCAACGCCGACATCCCCAGGGACGCCATCGCCGCGCGCCGCTTTGGCGCCGAGGGCATCGGCCTGTGCCGCACCGAGCACATGTTCTTCGACCGGGCGCGCCTGCCCTGGGTGGTCCAGATGATCCTGGCGGCCCCGGAGGTCAAGTCGCTGGAATCCCGCATCCACATCACCACGCGCGAGATCGAAAAGGCCAGTGGCACCAAGGCGGCCACGCTGCGCACGGAACTGGTGTCGCTCAAGAAGGCGTTCAAGGATCCCCACAAGCGCTACACCCAGGCGCTGGCCAAACTGCTGCCGTTCCAGCGCAGCGACTTCCGCGGCCTGTTCAAGGCCATGGAAGGCTATCCGGTCACCATTCGCACCCTGGATCCGCCGCTCCACGAGTTCCTGCCCAAGCGCGAAGAGATCCTGAGCTCGGTCTCGGTGGCCGAGGCGTTCGCCAGCATCAACATGGCCGCGCCCAAGGTGAAGGCCAGGCTGTCCAGGGAACTCGCGATCCTCAAGAAGCGCGGCAAGAAGAAGAAGCTTTCGGTCAAGGACACATCCCGGATCCGGCTTCTGGAGACCACCCTGGAAAAGCTGGCGGCTGCCGCCGAAAGCGCGCACCTGCAGCGCCGCGTGGAGGAACTCCACGAGTTCAATCCCATGCTCGGCCACCGCGGCTGCCGCCTGGGGCTGACCTATCCCGAGATCACCGAGATGCAGGCCCGCGCCATCTTCCTGGCCGCAGCCGACCTGGCCAAGGAACGCCGCAAGATCGTGCCCGAGATCATGATTCCGCTGGTGGGCACGGTGGAAGAGTTCCGCAAGCAAAAGGAAGTGGTGGACCGGGTGGCCCGCGAAGTCATGGTGCAGACCGACCAGAAGCTGGAGTACATGGTCGGCACAATGATCGAGATCCCGCGCGCCGCGCTCACCGCCGGGGCCATCGCGAAGGAGGCGGAGTTCTTCTCCTTCGGCACCAACGACCTGACCCAGCTCACCTACGGATACTCGCGCGACGATGCCGGCAAGTTCCTGCCCTTCTACATCCAGGAAAAGATCCTGCCCGGCGATCCGTTCGAGTCCATGGACCAGGCGGGCGTCGGACGCCTGGTGGAGATCGCGGTCAAGGAAGGGCGCGAGGCCCGGCCGCATCTCAAGGTGGGTATCTGCGGCGAGCACGGCGGCGATCCCGAGTCGGTGATCTTCTGCCACCGCAGCGGGCTCGACTACGTGAGCTGCTCGCCGTACCGCGTGCCGCTGGCCCGCCTCGCGGCGGCGCACGCAGCCCTCGCGGAACGTTCGGTCGCCACCTCGGACCAGCGCTGATCCAAGGCCCGGAAGGCGCGGGGAGGGACCGGTGAGCCGCCTCACGGTGGACGTGGTCATCCCCGCGCTCAACGAGGCCCGGAGCATCGGCGAGGTGCTCCGGCAGCTTCCGCCCGGCAGGGTGCGGAGGGTGATCGTGGTGGACAACGGCTCCATCGACGGGACGCCCGAAGCTGCGCAGAAGGCGGGGGCGCTGGTGCTCCACGAGCCCCGGCGCGGCTACGGGCAGGCGTGCTGGAAGGGCATCGAGTTCGCCGCCCAGGATCCGCCCGACGTCCTGGCCTTCGTGGACGCGGACCTCTCCGATTACCCCGAAGAACTCACGCAACTCCTGGAGCCCATCGAGGCCGGCCGGGCCGACATGGTGATCGGCTCGCGTCTGCTGGGCAACCGCGAGCGGGGGGCGCTGGCCCCGGCCGCCCACTTCGGCAACATCCTGGCCCCCTTCCTGATCCGGCTCTTCTACGGGCACCGCTACACCGACCTGGGACCCTTTCGCGCCATCCGGTTCCCGGAGCTGCTGGCGCTTCAAATGAAGGACCGGGGCTTCGGGTGGACCGTGGAAATGCAGATTTCCGCCCTTAAGCACGGCCTCCGGGTGGTGGACGTGCCGGTTCGGTACCGGAAGCGGATCGGGAAATCCAAGATTTCCGGGACCATCAAGGGCACCTTGGACGCCGGGCGCATCATCCTCTGGACCATCTTCCGCAGCCTCTTCGAGCGGGGCCGCCACGCAGGTTGATAACCCTCAGGCTTTCGGGGATACTTGGCCCCTCGGGCGCCGTGCCCGGGCGGGAGATGCCCCCATGTTCATCGAGGAACAGCTCAAAATCGTGCGCGCAAGCGGCTACTCACGGGCGGCCTGGGTGGAATACGCCCGGGCGGCCTCGGCGCGGGTGAAGTCGCAGATCTGGAACAACCCCCAGGCCACCCGGTCCGTCCTAATCACCGGAACCGCGCTGTTCGTGCTGCACATTCTCTGGTCGTTGCGCGTCTCCTTCCTGCTGGGACCCGAGCCCGCGTTGGATTTCCTTTGGGGTGGGGGCCTTTCCACCCTGGCCATCACCCTGATCTGCCTGGGGCACCTGGAACTGGTGCGAGACCGGAGCGGCACGCCCTGCGCCTCCCTGAGCCCGGCCGACTGGCTGAGCCTGGCGCGGTTCACCATGGCCCCCGGGGTGGTGATGCTCACCGCGTGGCGGGAGTGGCGGCTGGCGCTGGGCTGGATCGTGGTGGCCGGCGCCACCGACGTGCTGGACGGCATGCTGGCCCGCAGGCTGGGCGGGGGAACGGCCCTGGGCACGGTGTTCGACCCCATCGTGGACATCGCCTTCAACAGCTGCATGTTCGCGGGGCTGGCGCTGTCCAACGTGGTGCCCCGCTGGCTGCTGGCCCTGGTGCTGCTGCGCTACTCGCTGGTGGTGTTTGGCGCGATCTTCATCTATATCACCCGGGGGCCGGTGCGGATCCAGCCCACGATTTTCGGCAAGGTCTCGGGAGTCCTGATCCACGTGCTGCTGATCGCCGAAGTGGGGCTCAAGGCACTGGACAATCCGGAGCTGACCCAGCGGAGCGCGGCGCTGCTGGACCTGAGCCTGGCGTTCTTGTGCGCGGTGACCGTGGTCCACGTGGTGGTCATGGGATGGGCCAACGTGAAGCTGTCCTCGGAGCAGCTGCAGCCGCCCCAGGTGATGACCGACGTGTCGTTCCGTTCGCCTCGAAGGAGGGAGCCGTGATTGCCCTGGTCGGAGACCTCTCGGTGTTCTCCCCGGTGGATGTGCTGCAGTTCCTGGGACTTTCCGGCGCCCGCGGGGTGCTGGAGCTGACCCGCGAGAACGAGCGCGTGAAGCTGGCGTTCGAGGACGGGCGCATCGTGGGCGCGGCCGGCCAGTACGCCCGCCCGCGGCTGGGCGAGCTGCTCCGCGAGGCCGGGCACATCAGCGAGATGGACCTGGCGCGCGGGCTGGCCGACATCGAGCTTTCGGGAAAACTGCTGGGCGAGGCGCTGGTGGAGGCCGGCCTGCCGGTGGAGTGCCTGGACGCGGCGCTCGAAGAACAGGTCATCCAGACCATCTTCCTGCTCCTCAAGTGGAGTGAGGGCCGGTTCCAGTTCCAGTCGGGGGTCAAGCCGGCCGGGGTCCAGATTTCCCTCAAGACTCCGCTCCACAGCCTGCTGTTCGAGGGGCTCAAGCGGGTGGACGAGGAAGCCGTCAAGGGGGTCGTCTCTTGAAGTCCAAGGATCTCCTGGTGAGCGTGGACCTCCTCGATTCCCCGGTGGCGGTGATCCGGGTGGGCGGCTCCGTGGTGGCCGACACCTGCCCCCGGCTCGAAGAGGAGATGGACAAGGTCCTGGACGGCGGCCATGACCACCTGGTGCTGGACATGTCCGAACTGGATTTCATGAGCACCGCCGGCTGGAGCGTGCTGGTCGCGAAGCTGCGCCGGGTGCGCGCGCGCAAGGGCGCCCTGCACCTGTGCGGCCTGAGCACCGACATGGAGGACGTCTACAAGATGCTGCAGTTTGAATCCGTCATTCCCCATCACGCCACGCTGGACCAGGCGCTCGCCGCGGTGCGCTCCGCGGCCTCCGCCGGATCGTGACCCTCGATTGCCCTTCTCGATTTCCATAGGTAGTCCGTGGTGGTGGCTCCTGCCGGCCGTCGTTCTGGGCGTGGCGCTGGCCGTCACTTCCTACCCCTCGGGCGAGAGCCCGGTCACGCCCGGGATCCGCACCCTGCTCCGCGTCCTGCGGGGCGTGGCCTGGATCATGGTGTTCCTGCTGGCGCTCTCCCCGGTGCTCAAGTGGCCGGAGTTCCTGTCTGGGCGTTTCCGGGTGATCCTGCTTACCGACCGCTCGCTCAGCATGGAGTTGCCGGCGGGCCGGGATACCGGTTCGCGCAGCGCGCGGGCCGAGGCGCTGCGCCTGGCATTCCGCCGCCAGGCCGGCTCCGGATTGGACCTGGTGGAGCGCTCGTTCGCCCGCGGACTGGCCGACTCCGCCGGCAACCCCGACCCGGCCTTTCGCGGCGCCACGGCCCTGGGCGATGCCCTGGCTTCCAGCGGAGGCTTTGCCGCGGGACGTCCCGCGGCGGTGCTGGTGGTGAGCGATGGCGCGGTCACCCAGGGCGAGGACCCGTGGGCCGGCGCGGAGCGCCTGGGCCTGCCGGTGTTCACCGCTCTTGCCGCCGACTCCACCCCCGGGCCCGACGCCGCCCTCTCGCAGGTGGCCACCAATTCCACCGCCTACGTGGGCCGGCCCACGCCGGTGCTGGTGACGGTGCGCTCCAGGGGCCTTGCGGGCCGGGATGCCACGCTGGAGTTGCGGGAAGACGGACGCGTGCTGGACCGCGCCCGGGTGCGGCTGACCCGCGGGGGAGAGACCGAGGTTTCGCTGGCCGTAACCCCGCAGTCGCCGGGGGCGCACTTCTACGAAGTGGCGATTCCGGGCATTCCAGGGGAACTGACCGAGCGGAACAACAAGCGTCTCGTTTCGCTGGACGTACTGGCCGACAAGGCGCGCGTGGTGATGGTGCAGACCTCCCCGAGTTTCGACTTTTCCTTCGTGCGCCGCTCCCTGGAAGAGGAGCCCGACCTGGCCGGCGAGTTCTGGACCGCCGGACCGCAGGGCGTGTATCTGCGCGTGGGCACGTCCGAGCGCGCCACCCCGGCCCAGCTGGCGCAGCGGATCGCATCGGCCTCGATCGTGGCGCTGGGCGACCTGGAAGGCGCTCCCGGGGCCACGGCGATTCTTTCCGCGGCTGCCGCGCGCGTTCGGGACGGAGCGGGTCTCTGGATCTACGGCGGGAACCCGCGCGCGGGGCTCGGAGCGCTGCGAGGCACGCCCGTGGCGCCGCTCCTGCCCTTTGAAGTGGAACGCCTGAACGGACCAGCGCTCTCGCTCTCTCCCGAGCCGGCGGCCGAATCGCGCGGCGAGGCCCTGTTCGGGGACGGTGGCGCGAGCCCGGGCGCGATGAAGCAGTGGCAGGATCTGCCGCCTTCCTCCGGGGTGCGTGATCTGCCGCTGCGCGCCGGAGCGCGGCGCCTCCTGTCCGCTTCGCGCGGCGCGCTGGGCACGCTGGGCGCCTCCATCCGGCCGCCGGGAGGCGGCCGGGTGTTCGCGCTCAACACCGGGCAGATGTATCGATGGACCTTTACCGCCCAGGGCGCGCCGGGCGGCAACGACGTGTTTCCGGCTTTTCTCTCGCGGGTGTGGCGCTGGCTCAACGAGCCCGGCGCGGGGCCGGCCCTTTCGGTGCGGCCGGGGCGCCGGGTGGTGCCGCTGGGAGAACTGCTGACGGCCGACGTGACCGGGGTACGCTCCGGCGAGCGAGCCGACGTCCAGGCCGTGGACGCTCGCGGGCACGCCACGCCGATGAAGGTTTCGCTCCTGGAGGGCGCCGCGCACGCCGAAGCTTCGCTGGCGCCGGGGCGCTACCGGATCGTGGCCCGCGCCCTGCGCGCGGGCTCGGAAACCGGGCGAGCGCAAGCCGAGGCCGCGGTGGAAGAGACCGGAGCAGAGTGGATCGAGAGCGCGCCCGATGCCGGCTCGCTTGCCCGCACCGCGAAAGCGTCCGGCGGAAAGAGCTTCGCCTCGACGGACACGTCGGGGATCGTGAAGGCTCTTGTGAAGGAATCCCGGCGTCCACGCGGAACCCGCGAATCGGCGTTGAACCGCGAGGCCTGGCCGTATGCGCTGGTGCTGGCGCTGCTGGGCGCAGAGTGGTGGATCCGGCGCCGGCGGGGATTGCCCTAGCCGAGGGGCGCGGAGGTCTCCAGGACTTCGACCGAATCACCGAGGCGCGCCATGCCCGGCCCCACGGGGATCATGTAGCGGCCAAAGTAGACCTGGCCGTCGAACTTGCGGAACGTGGCCAGGGTCCGCAGCGGCTCCTTGCCGTCGAACTCCCCGCGTTCCGGGGCGACCGTGGTCATCAGGCAGCGGTCGCACTGCTTCACCCCGAAGTACTCCACCTCGCCGATCCTGATCCGCGCCCACGAATCCTCTTCGAAGGCTCCCGTTCCCTTGACCACCACGTTGGGCCGGAAGCGGTTCATGCCCAGCGGCTGCGGCAGCCGGGCGTTGAGGTCGGCGAGAGAGGCCTCCCCGGCCACCAGCAGCGGATAGCCGTCGGCGAAGCTCACGATACCCTCGCCTTTGGTTCGTTCGGGGTTGATGCCGCGGCGCACCGACTCGGGCATGCGCACCAGGCGGACCGGCGATCCCAGGTAGTCGCTGAACCAGGCGTGGACGGAATCGCTCTCCAGCATGCCCTCGCAGTGGCTGCCCCAGAGACTCACGCCGACCATCTCACCGCCCTGCAGCCCGCCATTCAGTTCCAGTGGCTCGCGCCCCGGCGCGCGGAGCCGCACCCGGTCCCCATCGATTTCGGGCTGCACCAGGGCCAGTTGCGGAAAGTCCCGCTGCGTCACCGCCACCCCGTCCGCGCGGATCAGCATCCGCCGGCGATCGTGCCGCAGGCCGCGGTGCTCCACCTCCGCGTGGTCCACGGCGATGGTTCCAAGGGACTTCACCGGATAGATGAAGATCGAGCTGACGGTGACGGGCATGGATTACTCCAATTTGAAGTCGCCGCCGTTGCCGGAAGGCAGCGCGCGGAATTCGGGGGCTTGCAGCTCGCGGGGGCTCTCGTCCACGATCCGCACTTCATCGATGTCCTTGGCGGTTCCGATTCCCAGTTCCTTGATCCGGCGGCCGGTCACCAGCACGCGGGTCTCCAGGGAGCTCGCGGCGGCGTTGTAGGCGTTGACCGCGCCGTCCAGGCCCTTGCCCACTTTGTTGAAGTGTTCGCCCAGGACGGACAGTCGCTCGTAGATTTCCTTGCCCAGCTCGCTGATGAGCTGCGCGTTCTCAGTGATGCGCTCCTGCTGCCAGCCGTAGTGGACCGCGCGGAGCAGGGAAATCAGCGTGGTGGGGCTGGCCAGGATCACCTTGTTCTTCACCCCGGTCTCGATCAGGCTGGGGTCGTGCTCCAGGGCGGCGCTGAAGAACATTTCGCCGGGCAGGAACATCACCACGAACTCGGGCGCCTGCTCGAACTGGTCCCAGTAGTTCTTGCGGCTCAGCTTGGTGATGTGGTCGCTGACCTGGCGCGCGTGGTCCAGCATGCGCGCCTCGCGAGTGGCGTCGTCGGGGGCTTCCAGCGCGTCCAGGTAGGCTTCCAGCGGGGTCTTGGCGTCCACCACCACCAGCTTGCCGCCGGGCAGGTGCACCTTGAGGTCGGGGCGCAGCCGGCCGTCTTCCGTGTTCACCGACTCCTCGCGCACGAAGTCGCAGTGGTCCAGCATGCCGGCCATTTCCACCACCCGCTCCAGCTGGATCTCGCCCCATCGGCCGCGGGTCTTGGGCGCGCGCAGCGCCTTGACCAGGTTGGCGGTCTCGCCCCGCAGTTGCTCCTGGGACTTGCCCATGTCGGTGACCTGCTGGAGCAGCGTCTTGTAGGCGCCCTCGCGGGCGAGCTCGATCTTTCCCACGGCCTCGCCCACATTCTTCAGCTGCTCGTTTACCGGCTTGAGGATCTCGGAGATGGAGGTCTGGCGGGCGTCCAGGTCGGACTTGGCGCCTTCCTGGAACTTCTTGAACTGTTGCTCGGCCAGCTGGAGAAAACTTTCGTTGCTGGCCTTGAGGGCGTCGCCGGACAGGGCCTTGAAGGAATTGCGGAGATCCTCCTGGGCGCGGGCAAGGACTTCGAGCTTCTCCGTGGCGCTGCGGCGTTCCGCCTCGAGCTGGGCCGCGAGACCGGCGGTGGACTGCTGCGCGGCGCCGAGCTGCGTGCGGTGGGCGGCGAGCTCCGTTTCCAGCGCGGCGGCGCGCTCCCGCGCGGCGGCGGCGTCCGCTCCGGCCGAAGCGGCGGAGGCCTCCGAGGACTTGCGGGCCCAGGCGATGGCAAAGAGAAGCCCGGCCAGGAGGCCAAGGGCGAGACCGATCAGGAGGGAAGTGATCTGCATTCAGGGCTCCCGGGGGCATCGGCCCGGCCGGTCAGGGAATCGCGGCGATCCAGCGGCTTCAGCCCTTGAAAGTATCTCCCGGCGGCGACAGGCGCAACGGCTTCCTCCGTGGGGTTGGCAGGGGCGGGCATCCCCGGCCGGGGGCGCCGGGGATGCGCGGTTCAACCTGACCCTGCCAGCCTCTGCTCCGGGGATATGTCGCTTATTTAGACCGGTCCCGGCGCGATTCTCTAATAGTCGGGGACCCCGTCCAAGCCGTTCAATTACTGCACAGGTGAAGATTCGGGAAGAAGTTGACGTGGGTCTCGAGAGTTCTGTCCGCCCTTCGTCCGGGTCTTCAACCCTGAGGCGAATTGCATCGCCGTCGGGTGTTGCAGAGTCACAACGCCCCCAAGACGCCATCCTGCATATGGCGGACATGTTGAGCGACGGAATCATAAGGCAATTCCCGAAGAAACTCGGAGGCGGGGCCTGGATCAGCTGAAGCTAATTTCAGCCGCAAAGATAGCCGCGTAATCGTAAGGCTCCAGCGGTGTGCAGGTCCTGGCCGGGTCCGGCCAGGACCGCACTCCTCACCTCAGGAACAGCACCACCACCCCCGCCACCGCCAGCAGCGCCCCGCCCATCATGCGCAGCGTCAACTTCTCGCCCTGGAAGATCGAGCCCAGGACGATCGTGCCCACCGGGTAAAAGGCGATGATCGCCGCGGCCACCCCCGCCTGGGTGTATTGCAGCGCCACCAGCGAGAGCGTCACCCCCAGGTATGGCCCGGCCACGGCGCCGCTGAGCACGGTCCACAAGGCCACCTTGTCGCGCAGCGCGGAAAAAGGCCTGGCGCTCGCAGGGTAGATCAGCGCGAGGAGCCAGATGATGCCCGTGCCGGTCAAGACCCTCACCACCGTGGCCGACAGCGGGTCGAGGCCCTGGCGCATCACGAACTTGGAGATGGTGTAGCCGCCCGCCTGGCACAGCGCCGCGGCCACCGCGCACACGGCGCCAATGGCGGGCGAGCCCTCGGTGTGGTCCTCGTCGGCATGATTGCGCCCCAGCAGCACCAGGGTGACCCCGTTCACGGTCATGGCGATTCCAAGGATGGCTTTCAGGCTGAGCCGCTCGCCCAGGAGCGGCCAGGCGATGAGCGCCGTGAAGACCGGGGCGAGCGATTGGATCACGCTGGTGCGCCCCGGCCCAAGGATCGTGAGCGCGCGGAACAGCAGGGAATCCCCGATCACGAACCCGATGAGCCCGCTCAGGGCCAGCCAACCCGCCTGGGCGGGCGTGGTCCAGGCGGGCCACGGGGATCCCCGCAGCACCAGGAGCGTGCCGGAGAGCAGCACCGCGGCCACGCTCAGTCGCATCCGGTTAAGCAGCACCGAGCCCAGGCGGCGGCTGGCGGTGGCGAACAGCAGCGTTCCCACCGCCCAGCAAGTGGCGGTGGCCAGTGCGGCGGTTTCTCCTGCGAAACGCATGGCCAAGACGGGAACCTTCCTGAAGGTGGAGCCGGGGCGCCCCGGAGGGGAAAAAGGCGCAGTCTAGCATGCCCCGACCCCCGGGGCATGCGGTTGACGGCCCCGCGGGGATTGCCCAATCTGCACGAATGAGTTCCGCTTCGAAGCTCCCCGCCGGCGTCACCGATCCAATCCCCCGCGCGCTCCTTCGACTGGCGCTTCCGGTGCTGGCATCGCACGCCCTGCGGGTGGCCTACCAGTGGGTGGACGCGTTGTGGGTGAGAGGCCTGGGGGTGAACGCCACCGCCGCGGTGACCACCTCGGTGTTCGTGATGTGGTGGATGTACGCGCTCAACGACGTGGTGGCGATCGGGGTGATGGCCTATGTGAGCCAGTTGCTCGGGGCCGGCGAGCGCGGGCGCGCCGGCGTGGCCGCGTGGAAGGGGCTGCGGGCGTCGGCGGCGCTGGGAGTCCTGGCCTCGGTGTTCGGCGCGTTCGGCGCTGCGTGGGCTGCCGGGCTGATGGGGGAAACCGGCGAGACGGCCCGCGTCGGCACGGCCTACCTTCGAGTGGTGCTGATGGGGGCGCCGCTCCCCATGCTGTGCCTGACCTGCGAAAGCATCATGCGCTCCTCCGGCGACACCCGCACGCCGCTGCTGCTGGACCTGGGCTCGGTGGCGTTCAACGCGGTGCTGGCCCCGCTCCTGATCTACGGCCTGGGTTCATTCCGCGGTCTGGGCGTCGTGGGGGCCGGGTTGGCCACGCTGTGCGCCCAGGCGCTACTGCTCCTGGGCTACGCCTGGCTGGCGCTCCGCCGCCATCCGGCGTTTCCTCTGTCGCGCCGCGCTGCGGGGCCTCCGGTGAATCTGGCCGGCATGGCCCGGGTGGGCATGCCGGCCGCCCTGATTGGAATGCTCTTTTCCGTGGTCTATATCAACTTTGCCCGCGCGGCCTCGGTTTTCGGCCCGGCCGCGCTGGCCGTGGTCGGCATCGTGAACCGGGTGGAGTCCCTGGAATACATGGTGGCGGTGGCGATCGGCGGGGCGGGCGCCGCGCTGGTGGGCCAGAACCTGGGAGCAGGAAGGGTGGACCGGGCCACGCGGGTGATCTCCACGGGGCTGCGCTGGGGGCTGGTCTTTTCCGGGATCCTCATGATTCCGCTGCTCGGATTTCCGGGGTTCTTCGTCTCGCTGTTTTCGACCGACCCAGAGGTTTTGCGGCTGGGTACGCCCTACATGCGCATCGTCGGGGCCTGCGCGCTGTTCAATACCGCCGAACTGATCACCGCCGAGGGCGTCATCGGATCGGGGCACACCGCCCCGATCTCAATCATCTTTTCGGTCTTCTCGCTGATCCGGATCCCGCTCACGCTGATGGTTCCCGGCTGGGGCTTCGGCGTCCTGGGGATCGCCTGGGTGATCTCCAGCACCTGCGTGCTTCGCGCCATCACCATCCTGGCCTGGGCATCCCGGGGCACCTGGAAGAAAGGACTTTCCTCGCAGTTGCAGGTGGTTCCGGGGTCCCGACCCGAGCCTCCCGAAGGTCTCTAGCGGCCGGGTTCCGGCCTGCAGGAATTCCCCGGCCCGTTCCACAGCCGCTCCACACCCACTTTACGCCCGCCGCAATGCGGTGATATCGTCATAGGCGCTCCCGTGCGCTTCCCCCGGACGGATGTGCGCCATGTGGCACGCATGGATGGTGTTGGCCGCGTTGTGGGCCGGAGAGCCGGCCGTGGTGGATGTGGATTCGGTGGATGGCGGCGGAAAGGTGCTGCGCCCGGGGGTCGGGGTCCGGATCGGCCCCACGAGGGCGACCGGCTGGGAATCTCTGGCCTGGGGAGGGTTCACCGTTCGCCGCGCCTGGCGAACGCAGCCGGGGGAGACCTCGGCCGTGAGCGCTGGAGTGCGCGGGCCGGAAGTCATGCTGGGGCTGCGTCCATCGGCCTCCTGGAGGCGCGCCTTCGCGGCCCCGCCCCGGGCAGCGAAACCGGCGCGAACCAGGCGATGGGCCCTCAAGACTCCGCCGTTCCGGGACTCTGGCGCCTTGGCGCTGAGGTCGAACGGTCTGGGTGCGGCAATGCGGCTGTCCCGGGGGAACGGCATCACCTCGTGGAGCCTGCGCGCGGGACTGGCCACCGGCGGGATCGGCCACGCTGAAGTTCGCCGGAACCTGGCTGGCCAGGGTTCCACGCGGATCTCGTGGCGCCGCCGGCAGGGCGCGGCCCTGGATGCGGATCTGAATTTTGCGGCACGCACTTCGCTCGCCCGATTCACGGTGCGGGATGCGGGCACCCGGCTGCGGGTGGAGATGCGCGCGGTTCGGCCGTCGAAGCCGGCGAGGCGGAAGAAGAAGTCCGCCCACCCGGCCACCCGCAAGCTGGCCTCCGCCCGCCTTTCGGTGGCGCTGAGCGGTGGAGGCTGGCGAAGCCGCGTGGCGCTGGGCGCCGACTCGATTTCGCTGCGCGCGGGAGCGTTTGTTTCTCGTTCGCTGCGCGGACCCGGCGGACAGTGGGAACCGGCCGTGGGATTCGATCTGAATTCGACGCGGCTGGAATCGCGCGCGCACCTGGATTTTTCACCGCGGCTCCGGTTGGGCCCGTTAGGGTTTCACGCCGGGGCGGGACTCCGGCATCGCGTGTCGGCTTCGGGCGCGTCGCTCCGCCCGGAGCTCACCGCCGGGGTACGCGCCCGGTGGCACGGGGTGGAGGCCGGCGCGGGCTGGGAACTTGCCGGCGCCCGCGCCGATTGGGGCCTGCGGCCCGCGCTGAACGCGACTCTCCGGGCGAGACCCGGCCCGTTCGAAGGATTCTTGAACATCCATCCCGCCCGCACCGGGTCCCGGTGGTCAGCGGGCCTCGCATGGAGACCTTGAGAGGGGGCCGATTCCCCCCGTGAAGCTCACCCCTGGGAGCGCTGCTCCGAAGGCCGAAAGGGAAAACCAACGTGCTCGCCACCAAACCCGATGTAACCGAACTGAAGGCCAAAGCCCTCGATATCCGGCGCGACATCATCACCATGCTCGCCAAGTCCCAGTCGGGCCACTCCGGCGGGCCGCTGTCCGTCGCCGACTTCGGCACCGCGCTGTTCTTCCACGAGATGGAGCTCGACCCCAAGAATCCCAAGTGGGATGGCCGTGACTTCTGGCATTTCTCCATCGGGCACGTCACCCCGGTGATCTACTCGCTGATGGCTGAGCGCGGGTACTTCCCGCTCAAGCACCTGATGGGCTTCCGCTCCTTCGAGGGCATCCTGCAGGGACACCCGTGCCGCAAGGAAGTCCCGGGCATCGAAGTGTCCTCGGGGTCCCTGGGGCAGGGGCTTTCCGTGGCGGTTGGTTTTGCGCTGGGCGCGCGCCTGGACAAGTCCTCCCAGCGCGCCTACTGCGTCATGGGCGACGGCGAGCAACAGGAAGGGCAGGTGTGGGAGGCGGCCATGTCCGCGGGCCACTTCGAGCTCGACAATCTGTGCGCCATGATCGACGTGAATCGCATGCAGATCGACGGGCCCACCGAAAAAATCATGCGCGTGGAGCCGCTCGCGGACAAGTACCGCGCCTTCCACTGGCATGTGATCGACTGTGACGGCCACGACATGCAGGCGATCCTCAAGGCATTCGCCGAGGCCCGCGCCACCAAGGGCAAGCCTTCCATGATCCTGTTCCGCACCACCATGGGCGAGGGCGTCTCCTACATGGAAGACGACTACAAGTGGCACGGCATGCCGCCCAAGATGGACCAGGCCGAGGTCGCGCTGAAGGAACTGGGAACCTCCTACGCGGAATGGTCCGCGCGCCTGCTGGCGAACTAGAGCGGAGCCGAAAATGCCCATCGAACTGCAGAACAAGAAACTGGAAATGCGCAAGACCCGCGAAGGCTTCGGACACGCCCTGGTCGAGCTGGGAGAAAAGAATCCCAACGTGGTGGTGCTGGTCGGCGACCTTGTCGAATCTACCATGACCAACTTCTTTGCCGAAAAGTTCCCGGACCGCTTTTTCGAATGCGGGATCGCCGAACAGAACATGACCAACATCGCCGCCGGGCTTTCGGTGCGGGGCAAGATCCCGTTCCTGTCCACCTACGGCGCGTTCGCCTCGTGCCGCGCGGCCGACCAGATCCGGGTGACGCTGGCCTACTCCAACCTCAACGTGAAGATCGGCGGGGCGCACGGAGGCATCAGCGTGGGCCCGGACGGGGCCACCCACCAGGCCATGGAAGAGATCGCGATCATCCGCTCCATCCCCAACATGACCATGATCGTGCCGTGCGATTACTGGGAAACCAAGAAGGCCACGCTGGCCGCCGCCGCCATGTTCGGCCCGGTATACATCCGCTTCGGACGCGAAAACGTGCCGGTCGTGACCGACGAGAAGACCCCGTTCGTGCTCGGCAAGGGCTACGAGATGCGCGCCGGCTCCGACGTGGCCATCCTGGCGTGCGGAGTGATGGTGGCCGAGGCGCTCTCGGCGGCCGAGATGCTGGAAGGGAAGGGGATCCACGCGCGTGTGATCAACCTCCACACCATCAAGCCGCTCGACGAAGAGATCATTCTCAAGGCCGCTCGCGAGTGCGGCGCCATCGTGACCGCCGAGGAGCACCAGGTGAACGGCGGGCTGGGGGGCGCGGTGTCCGAAGTGCTGGTGCGGCACCACCCGGTGCCGGTGGAAATGGTCGCGGTCATGGACCGCTTCGGCCGCTCCGGCAAGCCGGAAGAGCTCATGGCCGCCTTCGGGATCAAGGACGTGAACGTGGTGGCGGCGGCCGAAAAGGCCCTCAAGAGAAAGCAGGCTCGGTCATGAAATACGCGGACCGGATGGGCAAACTGGGCACGGAGACGGCTTTCGAAGTGCTGGCGCGCGCGCGCGAACTGGAGGCGCAGGGCAGGAGCATCGTGCATCTCCAGATCGGCGAGCCCGACTTTGACACCCCGCCCAACGTGGTGGAGGCGGCCATCGCCGCGCTCCGCCGGGGCGAGACGCACTACACGCCTTCGGCGGGCATCATGCCCTTGCGCCAGGCCATTGCCGAGTTCGTCTCCAAGGACCGCGGCCTCAAGGCCGCCGCCGAGAACGTGGTGGTCACCCCGGGCGGCAAGCCGGTGTTGTTCTACGCCATCTTCGCCTGCGTGGACCCGGGGGACGAGGTGATCCATCCCAACCCGGGATTTCCGATCTATGAATCGGTGATCGAGCTGGTGGGCGCGACGCCGGTGCCGATCCCGCTCCGCGAGTCCAACGAGTTCCGCCTGGACGTGAAGGAACTGGCCACGCTCATCACTCCCAAGACCAGGATGATCATCATCAACTCGCCCCAGAACCCGACCGGCTCGGTGCTCACCAAGGACGACCTGGAAGCGATCGCCAAGCTCGCCGTGAAGCACGACCTGTGGGTGCTGTCGGACGAGATCTACAGCCGGATCCTGTACGAGGGCACGCACCATTCCATCGCCACGTTCCCCGGGATGGCCGAGCGCACCATCGTGCTGGACGGATTTTCCAAGACCTACGCCATGACCGGCTGGCGGCTGGGCTACGGGGTGATGGAGCCCAAGCTGGCCCAGCACGTGGCGCGGCTCGGGACCAACAACCACTCGTGCACGGCTTCCCTGGTGCAGTTCGCGGGCCTCGAGGCGCTCACCGGCCCCCAGGATTCCGTGGACCGAATGCTGGCGGAGTTCCGCCGCCGCCGCGACGTGATCGTGGACGGGCTCAACAAGATCCCCGGCTTCCGCTGCCTGAAGCCGCACGGGGCGTTCTACGTGTTTCCCAACATTCAGGGCACCGGGCTCAAGTCGAAGGAGTTGGCCACCAATCTGCTGGAGAAGGGCGGCGTGGCCGCGCTTTCCGGCACTGCGTTTGGCAAACACGGGGAAGGCTACCTGAGATTCTCGTATGCCAATTCGGTGGAGCAGATCCAGATCGCGCTCGGGCGCATCTCGGAACTGGTGGCTTCCGTTCCGAGGTAGCGGCGTGGGCTTGGCACAATCATTTTATATGAGGGGCGTCTCTCTGGAGGCGCCCCTTCGAGGTTTCGGCTCTCGGGTGTCTCGGTGCGCTGCCGACGGCTTCCCAAGTTTAGGCGCCGCGCCACGCCTACCAGTCCCCATCCGAACGCTGCTTTCCTTCCACTCTTGGCGAGCGGGCATAGCGGAGTCCAAATCCATCTGGCTGAAGGCCCGCTCGTGGGCTTCCAGGAACTGGGGCAACCGCTCATTCCATTTGTTGAAGTCAGAGAGGTTGGATCGACTTGGCAGTGTCGAGCGTCTGCAGCTAGTTTTGTGGCCTCCGGCGCTGGTTCGATCAGTCTCTTTACAAGCAATCCACTGGATCCCGAACGGCATCCCGCCCCATGGAAGCGCTAACGGGACTCCCACACGCCAGCGCCCGGAGCCACCCGTGACGATATCCACAGCATTTACCCGCACCTCGAAGATCGGCCCAGCCCAAGACGCGTTAGCTGGATGAGTGAGTCGCCACCCGCGCTAGTGCGCGTTTCGGAATTGATGCTTTCCATTTCGGCGTCGCGGCATGGGTTAGCAGAGAATGCAATACTAGCTGCGCCTCTTCCGAGGCACTCTTTCCAATTCCCGGCTCTCTCGCGCCTCCGCGCGTTGCTCCCGCCGCTTCGAGTTGACATCTCGTGGCGCCCGGCAGCTATACGTCCACCCTCGAATCCGGCTGCACACCCGTGAAGGTGGGCGACCCCACCTCTTGGCCCGCTTCTTTCACTGGCTCCTCCGGGCCCCCTGCCCATACCCCCGGAGGAACGCTTCGATGCGTATGACAATCTGGATGTTGGCGGCGGCCGTGAGCGCCGCCGGGCTTTCGCCGGCATGCGACGCCGATGCGCAGATCGTAATCAACGAGATCTGCGCGTCGCCGGCCAGCGACTGGAACCAGGACGGCGCGGTCAGTTCCCGCGACGACGAGTGGGTGGAGATCTTCAACGCGGGCCCGACCGAGGTGACGCTGGACGGCTATCGCATCGCCGATTCGGACACCACCTGGCGGATGGGGCTCACCGGGATACTGCTCTCGCACTCGCACCTGACCATCTACGGTTCGCAGGCGCTGGCGTGGGAGAAGGCCACCCATCATACCGCCAGCGGGCTGTCCTTCAACAACAGCGGGGACACCGTGCGGCTGTGGAAGTTCACCGGCGCCGACTCGGCGCAGGTGGACGCGTACACCTACAACTCCGCGGAAGGAGCCACCGACCGCACCGTGGGGCGCTTCCCCGACGGCAGCCACACCTGGAAGATCTTCGATGCCCTGAACCCCATCCCGCAGGGAGGAAATCCTCCCGGGACCGGCTGCTCCCCCAGCCCCAGCTCGCCCAACGGTTGCCCCACCGCCGCCAAGCAGATCAGCTGGAGCGACCTGAGGCACTGGTTCCTGGATGACCATGATGGGGGACCGAAGCCGGTGAGGGTGGAGACGATCCGAGCCCGGAAGTGACACGGAAGGGCCGTCGGGGGCGGACCCGGCGGCCCTTCGTCGACGCGATTGCGGCCCTTCGGATTCATCTGGTAGCGTGGGTGTTCGCCTGCGGCTCGGCCGATGCCGCCAGCCTTCGACCACTGGATCGGGGAAGGGCCATGCTCGCTTCTCACCCCATCATCGCTTTCATTGCCACCACGGATCCGGCACGCGCCCGGGGTTTCTACGAGGATACCCTGGGCCTGAGGCTCGTCAGCGTCGACAGCTTCGCGCTGGTGTTCAATGCAGGCAACACCATGTTGCGCGTCGTCACGGTCGGGGCGCTGCAGCCGGCCGGCTTCACCGTCCTGGGCTGGATCGTTCCGGACATCCGGGCCGCGGTTCGCGACCTGGAGGCCCTTTCTGTCGAATTCCTGAAGTATCCCGGCCTGGAACAGGACAGCCTGGGGATCTGGGCCAGTCCGAACGGCGCCAGGGTGGCATGGTTCGGGGATCCCGACGGGAATGTTCTTTCCCTGACCCAGCTCCAGGCCACCTGAATCCCGGCCGGACCCCAAGGTGACCGGCGGCCACCTCCCAACAAAAAACGGCCGCCCGAAGGCAGCCGTCGTAAAGCGCTGAAACATAATAGGTTGGTGCGGAAGGGGGGACTTGAACCCCCATGGGTGTGACCCCGCTGAGCCCTGAACCCAGTGCGTCTGCCAATTTCGCCACTTCCGCAACCGAATGGGCATCTTAGGGTCGTTCGGCCGCGCCTGTCAAGGACTCGGGCGGGGCTGGAGGGCACGCATTTCCCCCTTCTAGAGCCCAGGAAGCGTCGGCTTCAGCACCATGAGCGCCAGCACCGCCAATGGAGTCAGCAATGCGATCCAGGCCCACACGTCGAAATTGCGGGAGAGCCTCCCATACTCCTCCCAATCCGCTGCTTCCGCCGTTGGCTTGCCGCTCATCAGCCTGGACATCCGGGCCTGCAGCGGGGCCACGGCGATGCCAAAGGCGATCCCGGACACGGTGAACAGGGCCAGGGACCACAGGATCCAACCGGTTCGCAGCAATGGCAGATGGCCCACGATGGCCGCCGCGATGCCCGCCCCGGTGATCAGGATCACGCCGGGAATGGTGAAGATCCGGTCGCTGCGGATCAGCCCCTCCAGGGCGTTGGCGATGATCCGGGGATCGCGGGTGCGGTCAGCGTTGGCCTTCCAAAAGATCCCCGTTATGATATTCCCAAGAAAACACACCACCGACAGCACCTGGATCAGCTTGAGGCACAGATACAGTGTCAGCGGGCGCCTCCTCGATTTCACCATCTCCGTGCGACGCGGGGGCCGGATTCCGGGGCTTTTCCGCGGGGCGGCCTTGAATCCCAAGGCTTGCGGCCCTATTGTGGAACCCACCATACCATGGAAACCCTAGCCCGGATGATCGCGGACAACCGCAAGGCCCGCCACGAGTACCACATCCTCTCCAAGATCGAGGCGGGCATCGTTCTGGCCGGAACGGAGGTCAAGGCGCTCCGCACCGGCAAGGCCAGCATGGCCGACGCCTACGCCATGATCGACCGCGACGAGGCGTGGCTGGTGAACCTGCACATCAGTCCCTATGATCCGGCGAGCCGTTTCAACCACGACCCGCTGCGGCGCCGCAAACTGCTGCTGCACGCCTCCGAGATCCGGCGCCTCAAGGCCCAGTCGGAGCAGAAAGGCCTGACCCTGGTGCCGCTCAAGCTCTATTTCAACGACCAGGGGCGCGCCAAGGTTGAGCTGGGCGTGGCCAAGGGCAAGCAGGCCCACGACAAGCGTGAAGCTATCAAGGGCAGGGATGCCAAGCGCGAGATCGACCGCGCGCTCAAGGACCGGCGTTGAGAAAAACCTGTTTCATGGTTCCGATGATGCTGCTCCTTGCCGCCACCGCCTTCGCGGGCGGCACCCGCGTGCCGGCCGTGCTCCCCTCGGGCGCGCAGGAATCCGCCGAAGTGCTGCACATCGGCAACTCCGACTATCTGAACGCCAACGACGTGGTGCGCTGGCTGTCCGCCACGCGCGAGTGGGACGGCGAGCTGGAGAAGCTCACCCTCAAGTTCCAGGGCCACCTCCTGCGCCTGACCGTGGACACCCGCTGGGTGCAGTGGGACAAATCCTCCTACCAGGGCCCGGATGCGCCGCTCTACCGCGCCAGCTCCCTGTGGATCCCGGTCTCCGTGTTTACCCGCACCCTGCCCGTGGAGAGCGGCCTGCGCATGCGATGGGACGGCACGCCGAGGCGGCTGGTGGCGGGAGTCGCGTCCACGACGCCCACCGCTTCCGCGCCGGGAGCCGTGCCCGCGGGCCCCGGGCTTGCCGCCGCCGTGCTGGAAGAGCAGCCGGACCGGAGCATCCTCACGCTGACCTTTGGCGGCCCGGCCGGCCTGGAGCGCGAGAGCACCCAGCGCTCGAACTTCTCGCTGCGCTTTCGTTCGGCTCCGCCTGTTCCGGGGTTCAAGCTGGCCTCCAACAAGGCCCGCCTGATCAAGTCCCTGGATGTGACCTCCGGCGGAAAGGATGCGGTGATCAAGATGACGCTGCCGCCCGACGCGGTGGGCTACGTCGTGGAGCACCTGTCCAACCCGGAGCGCTGGAAGATCGCCTTCAGCAGTTCGGTGGACGCGCTGGAGGGCGGCAAGCTCACGGCGTTCCAGATGCCCGGCACGCGGATGCCCTCCCGCGCGGCCCGGGTGGTGATCGATCCCGGACACGGCGGCTCCGACGGCGGCGCGGGGGGCCACAACCTGAGCGAAGCCTCCCTGGCGCTGGACCTGGCCCGCGCGGTCAAGGCCGAACTTGAAAAGGACGGCCAGGTGACGGTGTTCCTGACCCGGGAGGCCGACGTGGAAGTCCCGGCCCGCCGCCGCGCGGAGCTGGCCAACGCGCAGCGCGCGGAGCTGGTGCTGTCCATCCACGCCGATGGCGCCCCCGGTCCCAGGGTGTCCGGATTCCAGCTGGTCTCGTGGCCTGTTTCCGGAATATCTTCGTCAGGTGCTTCGCGCCCGGGCAGCCGCGCCGGTTCGATGGACCTGGTGGCGTGGGAGGACGTGCCGGCGCGTCACGCGCGCGCCAGCGAGGCGCTGGCACGCGACCTCGAATCGTCTCTCATGGAAGTCTGGCAGGACGGAAGCCGCGGCCTCGCCAAGGGAAAACTCCTGCCCCTCGAAGGGCTGGACATGCCCGCGGTGATGGTGGAGTGCGGAACTCTCACGGCTTCCGCCGACGCGCAGCGCCTGGCCAACGCTTCCGAGGTGACGCGCCTCGCGGGCGCGCTGGCCGACGGCATCCGACACCACCTCGCCCACACGCCGCGCGGGGAGAGCCTGCCATGAGGAACCCTTCGTGGCGCTGAAGACCAGCCTGACCCGGAGCGATGCGCCCTCGCATCGAGTGCAGCGGCTGGCCATCGCCGGCGCGGTGGTGATTGCGGGCGCATTGGTGCTGCTGGCCACGCGGTTCTTCGCGGTGCGGCCTTCGCCGCCGGCCACCCGGGAGCACGTGGTGGAAGCCCCGGTCCAAACCGTTCCGGCCGAGCTCTTCTTTGCCTCCGCCGACAGCGCGGCCGTCTTTTCCGAAGTGCGGACCCTGGCCTTGCCCGAGAACTCGTCCGAGCGGCTGCGCACGCTGGTGCGGGAACTGGCCTCGGGACCCGGTTCGGGTGGGCTCCGGGTTCTTCCCACGGGAACCTCCCTTAGGGGCGCCTACTCTACCGACGGCGGCGAAACGCTGATCCTGGATTTTACGCGCGACTTCCGCAGCAACCTGCACTGGGGCTCCACCTGGGAGCGCCTGGCCCTGAGGTCCCTGCTTAGAACCCTGGGAGCCAACATGCCCGGCGCGCGCCGGGTGCAGATCCTGGTGGAAGGCCAGGTGGTGGAAAGCCTGGGCGGCCACTACGACGTTTCCGTGCCCCTGGACCTGGACGAATGGAAGAACGCTCCGTGACGGCGGGCCGCCGCCGGGCCCTCGGGGGCCGCACTCTCGCCCGCAGCGCCTTCGCCCGGGCCACCCGTCCGTGAGCACCGACCGCCGGCCCATCGGCTGCTTCGACTCGGGCGTGGGCGGCCTCACCGTGGTGCGGCGCCTGCTGGAGCTTCTCCCGCGCGAGTCGGTTCAATACTTTGGCGACACCGCGCGCCTGCCCTACGGCTCCAAGACCCGGCCCACGATCATCCAGTTTTCCATCGAGAACACCCGCTGGCTGGTGGAACAGGACGTCAAGGCCGTGGTGGTGGCGTGCAACACCTCCACCGCGCTGGCGCTGGACGCGATCCGCCGCAAATTCGACCTGCCTATCATCGGCGTGATCGAGCCGGGTGCGCGCGCCGCGGCCCGGATCACCCGGAGCGGCCGCGTGGGCGTGATCGCCACCCGCGCCACGGTGGGAAGTCGCGCCTACAGCCACGCGATCAAGAAGGTCTCGAAAAAGATCGAAGTGTTCGAGCGCTCCTGCCCGCTCTTCGTGCCGCTGGCCGAAGAGGGCTGGCTGGAGCACCCGGCCGCGCTGGAAGTGGCCCGCGAATACCTCTCGCCGCTCAAGCGCCACCAGGTGGACACGCTGGTGATGGGATGCACGCACTACCCGCTCCTGCGGGGCGTGATCCAGCAGGTGATGGGCCCGGGCGTGAAGCTGATCGATTCCGGGGAAGAGGCCGCGGGGGAGGCGCACCGCGTGCTAGAGATGGAAGGACTCCTGGCCCCCCGGGGCGCCGTCGCGCGGCACGAGTTCGCGCTGTCGGACGTGCCGGGCCGTTTTACGGAAGTCGGATCGCGCTTCCTTGGGCAAACGCTGCGCAAGGTGCGGCGCGTGACCCACGAGGACGGCGCGTGGCGGATTTGAACCGAAAGGATCGTGGAATGCCTCGTGTGGATGGGCGTGAGCCCGAGCAGCTTCGCAGCGCAAAGATCGAATGCAACGTGCTCCGCTACGCGGAAGGGTCCGCCATGGTGCAGATGGGCGAGACCCGCGTGCTGTGCGCCGCGACCATCGATGACCGCGTGCCGCCCTTCCTGAAGGGCACCGGCGGGGGCTGGGTTACCGCCGAATACGCCATGATGCCGCGCTCGTCCAAGGACCGCATCTCGCGCGACCACCTGCGCTCCGGCCGCACCCAGGAGATCCAACGGCTGGTGGGACGGTCGCTGCGCGCCGTGACCGACCTTTCGGCGTTCGGCGAGCGGCAGATCATCCTGGACTGCGACGTCATGGAGGCCGACGGGGGAACGCGCACCGCCGCGATTACCGGCGCCTTCTGCGCGCTCTACGACGCGTTCCAGAAGCTGAAGATGAAGGGCGCGCTGAACGCCCCTCCACTCAAGGACTTCGTGGCCGCGGTCAGCGTGGGTATGCTTCGAAGCACCGCGCTGTTGGACCTGTGCTACGAGGAGGACCACCAGGCAGATGTGGACATGAACCTGGTCATGACCGGCGGCGGGGAGTTCGTGGAACTGCAGGGCACCGCCGAGCAGCGGCCCTTCAACCGCGACCAGCTGGCCACCATGATGCAGCTGGGAGAGCAGGGCATCCAGGAGCTCGTGGGCCTGCAGAAGAAGGCCCTGGGCATCGAAAAGTTGTGATCCTGCCGAGCCCGCTCCTGGTCGCCACCGGCAATCCCGGCAAGCTCCGGGAAATCCGGGCGATCCTGGGGGAGCGCTCGCCCGGGGAGTTGCACTACCTGCGCGAATTCGTGGGTTACGTCCCGCCGGCGGAAACCGAGCCCGACTACCTCGGGAACGCCCGTCTGAAGGCTGCGCATGCCGCGCTGGAGCTGGAGATGCCCGCGCTGGCCGATGACTCCGGCCTGGAAGTGGACGCCCTGGGAGGGGCTCCGGGGCCGCGCTCCGCCCGCTTTGCCGGGGACTTCGCGACCGACGCGCTCAACAACGCCAAGCTGCTGCACGATCTGCAAGGCGAATCCAACCGCTCCGCCCGCTACCGCTGCGTGATGGCTCTGGCGTTTCCGGATGGCCGCCTGTGCGTGGCCGAGGGCGTGTGCGAGGGCTCCATTGGAACAGAGCCGCGCGGCGAAGGCGGTTTTGGATACGATCCCTACTTTGTCCTGCCCGACGGCCGTACCATGGCCGAGATTTCCGCCGAGGATAAGAACCGCATCAGCCACCGGGTGCTGGCGCTGGAGGCGCTGCTGCGGGGCCTGCAGCTCTGAGCCGCCCGTTCACCCCCGCTTCGCCCACTCGGAGGCAATCCGGACCGTTTCGAACTGGATCTTCACCGTGTCTTCGATGTTCTTTGCGTAGCCGCCCGCCATGGTGACGGTGACCGGGAGCTTCGCCTCGCGGCACGCTCCGATCACCATGTGGTCGCGCCTCGACAGCGCGCCCTTGCTCACCTGCATCCGGCCGAGCCGGTCGCCTTCGTACGGATCCGCTCCGGCCAGGTAGATCACCAGTTCCGCGTCCGCCACCAGCACCACTTCCTTGATGCCTCGCTCCACCGCCGCCAGATACTCGGTGTCGCCGGTGTTGTCCGGCAGCTCGATATCGAGCCGGCTGATCTCCTTGCGCAGCGGATAATTGTTCGCGCCGTGCACCGAGAGCGTGAACACCGAATCGTCCCCCTGGAAGATGGAAGCTGTCCCGGAGCGCGGTGCGACAAGCGGCCAGCGTGGCGCCCACGGCGCGGCGGGAGCGCTGCTCCAGCCCGGGCGACCAGGGAAGTCCCAGAAGCCGAATCTCGCCCTCGGTAAAGTGGCCGTGCTGGACCTTTTCGATGTAGGCGGCATCGTGCACGCGGAGCAGATCTTCGTTGGTCGCGGGCTCGGGGACCAGCAGGTCTTCCGGGGCGACCAGCCCGGCGGCCTGGACACGCTCGCGGAGCATCCGGTACTTCTCCAGCGGAAAGCGGTGGGTCGGGGGCAGGGGAAAGGTGAAGACGTCGGTGTAGAAGACTTTCACGGGCTCTCCCGCCACAAACAGAAAGACCGCCGGGGCAATCCCCAGCGGCCTGACCTATGGAATGGGGTGGACGATGGGACTC
>JANXVU010000138.1 GCA_025351485.1 Candidatus Eiseniibacteriota bacterium | reverse complement strand
TGGCAGGCGAAACAGTCTTCCTTGGCCACCGGGGCGTGCACGTTCTTCTTGCTGTATTCTTTACGCGACTCGGCATGGCAGTCGTAGCAGGTCCGGGTGGGGCCGCCCTTGCCGGCAGCCCGCGAAACGCGGGGCTGCGGCGCACAAAGCAGCGCCAGCCCGGCGGCGATTGCCAGCGTCGCTGCGACCCTGGCCAGGTGCAACCGCCCTACGGTCTTCACGGCTTGCCCTTGGGCGCGGCGGCCGGCCTGGCGGGTTCCGGGGCCGGCGGCAGCGTGTCCGGATTGACGATGGGAGCGTGGGCCGGCAGCTCAATGCGCATGACCTTGAAGGCGAGCAGCGACTTGCGCGCGAAGTG
This sequence comes from Candidatus Eiseniibacteriota bacterium, assembly GCA_025351485.1. Taxonomy (GTDB): domain Bacteria; phylum Eisenbacteria; class RBG-16-71-46; order RBG-16-71-46; family JACRLI01; genus JANXVU01. The sequence continues at coordinate 21,749 of JANXVU010000138.1, read as the reverse complement.
GGGCGGCATCTTGAGCATGGCCCAAGTGGTGTCCTGGGGCTTTCCCTTGAGCAGGATCTGGATGTGGAAGGCCGGATTGTTCGGTTCGGTCGAACGCGAGATCACCTTGCCCGACTTGAGCTCCATGGCGAAATCGGGGACGTATTCCAGGACCTTGAACTTGTAGTCCGTGTCGCCCACCTGGGTCAACACTCCGGGACGGCCGGTGTCGCGCTCCAGGAAGTCGTGGAACACCCGGTGCCGGATCTCGACCGTCACGTTCTTGAAGGAATATCCGGCGGCCTTCTTCACGGCCGGCGCCGCAGAAGCCGCCCACGCCACAAGGCAGCCGGTCCCCACCATCACCACGAGTCTCCGCATCATTTCCGCCCTCCTCCGGCCGTGCCGGACGCGCCGCCCTCCGCGAGGGCCGGAAAGTCCTCGAGCAGAGATGCCGTCAATTCCGCCGTCAGTTGTTCGATTTCGCGGCGCCTTCCCCATCCAAACACCGTTTCCTGGTCATCACCCGATCGCACATCCATCGCTGCCCACACCACCTTGCCCGTCCGGGAATCCAGCAGTTTCAGGGCCACACCCACGGAGGGAATGTCGCCACCCGTCGCGTGCGTGGTGCCGTACTCCAGCAGGCTTCCCAGGAGCACCAGGTCCACCTTGAGCTTGCCGGCGATCCCCTGGAGCTGATCATTCGAGAGCGATCCGGAATTGATGATTCTCAGGTCCTGGAGCGCAGCATCCACTTCCCCCGATTCCACCACGTCGCAGGTTCCGGTCCGGACCAGCTGCGCGAACACCACCCGGGTGACCAGCAGCCCCGCCTCCGGGCGCACGGATAAATTCTCCAGCGGCAGGAGCGCCACCCGCGGGTGGCCCTGGAGCGGCGCGCCGTGGACCTTCATCCGCAGGGGCGTGGAAGCACACCCCGCCAGGATGAAGCACGCGCACGCCGCCAGCCGCAGGCCCAGTCCGGCGCCCCGCTTGGCGCCCCATCCACCGCCACTTCCGTCCTGGAGCCCGCGCATGGTGTGCACTTTCTAGAAGGCCTCTCCGGTGAGGCTCTTTACCATTTCCCTGCATGTTTCCTCGATGAGCCGGCCGAACGTCCTGGTGCCTCCGCCTCCCAGGACAGGGAGCCCGCCGCCCGCATGCTTTGCCATGGAGATCCTCCAGACCACGTTGTTCGTGGCGGCGTCCACCATTTCCACCTCCACCGCCAGGGCCGGAACCTCGTCCTGGCCCTCCCGGACCAACTGGTGCTCAGTCACCGCCCCACGGATCACACCGGTAGCTCCAACCTTCGAGGCTGCCTCCCGGACCTTGTCGGGGTCGAAGTGCCCTTGACTATTGGGCTCACCGCCGATCTTCTCCAGCGCAACTCGAAACTCGCCGGGATCCACGATCTGAAGACGGTCCGCGATGATGAGCTCGGTGGTGAAGGCGCGCGCCACCCGCTCGCCCGCGTTGTTTTCCGAACTCAGGTTGGTGAAGGGCAGGATCGCCACCTTCTTGTAGAAAGTGATGTCCGCCTGGGGGCTCACGAACAGGCGCGGCCCGGCCGCACAGCCCAATCCCAGCAGGACTGCGACGGAAAGCACGACGGCGGCGCTCCCTCGTATGGCGTTCAGGGCCTACCTCCCAAAGTTTCGGGTCAGGGTAAGGTTCAGCGCGCTCCCCTTGGCGGTGGTGCCCGGATCGGTCACGCTGTAGGTTGCCACCGCGCGTAGATTCTGCGTGAGTCCGGCAAGGATGCGCAAGCCCCGAACCTCGTTGCCGTAAAGACTGCCGGTCTTCTCGGATACGCTGCTTCCCCGGGCCCGGGCAAGGTGGGCATTGGCCTGGAAGCGGCCGGACGGCTTCCAGTCCAGGTTCAGTTGATCCGACGAGGTCCGCTGCTTCCCATCCGGAAGACTCTGGGCGGCCGATGTGGTCCAGCCGACGGAAAAGGCTGGCGACGGCTGCCAGCGCACGTCGAAACTGGAGGTCCGCGAGCGGGCCGACACCGAAATCAGGGAAGTCCCCGAATTGTAGAAACTCCACGAGTACGTGAGTGCGACCGCCCGCACCGGCATAGCCTTGATGCCCACCGAGCCCTGGGCAACGGTCCGTGAAGCCACCGCCGCGGAGTCCCGGTTCACCGAGGCCAGCGCGTCGGCCAGAAATTCCAGGCCACGGGCCAGCTGGAAGCGCGAGCCGGCCCGGTAGGAGCTCACCCAGAAGGCCTTGCGATCCGCGGAACCGTTCACGGCGTGGGCCATGTCGGCCGTTCCTCGCCAGCCCGGCCGGACCTGGCCTTCGGCGCTGGTGGAAAGCGAGAAATACCCGAGCACCCGCTCCTTCTCGGCGGTTCGCTCGGTGCGGACGCCGCTGCTCGCCAGCAGCCGCGTCCGGGGAGTCGGATGATAGCTGAGGCTCAGGAATCCCTGGTGGTCGTTCTGGGGCGCAGTCGTCCCTGTCAGCACGTCCGCCCTCCGATAGGAATAGTTGAATGCCCAGTCGGTGCGCGTGGAAATGCGGGAGCCGCTGGTGGCCTGGAAGCCGTGGGCACGGGTGCGCTCGGAACGGCCGCGCTCCTCCCCCCGCCGGTTGTCGACGAAGTCGTACTGGAGATTCACGGCTACCGCGTGGGAAAGAGGCACTCTCATGCTCGCCCCCGCGTCGTAGTTTCGCTGCGAACGGTTGGTATAACCCCCGACAAAGGTCTCTTCCGTCAGATCCCCGTATCCGAAGCGCAGGTTGAGAGGTCCGAGCTCCTCCGAGAGGCGCGCCGACCGGGTGGTGCCGGCCTGCTCCGAGTAGGAACGGTTGGGATCGCGGTGGCGGCGGACCCAGGAAACGTCCAGTCGGGGCAATCCTTCCCTGGCAACGTACGCGTTCAGGTTGGTCTCCTGCTGCCGGGTGACTATACCAAAGGCGTCCGTCGTCTTGTTGGGCTGGCGTTGCAGGGTGATCCCGAAGTTGGGGTGAAGCAGCCGGATCGATCCTCGGGGGATCTGCAGGTCTTCCGGCCTTCCGATCGCGCTGGATCGATTGATCTCCAACTGCGAACGCAGCCGCAGATCGCCCCACAGGTTCATGCCGTGGTCGGCCTGGTAGGTCTGGATCCAGAACCGCTGGCCAATTCCCCGGGATGTGACCTCCTGGTACTGGATCTGGGCATATCCGCTCAAGCCCTGGGCCGTGGCCCGCTGGGCCGCCCCCACCGCCATGCCAAATACCAGCGCTCCCGCGGCCATGCAGCCCCGGCAGGTGCGCCCCTCAGCGCGCATAGTTCACCTGGTAGCTCTGGGGGCTGTGGCAGGTCGGCGAGCACGTTCCGCCCGTGGGGGTCTCGGTGTAGGACATGATTCCGGGGCTCCTCCCCGTGACCAGCAGGTGCTTCTGGTCCGGGGAGCCATGAGAGGCATGGCAGGCGTAACAGGGGATGTTTTCCTCCCCCACGTGCTCCGCGTGGCCCTTGTCCGCTCCGGGCTTGTTGAAGCGGGAGTACGCCCTGATCGGGTCAGGCGCGTTCCGGTTCCCGTAGACATCATAGGAGTGGCAGGTGAAGCACAGTTCGTCCGACGTTGTCATGTGGCTCGCGGACGAGGCGGTGTAGGAGCGCTTCAGAATGTACCGGTAGCTGGAGCCGTGGGGCCCGCGCACGCTGCCGAAGTCGCTGCCATGGCAGGAACCACACTGCACGATGGAGGTGGCGTCCATGCCCCCGGCGAACGACAAGGGATGGATTCCAGGGTTCTTTCCCGCCGCCTCGACCGGATGGTAGGAGGAGTTATTGGGGTTGAAAGCCAGCGCCATGTCGGTCTGGCCACCGGGCTGGTAGGTCCAGGAGGAATGGCACTTGAAGCACAACTGGTACTCCGCCGGGGATGAGGAAAGCGTGTCCTGGCCCGGCACGAAGGTGTAGGTTGGGATCGAACCCGCGCCGCCGTTGATCACCGCCACGCGGCTCACGCCCAGGATGCTCTTCGGCGCGTCCGGCGACAGGGGGCCGCCCTGGGGATCGGTGCGGGCCACGTGGCTGTCGTGGCAGTCCGCGCACTCCGAGTGGCGGTTGTTCAGGGGCGAAGCGCCGAAGCTGGTGGGCGACGATTCCGAAGCGCCCGCGTGGCGCCCCGTGTACTCGTTTACCGGGTGGTGAAAAGCCTTCTGCAGATCGGAGCGGATGTCGGTGGAGGCCGGCTGGCCGTCGTGGCAGGTCAGGCACAGCCCTTCCTCGCGCGCAACGAGCAGGCTCGGGATGACGCCGTCAGCGTCCGATTGGCCGTGCGGATCGTGGCAGTTCAGGCACTGCCCGGCAGCCGTGGCGGAAGTGCGGGCCGGGGGAACCGGGCCTGGCCAGATGGCGGAAGGGCTCGAGCCGTGGGCAGATCCGGCATAGATCCAGTTGCCCCCGTAGCTGTCTCCCTTCCAGGGGGTGGTGTGGCATCCGTCGCACAGCGTGTTGTCGTCGGGGCCGATCAGGGCCAGCGGGTGGGCATCGCTCGAGCCGGAGTGCGCGCTGTGACACTCGTCGCACAGTCCCTGGTGCGGGCTGGCGGCAAGTGTCAGGCGGATATTCTCCGGACTGCGCTGCCAGCCGGACAGGCCAGGGGCGGCGCCGTAAGCGGCAAGGGCCACCGCCGCCAGGCAAACGAAACCGACCGGCGCCTTGCGGCGCCGGTCGGACATTCCATGGATCTTGTTCTCGGGGAGAGTCGAGGGTCCTTGTTCGCCGCGCCCGTCCTGGGAGGCCACCACAGGTCCCGGCGTCATGCCGGTGCTTGTCCGGGTGGCGGCCTCAGCCTCCAAGGCTGCCTTGCGACGTCCGTCCCCTCCCACCCCTCTGAACATTGTGCTCTCCCTGTTGCTGCCTATACCAGCTTGCCTCTAGCCACCCTGAACGTGGCACTGCCGGCACAGATCCTTGTACACGCCGCCGTCACCCTCTTCGGTGACCGTACCGGTGCCCTTCATAAAGATCAAGCCAAACGAGTTCTGGTTGCCGTGCGACTTGTGGCAGCTGAAGCACGACGGGGTCACGGTGTTGTCGCCCGCAAGACCGGTCCAGATGCCCTGGGAGTCCATGACCTTGACGCGGTTGGTGTGATTGCTGAACTGCGAAAGGCTGGAGATATAGGAAGCGTGCGCGCCGATGTTGACGTCGGCCTGCGGGTGACGCAGCCACGGGGTAGCAGTGGTCGCATCTCCACCACTGACGCTGCCCATGTTGGCGTCGCCGCCCGAACCGTGGAAGTTCGTGTGGCAGGAGGCGCACCAGGCACCGTAGGCGCTCTTGGTGGTGTTGGGCTCGTTGTAGTCCACGTCGGCTTCGGCATAGGAGGCAGCCGAACGCTCGAAGACGTCCTTGGTCAGATCCTGGACCCCGATGGCGTAGGTGACGGTCTTGCCGAAGAACTTGTCCGAGGGGGACGTGCTGCTCTTGAGGTTGCGGTACTGGGTCGGCGTCTGCCCGTGCTGCGAGTGGCAGTCCACGCATTCCAAACCGTCGGTCGCGTGGCTGAATGTTCCGCCCGGGGCGGTGGCCGTCGACCACAGAGTGTGACCGTCGTCGGCGCTGTAGCCGGCGTCGTTGGCCATGTGGCCGGGGGCCGCGTTCAGTCCGCCAGCCAGGCGGTTGCGGGCTGCTCCACCGTTGACACCGAACACGTCGGGCGCGAACGGCTGTCCGTTGTGGCACGTAAGGCACAGGTCGTTGACTTCGTTCCGAAGCAGGAATTCATAAGGTCCTGCGGGGCCAAAGGGAACGATCGGGCCGGAAAGAGCATGCGACTGGCTGAAGTGGGCCACGTGACAGTCGCTGCAGATCAGCGACGTGCCACTGTGGTAGTCACCCGCGAGTGCCGGAAGAGCGATGCTCAACAGGGCGCACGCGGCGAGGAGACTGATGACGCGTTTCATAGGGATTCCTCCTGCCTGGTTGTGGGTGGAGGGACTGTCGCCGATTTCAAGTTCATCGCCGCATCCCCCCGGAACAATCCGATCCATGGAAGCCATCACTTCGTGGCGTACAGCTGGAACCGGGATCCAACCCGCTCGGTCACCACGAGAGTGTTCTTCCCGTAGGTCGCGACGGCGCTGGGGTACCGAAATTCGCCCGGCCGGGTTCCCGGAGTGCCCAGGGACCCGATGTAATTTCCCGACATCTCGAAGGCCTGCACCAGCTGCCGGATCTCGTCGCTCACATAGATCCGGCCGTCTGCCGACACGGCCACGCCCGAAGGGAACGAAAACGTTCCGGGGCCCAGGTCGTGCTTTCCGAAACCGCGAACGAACTTCCCGTCGCGGGCAAAAATCTGGATGGCCAACTCCGTGTTGGCACAGATCACTACGAGCTCTCCCGTGGGAGCGGCGGCGATTCCGGTGATCTGGGACAGCTGCCCGGGCGCCAGGCCCGAGTCGCCCCAGGATCCGAGAGCCACGAAGTCCGGCGAGAAGAAGTGGATCCGGCCGGCATTGCCGCGGCTGGCAACGACGATGACGCTGTCGGCCAGCAACGCGAGGGCGCCGGGGGACGAGCCGGAGGGGCTGTTCGCGTCTTCTTGCAGCTTGAAGCGCTTCAAGGAATGCCCCTGCACATCGAGCACGTCCACGGAGGCGTCCAGATTGTCGGACACCAGCGTGCGGCCCGAGGCGTCCACCGCGACCCAGTGAGGTTCGCCTTCGGCCATGGAACCGTCGGCGCGGAGCGCCTGGTGCGGGTAGCCGCCGCGCGGCCGGCCCTGGAGGTCATAGATCTCGATGCGGTGGGAACCGGTGTTGGCGAGCACGATTTCGCCGGTGCGTTCGCTCACGGTCACGCCGCGGGGAGCAACCAGCGGATTGTTCTGCCCGGTTCCACAGACCAGCCAGGAAATCTCCGCGGCTGCCGTGGTTGTCGTGGTCTGGGACTGGACCGGGACATCATTGGAGGCCGAGCGCGCCGGCACCGGGGAAAGACAGATGAGGGCGGCCGCGACCGCCGCGAGGACCAGGATGGTCCCGGTGACCAAACCGACCAACGCCACTTCCATTCCCCCGCCGCCGATCTCGGTCGAGGCGGGTTGGGTCTGGTGGTCGGTGCTGCGTCCGTTCACTTCCACGATGCTCATTTTCGACTCCCTTGTGAACAAAGTCACAATGTCTGCTGCCAATACTAATGGCAACAGTTGTGCCAGCAGAGCCCTGCCCTGGCAAGAAAGGTTAAGTCTCTCTTTTGCAAATAGTTAATAAGTTATCTCCTCTCTGAATACCGCGGCGCGACGGCCCCCGGGACATGTAGGTTGACAGTCTTGTCTGACATATTGTCGGACTGTCGGGCTCGCCGGTGCCCCCTCCCGCCGCAATTGCTGCAACTGGATGCAAAACGCATATGGGCATGGATGTTGCTCGAACGGACATGCAGTACAATGCACCCGTCCGCGCGGCCAGATCGGGAGCTGCGCGGGCCACCTACCTCACACTTTCTTCGAGGTTTGACATGGGTATCGGAGACATCCTTCTGTGGTCTGCGTTCGTGGCGGCCATAGCATCGGCCGCGTTCTTCGCTCCCACTCTGCGTGGGAAACAAGTGAGTACCCTGCCGGCATGGTTGTATGGGGCCCACACCGCCCTCCTGGTGGGAGCGATGGTCCTGCTGGGTTCCTACTTCTTCGGCCACCGCTACGAGTTCGCCTACGTGGCCCAGTACGGTTCGCGCGAGCTATCCCCCTCCCTGACCCTGGCCGCCTCGTGGGCCGGGCAAGAGGGCAGCATCCTGCTGTGGCTGGCGCTGGGCGCCCTGGTCGGGTTGGCCATGCTGCGGCAACCCGGGCCGCTCAAGGCTCCGGCCATGTTCTTCATGTGCCTGACCCAGGCCGCGCTGTCGGTGCTGGTGTTGGCCCGCAGCCCCTTCCGCCTTGGTGAGACCGTCCCAGCCGACGGCCAGGGACTCAACCCGCTGCTGCAAGACCCCTGGATGGTGGCCCACCCGCCAGCTCTCTTCATCGGCTATGCGGCCATGCTGGCGCCGTTCGCCCTGGCCGCCGCCGCGCTGGCGCGACAGGACTACAAGGAATGGCTGCGGGTGGTGTGGCCGTGGGCCCTGTTCGCGCTGGTCACCCTGGGAATCGGGATCGCCATGGGCGGGGTGTGGGCGTTCAAAGTGCTGGGATGGGGCGGCTACTGGGGCTGGGATCCGGTGGAAAACGCCTCGCTCATCCCGTGGCTCATGTCGGTGGCGCTGGTGCACGGGCTGCTGATTCAACGCGCGACCGGATCCGCGGCGCGCACCAATTTGCTGATCTCCCTGGTCGGGTGGTCCACCGTGCTGGGCGGCACCTATCTCACGCGCAGCGGCGTCCTGCAGGACATCTCGGTGCACTCCTTCGCCGATTCCGGCCTGCGGATCCCGCTGCTCCTGGTCCTGACCATCTCGACGGCCGCCGCGGCCCTGCTGCTGCGCGCGCGCTGGGGCTCCATCGAACAGGGTTCGGCCAGCATGACCAATGTAACGCGGTCCTCGGCGCTGTGGATGGGGCTCGTGACGGTGGTGGTCTTGGCCGGCCTGGTTTCGCTGGGGACGATCACGCCGCTCCTGACCCGCATGTTCGGCGCACCGGCATCGGTGCAGAACGGCTTTTACACGGCGGTGAGCCTGCCCCTGGCCGTGGCCATGACCCTGCTGATGGCGCTTGGACCGGCACTCCGGTGGTCCTCGGACCGGGCCCAGAGCCCGTGGTCGGCGCTCCTGCCGGGCGCGGTGGTCGGCGTGGTGGTGTCCGTGGTGGCCTACATGCGCGGCGTGCACGACCCCGGCCGGCTGGTGCTCGCGCTGGCCGCGGGACTGGCCCTGGGCGTGAATGCCGTGACCGCGGTGCGCCTGTTCCGCCGCGGGTGGTCCTATGGCTCGGGATACCTGGGCCACTTCGGGATCGCCGTGATGGTCCTGGGCATGGTGGCCTCCGGCTCGCTGGGCCGCTCCGAACGGGTGCGCCTGGTGCCCGGCACGCCGTCCAAGGCCCTGGGCTACACGCTCACTTACTCCGGCATGCAGACCTCCGCCAAGGGCGGGCAGCAACTCAGCATCCGGGTGCAGGGCAACAACTGGTTCATGGACGCGCGGCCGGAGCTGTTCGCTTCCCCGCGCGGCGAAGGGACCATGCGCAAGCCGGCCATCAGCATGGCCCATGACCTGTATGTCTCGCCCGTGGATATCGAGCAGGCGGCGGCGGGCGGGGACGCGGAAGGCGGAGCGACCTGGCTCACCAAGGGACAGGAGGTCACCATCTCCGGCGTCGGGTACAAGTTCCTGGGCTTCCGGATGACCAGCCACGAGGCCATGCAGGTCCTGGCGGACGTCGAAGTGCGGCAGGGCGGCACGGTGACCACGGTCTCCCCCGGAATCAAGATCGACAAGAGTGGCAAGCGGCCCATGGACGCCGAGATCCCAGGGGGCGGCGTCGTCTCGGTGTCCCGCATCGATGCCGACAACGGCCGGGTGGCCATGGCCCTGCCCGGCTCCGCTCCGGCGGCTCCGGCGGCGATCATCGAGCTGAGCACCAAGCCGTTCATCAACCTGGTATGGCTGGGAGCGCTGGTCGCCCTCCTGGGAACGGGGCTCGCGGGGATGCGGCGGGCTGCGGTGAAGATGAGCGGCAGGGCCGCCTGAACGTGGGGGCTGCTTCCCGCTGACGGGATGCGGTCCGCAAAACAACGCGAAGCCCCGGCGATGTGACATCGCCGGGGCTTCTGTATTGAGCGGCCAACCGCTATACGACCCTGTAGATCTCGCGGCGTCCGTCGGAGTACATGCCGGTGTAGTCCTTCATCTTTGCCTGGATGTCGGCCCGGTCACCGTACTCCTTGAAGTTGCGCTCGAAGTCGCCGATCGTCTCCACCTCCATCTCCATGCTGACCGTGTTCATGGGGCCGATGTAGTCGGTCATGATCCGAACCTTCACCCCGGACATGTCCGCCATGGTCTCCTTGAGCAGTTTGGCCAGCTTCGAAGCCATGCCGGGCTTCGCGGTAAAGGTGTTGCGGACAATAAACATGGATAGCACTCTCCTTCGGCCTGGAGTGAGGTTTCAAGACTGTACTGCCGGGCAGGACAGTCTAGCCCAGGGGGACGAGGCCGGTCCAGCCCCTGCGGTTCCTCCCCAAGGGGGGCCAGAACCACTTTCCAGAAGAATGGGCCGCCCGGGCAGAGGATCCCCGAACGGCACTTCAATCTCTAATGAACGAAGCGGCCTGGAAGGCCTGCTTCCCCTCAGGCCATGCGCTTGGGGAGCACCAGGACCAGGACCCCGGCGATCAGGGCGATTGCGCCGGCAATGGGCGGGATCGGCAGCGACTTGTGCTCGGTGGCGGTGGCCTTGATGCCTCCAACGTCCAGGACCGTCTTCTCCTGGTTGTAGTTGATTCCGCCGTACACCAGGGCCAGCACGCCCAGCGCGATCAGGGCAACTCCAAGTATCTTCATTTCATTCTCCATTTCCGGCCGCAGGGCCGTTCAAAGCGGCTTGCGGCCCTGGATCACACGAATCAATACGACGACGATGGCGATCACCAGCAGCACATGGATCAAACCGCCCATGGTGTACGATGTCACCAGGCCAAGCAGCCACAGGATCACGAGCACGGCAACGATGGTCCAAAGCACGGACTACCTCCTCGTTCACGAAAACTTCCCCATGCCGGAACCGTCTTGCCCTGCGGGACCATGGAGCCTCCCGGTTCCGGCCGTCCGCGCAGCGCGCCTCCTGCTAGAAAGTGTAGTCCGCGCCGGCGATCAGCTTGCTCCCCCCGCTCACCGCTTCCAGCGCGGCGCCCAGGCCCACGCTCGGCGAAAAATTGTACCGGGTGCCCAGGCGCGCCAATCCGGTTCCGTCCCCGACGCTCTTGGAGGATGCGGTCAAGCGGAAGCCGAGGCCTGCCCAGGTGCTGAAGGACCGACCCTCGTCCAGGTTCCACTCGAAGCTCAGTCCCGGCACCGCCTGGGCATAGATGCCCGTGGCTCCGCCGCCGGTGAACAGGCCGGCCGCGAGCTGGCCGCCCAGTTCCATGGGGAAATCGCCGCCCGTGCCGGTCAGGCCGGCGCGCACGTCGCCCTGCACGGCGAACGTGCTGTGCTCGACGCTGGCCGCAAGACCCATGGTGGCGCGGTGGCCGGAACTGACTCGCAATTCCGCGGACGGGTTGATGTCACCGTTGCCCATGCCCAGGTAAACGCCCAGAAGAGCGCTTCTTTCACCCATGCCCGAGAGCGGGCCCATCTGCCCAAAAAACTGGGCCTGCGCGGTGCCGGCCATCGTCAGGCCGGCGCAAACGATCCACAGCATTGCTTTGATGCGATTCATGGAACCTCCAAAGATCACTTGGTAGCCGTTCGCGCCTGCGCGGAATGTCCGCACATGAGCCTGCGCATCCGGCCCGGGGGGGCCGCCAATGGGCGGAATAGGGATGGGCTAGGCGCGGATCTTCTTGACCGCCACCCTCAAGCCTTCACTCAGGGTCAGTCGCAGCGCCGTGCCCGCCGGCAGCACCACGGGATCGCCCTTGTGGGCCAGCGCCGCTCCGGTGCCGGCGGCGGCGCCGATCACGACTCCACGCTCGGTGTTGCCGGTGATGGCGCCGATGACTCCGCCGGCCACGGTCCCGGCGCCCACCGTCACCAGGTCGCGCTCGGTCTCGCCACCGGCCGCGTAGCTGTGCGGCACGCTGACGATCTGTACGCGTTCGCCGTTGGGAAGCCTGACCTGGTCAAACCGAAAACCCAGCTTGGCGTTGTGCTTCAGCCGGCCGGTCGACTCGGCCAGCGTGATCTGGCCCTCGATGCGGGTGCCCGCGGGCAGCGCCGTGCGGCCGCCATCGGCCCACGGAGAGATCAGTACCGCGGCCACGGGATCGCCAACGCGGCTGGTCTCGCTGGAGAGGGCGGTGACGAGACGTACTCGGGCGGTGTTTCCGCCGGCCAGCGTCACGAAGCTGTATTGCGGCCGGGAGCTGTACTTTGCATCCGCCGTGTACTGCGGCCCTTCGGTGCGGTTGTGAATAAGCACTCCGGCGGTGGCTCCGGCCGCAACCACTGCCAGCGCTGCGATGACGATACCGAGTCTTGATGTCATGACATACTCCTGCTGCATCGCGAGGGACGAATCGCACCGCGGACGTGCCGGAATGGCACTGGATTCAACCGCTGGGTGCCAACGTCCCCGCTTCCATGCGCCCCATGCGGGGCACATTCAAACCTGGTTCCTAGATGCTGGCGGCGGGCTTCCGGCGGGTGGACGGCCCGGCGGCAATGCGGTACAGCCAGGCGTCGGCGCGGGAGCGCCGGGCTCCGGTTGCTCCCACCCGCTTCTGGGCGGCAGCTCCGTTTCGACCTGGACTCTCATTCAACCTCGTGGACCGCCTCTCGACCATGAGGAAAACACGTCTCATGGGTTCGAAAAACACGGTGTATCCATTCTTGAAGAGGATCGTCACCGGGGGGGCTTCACCCGCCGCGTGGCGCGCTTCACCGGCACGCTCGGCGCGGGGGGCCTCACCCTGCGCTCCAGCTCCAGCCTGCGTCCGACCGCGCGCGAGGCCCGGTTGGCCGCATGCGTGACGACGGAGCGTTCGTCCCTGTCGGTGTCTTCCACCCGAACATCCCCCGTGGGCCGCAACTTCACGTGGACCTGGCAACGCTTGTCCGTGGCTCCCTCGCGGCCCAGGGTAATGGACAAGCGCACGGTCACCCGCCCGATCCGCTCCCCGAACCGTGACAGCGCAAAAGTGAACTTGCGCCTCACGTGATCCAGCAGCGACCTGGTCAACTCGGCGAGCCGCCCAAGCGTATGGACTTTCACCCGGTGTACCCTTCCCCGGAAACTGGTCCGGGAGTTTCCTGCGAACGCGCGGCAATCGCGCCATCAATCCCTGCATACTTCATTGGACGCCCATGCGGCTGCCGCGAATATAAGGAACTTCGGGTCCAATCCGTCGCTATTCCGGACCTATTCCCGGAGGAACCCCGGCCCGCCCGGCGTCATCGGGCGTTCTTCATCAGCGACTCCAGGACCTTCTGCTGACCCTCCAGCAGTTGCAGCTGGCGGACATTGATGCTGTGCAGAATGGTGATGGTCTCGTGGTCGGCCTCCGCGCGGGCGTCCTGGCTGGCCGAGATGACATTCTGGCCGACGATGATGATCGGCAGCAGCACCAATTGTAAGAAGGACTGGCTGAGCCAGGAGATGCCGGTGACCCGGTCGCCTTTCATGAACGCCTGCACCGCTTGCGGGAGGGAGATCAGTCCGATCAGGGCGAACAGATACGCGGCCCACATCGTGCCGACGCTGGACGTGATCTTCACACCCAGCCAGTTGTTGAAGCGTCCCACCAGGTGCTCTTTATGGAGCGCCGACCGGATCTGGTGCGAGGTCACCAGCCTGTGGACATGCGGGGCGGGCGTCGGCTTGGGGCGGGGGGACGCTGGGCCGGCGTCTGCGGACTTTTCGTCGGAATCTGGAGCATTCATTTCATTCCTCCTGTGGAGCGGACGAGGGTGTCGAACTCTCGGGAACTGGAAGCGTCCGGTTCCCGCGGAATTACTCGTTGGGCCAATGGTGATAGAACCAGGTCTTCACGGCCTGGACCAGGCACAGGTACACCACCACCATCCCCATCAGGATCAGGAAAAAGAGTCCCGGAAGGGGCACGAATCCGAGCCTTGCTCCAAGCGGCGTCCATGGCAGCGCCGTGGCCACGGCGACGACCCCGATCGAAGTGGCCGCCAGGATCCAGCCGGGCCTCGACCGCAGCGGATTGCCCCGGGTGCGGATCACGAAGATGACCAGCACCTGCGTGGCCAGCGACTCCACGAACCATCCGGTGTGAAACAGCTCCTGCCCCGCATGGAACACCCGCAGCATCACGAAGAACGTGAGGAAGTCGAACAGCGAGCTCACCGGGCCCACCACCAGCATGAAGTTGCGGATCGTGGACATGCTCCAGCGGCGGGGCTTCTGAAGATATTCCGGATCCACGCTGTCCATGGGGATGGGGATCTCGGAGATGTCGTACAGGAAGTTGTTGACCAGGATCTGCACCGGCAGCAACGGCAGGAACGGGAGGATCAGCGTGCCGCCGGCCATGCTGAACATGTTCCCGAAGTTCGAGCTGGTCCCCATCATCACGTATTTGCGGATGTTGGCCGAGGTGCGCCGCCCCTCCAGCACGCCGCGATACACCACACCCAGGTCCTGGTCCAGCAGGATCATGTCGGCCGCCGCCTTGGCCACGTCCACGCCCCCTTCCACTGAGATACCAACGTCGGCCGAGTGGATGGAGGGCGCGTCGTTGATCCCGTCTCCCAGGTAGCCCACCACGTGGCCGCGGCTCCGGAGAGCCTGGATGATCCGGTTCTTCTGGGACGGATTCACGCGGCAAAACAGGTTCACGCTCTCGGCCCGCGCCGCAAGCGCCGGATCGGTCATCGCGTGGATTTCGCCGCCGGTGAGCACCCCGCGGATGGGCAGGCCCAGTTCCGCGCACACGTGCTGGGTGACCAGCTCGTTGTCCCCGGTCACCACCTTGACCTCCACCCCGCCGGCGGCAAGAGCCAGGACCGCGGTGGCGGCGCTGGGTTTGGGTGGATCCTCGAAGGCCGCGAATCCCGCAAACACCAGTTCGGTCTCGTCGTCCACCACCGCGTGGGCCTGCTCGGGGCCGGTCCGCTTCCATGCGATCCCGAGCACCCGGAATCCTTCGCGGCTCAGCGACTCGAATTGCCGCGTCACGCCCTTCAGGGCCTCACCCTCGAGCGGCGCAAGCTTTTCGGGACCGCCGGCCTCGTAGCGCGTGGAATGCTGAAGCACGTCCTCGAATGCGCCCTTCAGCACCAGCAGCCGCTGCGTTCCGTCGTCGGCCAGCACCGACACCCGCCGACGCTCGAAGTCGAACGGAACTTCGTCGATCTTCTTCCAGCCGCGGACGTCCACTTCGGTGTGGCGCAGGATGGCCTCGTCCATGGGGTTCTTGAGCCCGGTCTCCATGAAGCTGTTGAGATAGGCCAGCTCCAGCACCCGCTCGCTGCCCTCGCCCAGCGGATCCAGGTGCCGTTCGAGCCGGATCTGGGCCTCGGTGAGCGTGCCGGTCTTGTCGGTGCACAGCACGTCCATGCTGCCAAGGTCGTGCACCGCCGGCAGATGCTTGACGATCACCCGCTCGCGGGCCATGCGCAGCGCCCCGCGGGAGAGCGTGATGGACACCACCATGGGCAGCAGCTCGGGCGTCAATCCCACGGCCAGCGCCACGGCGAACAGGAACGACTCCAGCCACGGCCGGTGGAAGAACGCGTTCACCAGCAGCACGAAGAGCACCATCAGGATGGCCAGGCGCAGGATGAGCAGGCCGAAGTTGCGCACGCCGATCTCGAAGGACGTGGCGGGCGGCTTCTGCGCCAGGCTGTCGCTGATCTCGCCCAGGGCGGTAGCGGCCCCGGTCCGGCAGGCCAGCACGCTGGCCGTGCCGCTCACCACCGATGTGCCCATGAACACGGCATTGGACGCCGCCCCCAGGTCCGGAGCGCCGGCCGCGAGATCTCCGGGCCGCTTCTCCACCGGGTAGGCCTCCCCGGTCAGCAGCGCCTGGTTCACGAAGAAGTCCCGGGCTTCCAGGACTCGTCCGTCCGCGGGGACCAGTCCCCCGGGCTTGAGGTGGACCACGTCGCCCGGGACGATCCCCTCGGCCGGGAGCACGGTCAGCTGCCCGTCCCGCATCACCGTGGTGCGCAGCGCCACCGACTGCTTGAGCCGCTCTGCCGCCTGGCCGGAGCGGTACTCCTGGACGAAATCCAGGGTCACGCTGAGCACGATCACCACGGCGATGATGGTGAAGCTGGCCATGTCCCCGGTGAACGCGGAGATGGTGGCCGCCGCCAGCAGCAGGATGATGAGAGGATTTCCAAAGCGGGAGAGGAACTGGAGCGCCAGGGCGCGCTCGCGCCGGGGCCGGAGGATGTTCGGGCCCCAGGTTCCCAGTCGAGCGCCGGCCTCGGCCCCGGCCAGGCCGGACCCGTCGGTGCGCAGCTCGCCCAGGAGGGAATCCAGGCTGCGCTGCCAGAAAGGCGGCGCGCTTCGGCCATCCACTCCCGTCATCACGCCTCCCCTCGCATCGAAACGCCACGATTGCCCGGCCCGAGACTACCACCGGCCCGGAGGGGCGGAAAGCGCGTCCGCGGCGCCAGAGTTCGCAAAGCGATGCGCCCTGCGGGCCCCGGAATCCGTGCTGTCGCCATATTCCCCCGCTCCACGTATAGTGATGACGAATGGGAGTCCTTCACCTTCTCCCAACTTGGCGCGGCGGAGTCCACCCTCTCCCGCGACCCACCCGCCCCGGCGAAGCCCGCCGGACCCTTGCGCAGCACGAAAGAGGCCTCCACCTGAGCCCACGGCGCAAGACCCTTCGCGGGACCTTGCTCAACTTCGGGGCCCGCCTGCTTTCCGGAGACCTGGAACGCGAGTACGCGACCGGCGAACGTCCGCTGCGGGCGGAACTCTTCAGCATCAGCCAGATGGAAGCCTTTGGCCGGACCCTGGCGGCGACCCACCGGCCGGTGCTGGCCCGCGGCGCCAGCAACCAGCTCCTCGCGCGGCTCGCGGACAACGAGCGCGTCCTGCTCAACGCCTGCACCCTGCTCACCCAGGCCGTCGCCGAAAACCTGCGCATCGAGCCCGCGGCCGAATGGCTGCTGGACAACCTTCACTTGATCGAAGAACAGATCCAGACCGCGCGACGGCAGTTCCCCAAGGGCTATAGCCGCGAGCTTCCACGCCTGGTGGGCGGGAATTCGGCCGGGCTGCCCCGCGTGTACGACCTGGCCCTGGAGACGATTTCCCACGGCGACGGGCGCATGGACGCCGGGAGCCTGCAGAGCTTCGTGGCCGCCTACCAGACGGCCGCCCCGCTCACGCTGGGCGAGCTGTGGGCCATCCCGATCATGCTGCGCCTGGCGCTGATCGAGAACCTGCGCCGGGTGGGGGCACGCATCGCGGCCGACCGGCTGGGGCGC
The DNA here is from genome assembly GCA_025351485.1 of Candidatus Eiseniibacteriota bacterium. Taxonomy (GTDB): domain Bacteria; phylum Eisenbacteria; class RBG-16-71-46; order RBG-16-71-46; family JACRLI01; genus JANXVU01. The sequence goes on along the minus strand of JANXVU010000138.1, from coordinate 4,741 downwards.
GACCGCGCGGGGGTGTGGGCGGACCAGATGATTGAAGCCGCCGAGAACGACCCCAAGAGCCTGGTGCTCGTCGTGGCCGACATGGCCCGCTCCCGGCCGCGGATGGGCAGTTCCTTCGTGGCCGAGCTGGCGCGGCGGCTGCAGGGCCGCGGGCCCGCGCTGGCGCTTCCTTTGACATGGATCGAGCAACTGCTGATCGAGTCGGGCCAGAGCATCGAACAGATGGTGCAGATCGAAAACCGCCACCAGGCCGCCGACCGCGTGAGCATCAGCAACAGCATCGAGAGCCTGCGGCTGGCCGACACCGTGGACTGGCCCGGGTTCGTGGAAGCGTCCAGCGGCGTGGAGCAGACGCTGTGGACCGACCCCGCGGGCGTGTATCCGGACATGGACTTTCATACCCGGGACCGCTACCGCCACGTCGTGGAACGGCTCGCCCGGCTCAGCTCGCACACCGAGCTGGAAGTGGCGGGCCTGGCCATCCGGCGGGCCCGCGAGTGCGCGGAGGCTTTGGGTGCGCAGGCGCGCGAAGCGCACGTGGGCTATCACCTGGTGGACGCCGGGCTGCGCGGATGTGAATCCCTGGCAGGAGCGCGGACCGCCCGGCTCGAGGCCTTCCGCCGGCTCCTTCTCGGCCATCCGCTCCTTTCCTACCTCGGCGCGCTGCTCATGATGACTTCGCTCTTCACCGGCGCGCTGGCGCTGGCGGCCCTTTCGCACGGCGCAGGCGGACGGCTGCTCTGGGTCTCGCTCGCCCTGGCGTTCCTGGGCTCGAGCCAGCTCGCGGTGGCCCTCGGGAACTGGATCGCCTCCCTGGTCGCCTCACCCGGGGCGATTTCACGGATGGACTATTCCAAGGGCATTCCCGCCGGCTGCCGCACCCTGGTCGCGGTCCCGACCATGCTCCTGGATGCCTCCTCGGTGGCGGGCCTGGTGGAAGGACTGGAAGTGAGATACCTGGCCAACCGGGAGCGCCATCTTCACTTTGCGCTGATCACGGATTTCCGCGACGCCGCCAGCGAGACCCTTCCCGAAGACGAGGCGCTGGTCGAACTGGCGCGAACCGGCATCGCGAGCTTGAACGACAGGTACGGGGATGGCGCCGAAGACCCGTTCTTCCTGTTCCACCGCCCGCGCCGCTGGAACCCGGGCGAGCGGACCTGGATGGGCTACGAGCGCAAGCGGGGCAAGCTGGCCGACTTGAACGCGTTCCTTCGCGGAGGCGCCGCGGAAAGCTTCGAGGTGATCGAGGGCCGCACCGCCCCCCTGCTCGGAGTGAAGTACGTGATCACCCTCGATACCGACACCGAGCTGCCCCGCGATTCGGCGCGCCAGTTCATCGGCAGCATGGCGCACCCGCTCAATCTTCCGGTTTACGACGACGCGCGTGGGCGGATTGTTTCCGGCTACGGCATCCTGCAGCCGCGCATCGCGGTGAGCGTGCCGGGCGCCAACCGCTCGCGCTACTCGAGCCTGTGCGCCAACAACCCGGGAGTGGATCCGTACACGCGGGCGGTCTCGGACGCGTACCAGGATCTTTTTGACGAAGGCTCGTTCATCGGCAAAGGAATCTACGACGTGGACGCCTTCGAGCGCGCCACGGCGGGGCGATTCCCCGACAACCGCATCCTGAGCCACGACCTGCTGGAGGGTTGCTACGCGCGCTCGGGCCTGATGAGCGACGCTCTGCTGTACGAGGACTACCCTTCCAGCTACGAATCCGATGTCAGCCGGCGCCACCGGTGGATCCGCGGGGACTGGCAGGTCGCGGCCTGGACCCTGCCGCGCGTGCCGCAGCCGGGAGGAGCCATGGGAAAGAACCCGCTCTCGGGCCTCTCGCGCTGGAAGCTCATCGACAACATCCGTCGCAGCCTGGTCCCGCCGGCGATGATCCTGCTCCTGGCGATCGCGTGGGCGCTGCTGCCCTCGCCCGGGATGTGGACGGCGGCGGTGCTGGGGATCCTGCTGGTTCCCCCCGTGCTGGCATCGCTGCTGGACGCCCTGCAAAAGCCGGTGGACGTGCCGTGGAACCCGCACCTGGGCTCCTCGATGCGAACCACGGGCCACAACCTCACCCACTCCCTGTTCAACATCCTGTGCCTGCCGCACGAAGCGGCGTTCAGCACGGACGCCATCCTTCGCACGCTCTTCCGGATGGGGGTCACCGGCCGGCATCTCCTGGAATGGACTTCCTCGGCTGCGGGCGACTCGCGCGCCCGGCCCGGTCTCGGGTCATCCTTTCAAACGATGTGGATGGGGCCCGCGCTGGCGCTGGGCATGGGTGTCTGCCTGGGGATCGCCCGCCCCTCGGCGCTCGGAGCTGCGGCGCCGCTGCTGCTGGCATGGATGCTCTCTCCCTTCGTGGCCTGGTGGCTGGGCCGCCCGCTGGCGCGCCCGCTGGCGCAGCTCACGGCCGAGCAGACCGGCTTCCTGGGGGCGCTCGCCCGCAGGACGTGGGCCTTCTTCGAGACCTGCGCCGGCCCGGAGGACCACTGGCTTCCGCCGGACAACCTCCAGGAGCAGCCGCTGGCCTCGACGGCGCACCGCACGTCTCCGACCAACATGGGCCTTTCGCTGCTGGCCAACCTGTCGGCGCACGACTTCGGTTACCTGGGGGCGGCCGGGCTCATAGATCGCACCCGCCAGGCGCTCCTCACCATGCAAGGGCTCCCGCGCTACCGGGGCCACTTCTATAACTGGTACGACACGCTGACCCTGGAGGTCCTGCCGCCGCGCTACGTCTCGACTGTGGACAGCGGCAACCTCGCCGCCGGGCTCCTGACGCTTCGCGCCGGGCTCCTGGCGCTTCCCGAGCAGCCCATCGTCAGTCCGCGGCTCGCTGCGGGGCTCGGCGACACTCTGCATGTCCTGATGGAGGCGCTCGGGGAAGAACCCTCGCCCCTGGCGGTCCGCCTGCACGGGAACTTCAAGGCCATCCTGGACGCTCGCCCCCGTGGACCTTTCGAGACGCGCCGGTGGCTCGATCGCCTGGCCGCATCCGCCGCGGAGCTGCAGGCCGGGCTGGAATCGGGTCCGAGGAAGGACCGGGTAACGTGGGCCGGCTCGCTGGCGACGCAGTGCCGGGATGCGGCGGACGACCTGGCCCTGTTGCTTTCGCCCGCGGCAGCGGAACCGGCCGATCCCGGCCCCGTGCCTTCGCTTCGCGAACTCGCTGCGCTCGATTCGGACACCGGCCGGCGCGCCCTGGACCGGATCGCGGCCCTGGAAGCGCTCGCCCTGCAGGCGGGAGCGATGGCGGAGATGGAATACGACTTCCTGTACGAGGAGGGAAGCCACCTGCTCGCGGTCGGATACGACGCGGGCGAGCAGCGCCGCGACCCCAGCAGCTACGACCTGCTGGCCTCCGAGGCCCGCCTGGGCAGCTTCGTGGCCATCGCGCAGGGAAAGATTCCGCAGGAGAACTGGTTCCGGCTGGGACGGCTGCTCACCAGCGTCGGGGGATCGCCCACGCTGCTCTCCTGGAGCGGTTCGATGTTCGAATACCTGATGCCGCTGCTGGTGATGCCCTCGTTCGAAAACACCCTGCTGGATCGCACCTGCCGCGCCGCCGTGGACCGCCAGATCGCCTACGGCCGCAGGCGCGGCGTGCCCTGGGGCATCTCGGAATCCGGATTCAACGCAGTGGATGCCCACCTGCAGCTCCAGTACCGCGCGTTCGGAGTTCCGGGCCTGGGTCTCAAGCGCGGCCTCGCCGAGGACCTGGTGATCGCGTCCTACGCCTCCGCCCTGGCGCTGATGGTCGCCCCCGAAGCAGCCTGCCGCAACCTGATGGCGCTCTCCAGGCTGGGACTCGCGGGCGAATTCGGACTGTACGAGGCGATCGACTACACCCCGTCGCGCCTGCCGCCGGGGCAGGCCGGCGCGCCGGTGCGTTCGTTCATGGCCCACCACCAGGGGATGATCCTGCTCTCCATCGCCCAGCTGCTGCTCGACCGCCCGATGCAGAAGCGGTTCGAGTCCGACCCCAGCTTCCGGGCGACCCTGCTGCTCTTGCAGGAACGGGTCCCCCGGCCGGTGGCGATCGAGCTGCCCAATTCCGAATTGTCCGACCTGAGGACCGTTTCCAGCGCCATGGAGACTCCCATGCGCATCCTGCGCACGGCAAACACGGCCGTGCCGGAAGTGCAGCTGCTTTCCAACGGCAGGTACCACGTGATGGTGACCAACGCCGGCGGCGGCTACAGCCGCTGGAAGGACCTGGCCATCACCCGCTGGCGCGAGGATGCCACGTGCGATTCGTGGGGCACGTTCTGTTATCTGCGCGATCCGGCCAGCGGCGAATCGTGGTCGTCCGCCTACCAGCCCACGAGGGCGCAGGCCGAGAAGTACGAGGCGATCTTCTCCGAGTCGCGGGTCGAATTCCGCTCCAGCCGGAGCGGGCTGGATGCCCACACGGAAATCGCCGTCTCCCCCGAGGACGACATCGAGTTCCGGCGCGTCCGGCTCACCAACCGCCTGCGCAAGCGCCGGACCATCGAAGTGACCACCTATGCGGAAGTGGTGCTGGCCCCGCCGGCCTCCGATGCGCTGCACCCGGCGCTGAGCAACCTGTTCGTGCACACCGAGCTCCTGCCGGAGCGCCGGGCCATCCTGTGCTCGCGGCGGTCCCGGGCCGCGGACGAGGCCACGAAGGGAGAGAGCATCCATGCCAGCAGCAGCGGCGCCGCAGCTCCGAGCGCCGAGGGGCGGGCGATCCCCAGGCAGACACCCATGCCCAGCG
>JANXVU010000099.1 GCA_025351485.1 Candidatus Eiseniibacteriota bacterium | reverse complement strand
GGTGCCCGTCCGCGTCGGTCTCGGCCGGGGCGTCGGGCAGCTCCAGGACCAGCTCCAGCTTCTTCTTCTGGAGCAAGGATCGCATGTTGCCGCCGGCGCTGCGCAGCACGTCCGCCAGGCGGACCGGCTGGATGTCCAGCGTCATGCGGTTGGCCTCGAGCTTGGAGAAGTCCAGGATGTCGTTGATGAGGGTCAGCAGCCGGTCGGCGTTCGCCTCGCAGATTTCGAACAGCTCGTTCTGCTGCTGGTTGATCTCGAAGAACTTCTTGTTGCTCAGCAGCTCCAGCGAGCCGCGGATGGAAGTCAGCGGCGTGCGCAGTTCGTGCGAGACCACGGCCACGAACTCGGACTTGAGGCGGTCCAGCTCGCGGGTCTTCTCGAACAGCTGGGCGTTCCGGATGGCGTTGCTTGCCGAGCCGGCGTACAGGGCCAGCAGCTCCATGGAGCCCGCGTCGAAGCCGCCTTCCCGGTCGACGGCCAGGAGCAGCCCGAAGGTCTCCCCCCCGCCCGTGAGCGGGATGCCGGCGATGGAATGCGCCTGGAGCAGCGCCAGGTTGCCGTCGCTCTCCATCTCCGGGGCGTCCTCGTCGAAGTGGAATCCCTTGGGGTCTTGCAGCACGTGCCCGAGCAGCCCGCCGTCGGGCCGCACACACAACGCCTTGGCCATGGCCGGGTCGGCGCCCGATGCGCCCTCGCCCATCAGGAAGCCGTCCTCCTCGCACTTGAGAAGCACCACGCAGGCGCGCGCCTGGAGTAGCTCGCAGCACTTGCCCGTCACCACCGACAGGGTGGTCGAAAGCGCCAGCGAGGAGCTCACCTGGCGGCTCATCTCGAACAGCATCCGCAGGGTGCGCGTGGCGGTGTCCACCCGCAACTGCAGGCTCTCTTCGCTCGCGGCCAGCTTCTCGTTGATCAGCGTAAGCTGCGCGACCAGCCGGCGGTTCTCCTCCATCAGCCGCTTGCTTCGCAGCACCCGTTCCACGGCGCGGGAGACGGCCAGCAGGTCGAACGGCTTCATGATGAAGTCGCTCGCGCCAAGGTGGATCGCGTCGATGGCGGTGTTGAGCGAGGCGTGGCCGGTGATCACCAGCACACCGGTCTCCTGGTTGCGCTTCTTGGCCGCCCGCACCACCTCCAGGCCGTCCGCGCCCGGAAGGTTGATGTCGGTCAGGATGAGGTCGTATTCCTCCGCGCGGATGCGGTCCAGGGCCTCCACGCCGGTGGCGGCCGTGTAGACGTCATAGCCCTGGTCCTTGAAGAAGTCGACGAACACGTCCACGACGGCCCGCTCATCGTCCACGATGAGCAGCCGCTCGGGCCGGTGCTCGCCCGTCCCCGGGCCAATGCCGGCGAACGCGCCGGCGGGAAGGTTGGCCATGCCTAGTTCACCGCAGCCTGGCGGGCCGGCTCCAGGCGCAACTCGTGGATGCGCTGGGTGCAGTTGCGCCCGGCCTTCTTGGCCAGGTACAGCGCCTGGTCGGCCTTCTGGACCAGGTCGGTCTCGGCCTTGCCGTCATTGGGGTAGCTGGCGACTCCCATGCTCACCGTGATGCGGCGGCGGCGGGGGAACGCATGGGCTTCGATCGCCCGGCGCAGCCGTTCGGCGGCCTGCATGGCGCCCTCGGAATCGGTGTGCGGAAGCAGCACCACGAACTCCTCGCCGCCGTAACGGGCCACCACGTCCGAGGTCCGGGCCCACTTCTTCAGCACCGTGCCCAGCTCGGTGAGGATCTTGTCGCCTTCGGCGTGGCCATGGGCGTCGTTGAACTGCTTGAAGTGGTCGATGTCCAGGAACACCAGCGAGTACGGATGCAGGTAGCGCTCCGCCAGCTGGGACTGCTGGGTGAGGCGCTCCTGGAAGTACCGGCGGTTGTGCAGCGCGGTCAGGTCGTCGGTCACCGAGAGCTCCTTGATGCTCTGGTAGTGGAGCAGGTGCTCGATGGTCGCCGCCGCCAGCGAAGAGGCCAGGATGAGCAATTCCTTGTCGCGCTCGCCGAAGGCGTGGGCGCACGAGTGGCTCAGGTTGAGCACGCCGATCAGCTCGGAGCCCACCTGGAGCGGGACCGACAGGAAGCTCTTCACCACCGGGAGCCCCGGCTGGACTTCGCGACGCAGGTCGTTGAGCAGGATGGGGCGGCGCTCCTTGGCCACCCAGCTGGACAGGCCGAAGCCGTGGTCGAAGCGGACGCCGCGGATCAGGTCCACCCGCTCACCCTCCTGGTGCGCCAGTTCAAGATTCCCGGTGGCGCGGTTGGCCAGGTACAGGGTGCCGTTCTCGAACGCCACCAGTTCCTTGAGCAACGCCAGCACGCCGGTGAACACGGCCTTGGCGTCGTCGGTCTCCTGGATCACCTTGCTCATGCGCAGCAGCAGGGCCAGCTCGGCGTTGTCGGTCTTGGTGCCCGTGGTGTCCTGCTTCTTGAGCCCGGCGGTGAGCTTCTCGTTCACCTTCGCGGCCTCGCTCATGAACTGCGCCGGACGCTTCTCGTCCACCAGCTTCTCCAGCTTGAGGACCGCCGTCTCGGTGTCCTTGGCACCCAGGGCGCCCCGCGTGCCCAGCAGCTTGATCAGCCGCTGCTGGCTCTTGAGGAACTGGGTGCTGGCTTCAAAGAGACCGCGCGCTCCGCGTCCGTTGCGAGACTTCATGAGACCCTCCATTGGCATGCCAAGTTCATCGAATCCATTCGGAACTCAGGAACTTCCTAGACCTGGAAAAGCGATTTTTCGGATGCCCACGCGGCATCGAACGACACCTTGAGCGCGGCCGAGAACTCATCGGTCCACTTGACCAGCCTCGCCCCTTCCCCGTCCGCGACCCGGAGCCCGCGGCGTTTCTCGATGCCCAGCAGGGCGGCCTTTGCGTTGCGGCCGGCGATCTCCACCTGGGCCCACAGCGACGGGTTCCGGATTTCGGCCAGCCGGTGATGGAAGCGCACGCCCTCTACGAACACGTCCGGCAGCTGCCACAGGCGAAGCACCGCCGCGCCAACGTCCGCGTGGTCGAATCCCCAGCGGGCCTTCTCGATCTCGGCGAAGCTCCCGCCGCCTTCCTGAACCTGCCGGATGACCTCCGGGTACTCGGTTTGCTTGAACAGCAACAGGGCGCTCTTCCCGATGTCGTGGAGCAGTCCCGCCACGAAGGCGTCGTCCGGGGAGCAGCCGACCACCCTGCCGGCCACGATCCGGGCGCCGATGGCCGTCGCGACCGCGTGCTCCCAGAGCCCGGAGGCGAGCGGGTTGGCCGCTTCGCCCGACTTGCCCTTGAGCGGCAGGCACTCGATCACCACCACGTTGCGCAGCGCGCGCAGCCCCATGCGCGCGACGGCCTGGGACAGGTTGGTGATGGGCGTCGTCGGAGAGTAGTAGGACGAGTTGGCCGACTTCAGGACCTTGGCCGTCAGGGTCGGATCCATGGAGATCGCCTGGGCGATGTCGGTGGCGTCGGTGTCCGGGTTGTCCACCATGCGAAAGATCCTGCCGGCCACCGCCGGCATCGCGGGCAGGTCGCGCACGACCTGCGGGGGCAGCTCAAAAGTTGACGCGGGACCGTTGGAGGACACAGGGACTCCTGTAATCTGTTCGGGGTCGGGGGCATCCGCCGGCGCATCCGCCGGGCAGGTTCTCGAAAACTTGTCGGCCACTAAGAGCCGGCCAGGATCAGGAGCGCGATTCCATCGCTCCGAGACGCATCATCCACTGGATCTCGCGCAGGCCCACCCGGAGCCGGCGGGAAATCTCCTCCGCCGACATTCCCTGGGCGAGCAGCTGCTCGACCTTCTGGAGCACGCCGGCGCTGTCGGAGAGCGACGCTCCGGCGTCGGCGAGACTGGGAAGGGAGTCGTTCTCCGCCTCGAGCAGCGCGGCCGGACGCTCGGCGGCGCAGGCCACGGGACGGGCCTCCGATGCCGCAGCGCCACCGGGTTCCAGCGTGCGCATCCAGCGGCTCCACTGCATCTCGCGCTGCTCCCACTCCTTCTCCCAGCGGGCCCGTTCGGCGCGCAGCTCGGAGATGGTGCCCTGGAGCTCGCGGGCCAGCAGGCGAAGGCCGTCCACTTCCGAACCCGCGGCGGCGACAGGCACGGGGGTGGACGCCGGGACGGCGGCGGGCTTCCTGAGCGTGGTGGAGCGGAGCGCGTTCGCAAGCATCGACGGCGCCACCGAAGTCGCGGGGCGCGCGGCGCGCGGCGCCGGGGCGGTGCGCTTGAAGATCGCCCGCAGGTGCTTGCGCTGCGAGGCCAGGAACAGCAGGCCAAGCGCCAGGAATGCCGCGGAGAGCCCGAGCCCCATGATGCCGCCCAGTCCCGCGGAGGTAATGGAGGTATCGGCCGCGGAAGTGGAAGCCGGGGCCGGGCGGCCCACGGCCTGCGGGTGGGAAGGCACTTCGGCCCGAACGGCCTCGGCCTGGTCGAGCGCGATGCGCGCCGCCATATCGTCGGACGCCGGGTCCACCTGCGCGGCGCCCGCCGGGGTCGGCGGGCCGGCCGGAGACACGGTGGGCTGAGAGGCGTTGGGCCCCGCGGCGGGACCCGACGGGGCGGCCATCGCGGGGATCGCGGCGCAAGCAAGCAGCGCCGCCAGGAAAAATCCTTTTTCCATCTTCATTGCCGTTCTCCTCGAGGGGTAAAGGGCCGCCGAGCGGGCGGCCGCCTTGAGTTGGAAGGGCTGTCGACTAGGCTTTCAGGTCGATGGTATCGCCGAGCCCCGGTTCGTGGGGCGGATCCTCTTCACCTTTTTCCGACGCTTCCTCTCCTTCTTGCCGCCCGCGGTCGCCGCCCAGGTTGGCGTCCCCCGAGAGCGCGTCCAGCTCGATTCGATGGGCGTCCTGCACCTTGCCCTGGCGCTCATCCACTTTGCGGGCGAACTGCTTCCCGACGAGCCGCTGGTCCAGGCTGGCCTGGCGCTGCTGCATGTCCTGGAGGCGCTCCACATTGGGCGCCTGGAGCACGGATTGAGGCAACGCCCTCACGTCCGACATGCCATCCGGCCGCGTTTAGGCGGCCTCTCCCATCATGTACTTGCGCACCCGCCCGCGCAGGCGGACCAGGGCGCTGGTGTGCACCTGTGAAACCCGTGATTCCGAAATATTGAGGGTCTCGCCGATCTCCCGGAGCGTCATTTCCTCGAAGTAGTAGAGGGCGATCACCAGGCGCTCCTGCTCGGGCAGCTGGTTGATCACGTCGCCCAGGAGTTGCTTGTCCTCTTCGCTCTCGATCACCGCGAGCGGGTCGTCCTCCACCGCCAGGTCCAGGCACTCGGCCAGGGTTCCCGAGTCGTCGTCGTCGTGGAGCGACTTGTCGAGCGAGAGCAGCACCGCGCCCTTGATCTCGTCCAGCAGGTGCAGATACTCCTCCACCGGCACCTTCAGCGCGCGCGCCACTTCGGTCTCGGTGGCCGAGCGGCCCAGCTTCTGGTCCAGGGTGCGGCAGACTTCCTCGATCTCGCGGGCCTTGCGACGCGTGGAACGCGAAGCCCAGTCCAGGGCGCGGAGTTCGTCCAGCACCGAGCCGCGGATGCGCCACACCGCGTAGGTCTCGAACTTGGTGCCCTTGCCGGCGTCGTACTTTTCCAATGCGTCGAGCAGGCCCAGGACCCCCGCGGAAAACAGGTCCTCCTGGTCCACGCTCTTCGGCAGACCGGCCGCGATGCGGCTGACCACGTAGCGCACCAGCGGCGCGTACTGAGTCAGGACCGCCGTCTTGACCCGCTGGGTCGGACGGCGGCTGCGCTCGGTGCGCTCGACGAACGTGCGTACGACCTGCTCGGGGTTGGCCACGGCTCGCATTCTGGGTATCTCCTAGGGCTAATGCAGGGTGACGTCAATCTGACTGGGCTTCTTGTCTTCCAGGACCTGGACCAGGAGCGACTTCAGGATCTGGCGGACAAGGAACTCGAACACGATCCAGGTCACGGCAAACGCGACGCCCGCGCGGATCAGCACCGCGGTCAGGCCGGCCCCACCGAGGGCCGCGATCCCGGCAGCGAGCAGCGCGGCGAAGACCGCCGCCGCCTTGGAGATCCGGGAAACGATCACGTTCAAACGAACTTCTCCTCGAGGTCGGCCTCATCCGGCTCGACCCGGCGCAGGAATCCCTCCAGGCCCGAGGAACCGCGGCCCGGGTCTTCCAGGACCCTGGCGGCCAGCTGGTGAATGCACTTCGAAGCCAGGCAGTACGGGTAGGACTGGAGCAGCGCCTGCTGCTTCTGCACCGCCTGTCCCACCGCGGGGTCCTCGTAGATGTAGCCCCACTGGGTAAGCTCCAGACCCAGGAAGCGGCGCGAGACCAGCGCGATCCGGGCGGCCACCTCCTGCCATTCCTCCTGGCTGTGCACCATGTTCACAACCAGGCGCGGAGGGCTCGGGAGCGGGCGTCGGGCCAGCACCTTGATCAGCGCGTAGGCGTCGGAAAAGGACGGCGGCTCGGGCGTCGTGACCACCAAGACTTCATCGGCGGCCAGGGCCAGGCTGGTCACGTTGCGGCCGATCCCCGCGCCGGTGTCCACCAGCACGAAATCGAGGGAGGCGTCAAAGTCCTTGAGCGAGCGCACCAGGCGCTCGCGGCGGAAGTCATCCAGGTTGGCCAGTTCCTCCACACCGCTGGAGGCCGGAAGCACCCGGATCCCGCACGGCCCATCGAGCACCACGTCCTCGAGCTCCTTGCGGCCCAGCACGATGTCCTTGAGGGTGTGGCGCGGGTGAAGTCCGAGCAGCATGTCCACGCTCGCGAGGCCCATGTCCCCGTCCACGAGAAGCACGCGCTTGCCTTTCTGGCCCAGCGCCAGCGCCAGGTTGGCGGCGATGTTGCTCTTGCCCACTCCGCCCTTGCCGCTGGCCACCGCCAGGGTCCGGCGCGGCGTGGTGCCTTCGGTGACCGGTTGGACTCGCTCCCTGCGCGAGGTCCGGGGCCCGGGGCGTCCGGCGGACACGTCCAGCTTAAGCACTTTGGATTGCCCGGACGGATTCGGCATGAGGCAGACCTCCGAGAATGAGACGGGCCATTCCTTCGCCCGTGGCGGCTTGAATGTCACCGGGCACGATCTGCCCGCAGGTCCAGTACGAAACAGGAAGACGGGTCTCGGCGAGGGCGGTCAGGATCTGCCCCGCGGTGGCCGTTTCATCCAGCTTGGTGAAGAGCAACCGGTCGCACCCGAGAGCCTGGAACCGGACCGCGCACAACCGCAGGTCCTGGGTGCGGACCGCGGCCGAGAGCACCAGGTGCGTCTCGTTCGGCGAGGCCGCCTTCAACACATCCGCGAGGTAGCCCATGCCGGCATCGTCCATCGGGCCCACCCCCGGCGTGTCCAGGAGCACCACCCGGGCCTTGCAGTTCTCGCGGTGGCGCCGGATCTCGTCCGGGGCATACCCCACTTGAAACTCGGTTCCCAGGAGGCGGGCGTAGGCTTCGAGCTGCTCCACCGCGGCGATCCGGTGGGTGTCGGCCGTTACCAATTGCACGCTCAGCCTTCTATCAAGCACGAAGTGAGCCGCCAGCTTGGCCAGGGTGGTGGTCTTACCCACGCCTGTGGGTCCAACCAAAGCAATCACATAGGGTTCCGTTCCAGGCTTCAGGTCGTTTCGGGATGGGATCAGGGCCGCCAGGGCCTTTTCGAGCGACTCCGAATCAACCGGCCGGCTCTTCTTTTGCCATGCGTCGGCCAGCCGCCTTGCAAGAAGCTCATCCACGCCCCGGGACACCAGGGTTTGCACCAGCCCGGAGGCCGGAATGGCGCCCACGACCGGAGGGGCCGCGAGGGGCTGCATGGCCGCCTGCGGGACCGGCCGGACCGGCTCCAGGTCTTGTGCGGCGGTCACTTCGAATCCCCGGCGGCCGTCCTCGGAGACGCTCATGGTGCGGGTTTTCAAGATCACCGCGGAGTCGCCCAGCTCGGTCTTCACCGCCTGGAGCGCTTCGGCCATGGTCGAGGCCTTGAATTTCCTAATTCGCATCGGACACCCTGACCGTGGCAACCGATCTCACTGCGTCCGCCGCGGCCACTTCGCGGTAGGACAGCACCACCACATTCGGGAACGATTTTTCGATAAGCCGGCGCAGCTGCGGCCGTATCGCGTGCGAGCACAGGAGCAGCGGCTGGGACGCAGCGGTGAGCGCGACCTGGACCGCTCCGCCGATGCGCTGCAGCAGCCGGTGCAGGAAGGACGGGTCGAGCAGGAGCTCCTGGCCGCCCTCGACCGCGGTGAGCCGGTCCACCAACTCCTGCTCCAGCTCCGGGTCCAGGGTCACGACCGACAACTGGCCGCGGGTGTCCTGGTACTGCTTGACGATGGTGCGGCCCAGCGACTGGCGAGCGAACTCGGCCAGCTGGTCAAAGTCCTTGACCGTGCCGGCGTGGTCGGCGATGGCTTCCAGGATGGTCACCATGTCGCGGATGCTGATGCGCTCGCGCAGCAGCCTCTGCAGCACCTTCTGCACGCCGCCCACGGTGAGCATGTTGGGAATGATCTCTTCGACCACGGCCGGGTGGGTCAGCTTGACCCCGTTCAGGATGGTCTGGGTTTCCTGGCGCGTGAGGATCTCGTGGGCGTGCGACTTGACCGCCTCGCTGAGGTGCGTGGCCAGCACGGCCGGGCACTCCACCACCGTGTAGCCGGAGCCCTCCGCGGAGTGCCGTTCCGACTCCTCGATCCAGAACGCGGGCAGCCCGAAGACCGGATCCTTGGTCTTCACGCCCAGCACCGGCCCGTCCGCCGTGCCCGGGTCCAGGGCCATGAGGGATCCCACGCGCAGCTCGCCGCGGGCGATCTCGCTGCCGCGAAGCCGGATGGAATACTCGTTGGGACGCAGCCGCAAGTTGTCCCGGATGCGGATCGGGGGCACCACCAGCCCCAGCTCCAGGGCGCTCTGGCGGCGCACCACGGTGACCCGCCCGAGCAGGTCGCCGCCGCGCTTTTCGTCCACCAGGGGAATCAGGGCGTAGCCGATCTCCAGCTGCATGGAATCGAGCGGCAGGAGCTTTTCCACCTCCTCGGGCTTGTCGGAGGCGGGCTTGCGTTCCTTGGCGGCGGCGGCCTCGACGGCCTGGGCGCGCTGCCGGCTGATGGCCACGCCGAACGTGGCCACCGCCATCAGGAGAAACGGGACCTTGGGAAGGCCCGGGACGATCCCGGCCACGAACAAGAGCGTGCCGGCGACCATCAGGACGCGCGGCTTCATGAGCAGTTCCTTGAGGATCTGCGTGCCCAGGTTGGACTGGCCGCCCACGCGGGTGACGATGATACCGGAGGCCGTGGAGATGATCAGCGCCGGGATCTGCGCCACCAGCCCGTCCCCCACGGTGAGCAGGGTGAAGTGGCTCATGGCGTCGCTGAACGACATGCCCATCTGGGCCACGCCGATCACGAATCCGCCCAGCACGTTTACCAGAATGATGATGATCGCGGCGATCGCGTCGCCCCGCACGAACTTGCTGGCACCGTCCATGGCGCCGTAGAAATCGGCCTCGCGGGATAGCTCGGTGCGGCGCTTCTTGGCTTCCACCTCGTCGATGTGGCCGGCGTTCAGGTCGGCGTCGATCGACATCTGCCGGCCGGGCATGCCGTCCAGGGTGAAGCGGGCCGCCACTTCGGCGATGCGGCCGGCGCCCTTGGTGATCACCATGAACTGGATCACGGTGATGATCACGAAGATCACCAGCCCCACCGCGTAGTTGCCCCCCACCACGAAGCTTCCGAAGGCGGCGATCACCGATCCGGCGTAGCCGTGGAGCAGCACCAGGCGGGTGGAGGCCACGTTCAGGGACAGCCGCAGCAGCGTGCTCAGCAGCAGCACCGAGGGGAACACCGAGAGCTCCACCGGTTTCGCCACGTACACGGTGAGCAGCAGCACCACCAGCGCCAGCATCATGTCGAACACCAGCAGCAGGTCCAGGATCGGCGTCGGCAGCGGCACGACCATCAGGGCCAGGATCAGGAGGACTCCTCCCCCGACCAGCAGGTCTCCGTACTTGTTGGCGTCGTTTCCGCCGGCCACTGCTTCCATGACGGTTTCCTTTCAGGGGGCGGCGGCCGCCCCGGGTACCTAGATCGCGCCCGAGCGCCGGGCCCGAAGGCGATAGACGAACGCCAGCACTTCCGCGATCGCCTCGTAGAACTGCATCGGGATCTCCTGCCCGATCTCCGCCGACTTGAACAGCGCCTGGGCGAGCGGCCGGTCCTCCACCATCGGGATCCCGTGCTCGCGGGCGATTTCCTTGATCCGCTGGGCGATGAGGTTCTGGCCCTTGGCCAGCACCACCGGCGCCTCGTTCCTGCCGCTCTCGTACTTCAGGGCGATCGCGAAGTGCGTGGGGTTGGTGATCACCACGTCGGCCCGCGGCACTTCCTGCATCATCCGGCGGCGCCCGAGCGAGCGCTGCATGGCCCGCAGGCGGGCCTTCATGCGCGGGTCGCCTTCCGACTGCTTGGCCTCGTCCTTGACCTCTTCCTTGGTCATCCGGAGGCTTTCCTCGAACTGGAAGCGCTGCCAGCCGTAGTCGGCGATCGCCACCAGGAACAGCGACAACGTGATCCGGAGGGCAAGCCGCGAGACCGCGCCGCCGATGGCCGGCAGGATCTGCGAGAGCCCCGATCCCATCAGCGGCGTCAGCCGTCCGAACTCGCCGCTCAAGGTGCCCCACGAGATCCACGTGATGATCGAAATCTTGATGGTGGCCTTGAGGAGCTCGATCAATCCGTTCTTGGAAAAGAGCCGCTTGGATCCTTCCAGCGGGTTCAGCTTGCCCAGGTTCGGCTTGATCGGATCCAGCGACATCACGAACCCGACCTGGAGCAGGTTGGACGCGGTCCCGGCGACGCCGATCAGGAGCACCAGCGGACCGACGGCGATGGCGAGCCGGGTGAACAGGAACGCCATCTCGCTCTGCGCGCTGGTCTCGGTCCAGGCCCGGTGAAGGCCCTCGCCCCAGTAGAGCCGGGCCAACCGGCCGATCTCTTCCGCCACGTGCGGACCCACCCAGGTGAGCGCCAAAATACTGGCCAGCAGCACTAGCGCAGAATTGACCTCCTGGCTTTGGGCCACCTGTCCGCGGGAGCGGGCTTCGGCCCGCTTTCGGGGTGATGCCGGCTCGGTTTTGTCGTCTTTAGATTCATCTGCCAAAAGGAGTTACCGTCCTTGGCGCCGACAGGCGGCAATTTCTGCCCGGCGCGGGAATGCGCCGGGCGGAATGCAATCTCCCTCTGTTAACGCAAGCTACATGCCATGCAGGAGTTGGCGGATCGCGGGCTCCATCGAGGAGAACTGCCGGGAAAGTGCGGACATGAGGATGGGCAGGGTCGCGCCCAGCGTGACCAGGCCCAGCACGATCTTGATCGGGAATCCGACGTTGAAGATGTTCATCTGCGGAAGCGTGCGGGCCACCAGGCCCAGCGCCACGTCGGCCAGGAACAGCGCCGCCATCACCGGGCCCGCGAGCTCGAGGGCCATCACGAAGATCCTTCCGACCGCGGCGGCCAGCGTCGCAACCACCGCCGGGTTCAGCGCCGTCGAGCCCAGCGGGGCCAGTTGGAAGCTTTCGAAGACCCCGCGCACGAACAGGTGGTGCGCATCGAGCAGGAAGAAGGCCAGCATGGCGAACAGGCTGTAGAGTTCGGAGATCACCGGAACCGAGGCGCCGGTGCTGGGGTCCAGCAGGTTCATCATGGAAAAGCCCATTTGCAGGCCGAGCAGCTCGCCGGCCATCTGGATGGCCGAGAACACGCACTGCGCCATCAGGCCCACCGCGAGCCCCACCGACACTTCGCGCAGCACCGTGAGCATCAGCCCCAGGACGGAGGTCGGGATCTGGGAGGCGGCCAGGTGCACGCTGGGCAGCACCAGCAGCGTGATGAAGAAACACGCGCCCGCCTTGAACATGGTGGGCACGTTGCGTCCGCCGAAGAAGGGCCCCGAACCCAGGATGCCCGCCACGCGCACGAACGCCAGCATGAAGCCCTGGATGGTGAGAAACAGCGCCTGGTCCATCGGCTAGTGGAGCCGGGCCGCGCTCATGTAGAGGTTGGTGGTGTAGGTGGTCATCTGCGCCAGCATCCAGGGCAGGAACAGCACCAGCGCCACCACCACGGCCAGCACCTTGGGGATGAAGGTCAGCGTCATTTCATGGATCTGGGTCACGGCCTGGAAGATGCTGACCACGAGCCCCGCGACCAGCCCGAACAGCAGCATGGGCGCGGACAGCATCACGGTCATCCAGAGGGCCTGCTTGAACAGGGCCACGGCTTCGGTCAGCGTCATGGTTCCTTCCCTCCTACCGGAAGCTCATCACCAGAGAGCGAACGATCAGGTGCCATCCGTCCACCAGCACGAACAACAGGATCTTGAAGGGCAGCGAGATCATGGCCGGCGGCAGCATCATCATGCCCATGGACATCAGCACGCTCGAGACCACCATGTCCACGATCAGGAACGGCAGGTAGATCACGAAGCCCATCTGGAAAGCGGTGCGCAGCTCGCTGATCATGAACGCCGGGATCACGGTGGACATGGGCAGCTCGGAGGCGTTCTTCGGGGCCGGCATGTGCGAGAGGCTCACGAACAGGGCCAGGTCCTTTTCGCGCGTCTGGCGCAGCATGAACTCGCGCAGTGGCACCGAGCCCACCTGCAGCGCCTGGGCCTGGTTGATCTTGCCGGCCAGCAGCGGGGCGACGGCCTTGTCGTTGATCTGGTTCCACACCGGGGCCATGATGAAGTAGGTCAGGAACAGCGCCAGCGAGATCAGCACCTGGTTGGGGGGCATCTGCTGGGTGCTCATGGCCTGCCTCAGGAACGACAGCACCACGATGATCCGGGTGAACGAGGTCAGCATGATCAGGAGCGCCGGGGCCAGCGACAGGACGCTGAACAGCAGCAGCAACTGCAGGGACGTGCTCACCTGGCCGGGCGAATGGGATTGCTCCACTCCCAGCGTAATCTTGGGCAAGGCGATGGACGCGGCCCCGGTGGAAGCCGCCCCCTGGGCGTGCGCGAGGGCCGGCGCGAAAGCCGCCAGCAGGGCCACCAGGAGGATTCCTTTAAGAGCGCGGTTCATCTTCCACCCGTCCCAGCCTTGAGAGAAAATCGTCGAGATGCCGGCCGAAGCTGGCGGCATCCGGAAGCTCCGCCTGGGGCTCGGAGGCGGTTTCGCCCTCGGCCCACTCGGAGGCCAGCAGCGAGATCTCCGAACTGCCGGCTCCGAGCAACAGCCGGAACTTGCCCCAGCGCACCGAATACAGGGACCGTCGCGGCCCCAGGGCCACGTGGGATTCCACCGCCACCGGCTCGCGGGACTTGCGGGGCGACCGGAGGCCGGTGCCCGCCTGGGCCCGGCGAAGCATCCACGCCGTGGCGTAGATCAGGCCCACCACCAGCGCCAGCGCGATGCCGGTCCGGGCCAGCAGCCCGGCCATCGAAGGCATGGGCGGCGGCACCGGATCGGTGTAGGTCAGGTTCGTGGCGCGCGCCGTCGCCGCAAGAAGCAGCGAGGACGCCCCGGCCAGGAACCTCAGTGCCGATTTCAAAGCGTGCCCAGCCGCTGGTCCGGATCGACCAGCCCGAGGATGCGCACGCCAAAGTTCTCGTCCACCACCACCACTTCGCCGCGGGCCACCAGCTTGCCGTTCACCAGCACGTCCACCGGATCTCCGGCCATCTTCTCCAGGCGAACCACCGAGCCGATGCCCAGCTCGAGAATGCTCTTGATCGCCATCTGGCTGTGGCCCAGTTCTACGGTCACCGGCAGTTCCACGTCCAGCAGCAGGTCGATGCTGCGGGGCGCCGAGGAAACATGGCCCGGATCCAGGACGGGCAGTTCCACGACCCTCGCCACCGGCGGGGCCTGAGCGGCCTCTTCTTCGTGCTCGGCCTGGGCCACCGAAAGCGCGTCGGCGCTGTCCGGCACGAGCCCCTCCGCCCCGGTCGGGTTCTTCTGGCTTTCGTCCATGAGAATCTCCTTCCTGCTTGGCGCTCGCGCCTAGTGCAGCGCGGTGATTTCGAGCGCGCGATGGCGCCCGATGCGTCCGAGCCGCGCCCGGGCCTTCTCTTCACCGGCCACCATCACCGGCACATCTCCTGAAGGATTGCTGTCCAGCCGAAGCACGTCCCCCACCCGCAGATCGAGCAACTCGCCCACCCGGATGGTGGTGGTGCCGAGGATGCCGGCCAGGTCGAGCGTAGTCGGGGCGATCCCCGCACGCCAGGATTCGGCCGGGATCGGCGTGGGACGCTTCTGTCGCACGTTGGCCCCGTGCGAGCTGCCGCTGCGGTGCAGGGCGTCCTCGACGTCGCGGTGCAGGTAGCACAGCGAGGCAAATCCGGAGGCCTTGGGAAGCTGGATTTCCATCGAGGCAAACACCACCATGTCCCCGGGGGAAGCGGTGGACACGAACTGGGGATTGCTCTCGAAAAGTTCGATATCGGGCACGATGGGCACGATGGACTTCCAGGCCTCGGCCAGTTCCGGCAGCACCCGCCGCACGATTTTCTGGATCACCGTCTGTTCCAGCGTGGTCAGGGCGCGGCCGTCCTGCCCGAGAGTGCCGGGGCCGCCAAACAGCCGGTCGATCATCGCCACCAGCAGCGGCAGGTTCATTTCCAGGACCACCGGGCCTTCGAAGGGTGGGGCGTTCAGGACCGTGATCCCGCTGGGGTTCGGCAGCGATTGCTGGAACTCCGCGAACGACACGTTGGTCACCGAGACCAGCGAGGTCTCCACGATGCACCGCAGGTACCCCGAGAGGTTGTTGGCCAGGAGCCGGGCGAACGATTCGTGCACCGAGGTGAGCGAGCGGAGGTTTTCCTTGCTCATCCGGTTGGGCGCACGGAAGTCGTACGGCTGGACGTTTTGGGCGCCGAATGCCGAGTCCGCCGGGGACACCGCGAGGTCCCCGCTGGACACGGCGCTCATCAACGCATCAATTTCGTCCTGACTTAGAATGCCCGACATGACTTCTCCCCTGGTCCCGGGCTCGCGCCCGGGCGGCTCCCCGCTACTGGGCCACGTACTCGGTGAAATAGATGGTCTTCAGGGGCGCTCCCCCGACGGCATCGTTCAGCTTCTTGAGCAACTCGCCGCGGATGTGCTCGCGGCCGACGGCCGAATTCACTTCCTTGACGGTGTGGCGGCTGAACTCGGTGATCACCAGGTCGCGGATCTGCGGGTCCCGGGCCGCGAACTCCTCGGCCTTGAACTTCTTGTCCTTCATCTCCAGCGCGAGCCCGATTTTCAGGTAATGCACCTCGTCGGCGTCGGCCAGGTTGATCACCATGTCCTTGATCGGGACGGTCGGGCCCAGCTCGGCCTCCGAAACCACGACCTTCTTCACCTCCTTGGGCGGATTCAGCCTGGGCAGAACCACGAACACCAGCAGCGCGCCCGCGATGCCGGCGACCACCACCAGTCCGCCCACGGCGATCAGGATCATCTGGAGCGGGCCGCCCGGCTTCTTCGGTGCCTCCGGCTTGCCCGCCTCGGACTTGGCCGCCTCGGGCTTCGCTGCGGGGGCCTTGGGTTCATCGGCCATGCGTCTCTCCCTGGCTGGGCGCCTCCACCGGAATCGGCGGGGCGGCGGATAGAATCACGAAATCCACTCGGCGGTTCAGGGTCCGGTTTTCCGGACTGTCGTTCGGCGCGAGCGGCCGGAACTCGGCATAGCCCGCGGCGGAAAGCTGGTAAGGCGGCAACAGGTGGTGCTCGATCATGAAGCGCACCACCGAAGTGGCGCGCGCGGCCGAGAGCTCCCAGTTCGAATCGTAACGTCCGCCGTGGATCGGCACGTTGTCGGTGTGCCCTTCGATCCGGACCTCGTTGGGCAGCCTGGAGACCAGCGTGCTCAACGTGTCCAGGAGCGACCGGGCCGAATCGCCCAGCTCCGCGCTCCCGGAAGGGAACAGGACCTTTTCGTTCAGCGACAGGACCACCCCGCGGGCGTCGCGCCGGATCTTCACCTTGTTGACCAGGTGATGGTTCCGCACTTCCGTTACCAGGTCGGCCATCACCAGCCTGGAGTTGTCGCCCTCCACGGGTGCGTAACTCTGCTGAGCAGCAATTGTTGTGCCGGATTCCCCTTTGAGCAGAAGTCCCCCGCCCGAAAGGATCCGATTCAGGGCCGTGCTCATGGCCCCGAACTTCTTGGCGTCCACCTGCGACATGGAGTACATAACGATGAAAAACGCCAGCAGGAGCGTAATTAGGTCGGCATAGGTCAGGAGCCAGCGCTCTGAATTTTCATGCTCCGCCTCGTGGTGGCGCTTCTTCATCAGGCCGCTTTCTTCTGGGGTTCGGTGCGTTCCTTCGGCGCCAGATAAGACATCAACTTGGTCCGGATGACGCGCGGGATTTCACCAGCCTGGATGGAAATCACCCCCTCGAGGGCCACCTCCAGGTACAGCTGCTCTTCTTCGTGGCGGACCTTGAGCTTGTCCCCGATCGGCAGATAAAGCAGGTTGGCCGATCCCACTCCCCACAGCGTGGCGATAAAGGCGGCCGCGATGGACTCGGCCATCTTGCTGGCGTCGCTGGTGTTACCCAGGGTGTGGATCAGCCCCAGCACCGTCCCGATGATGCCCAGGGTGGGCGCGAACCCGCCCAGCTTGCCGAAGTAGGTGGCGCCCTCCTTGTGCCGGCTGGAGATGAAGTTGATCTCGGTTTCAAGAATGGTGCGGGTCACGCCGGGGTCGGTTCCGTCCACCACCAGCTCGACCGCCTTTTTCAAGAACGGTTCCTTGATCTTCTTGGCCTCCGCCTCCAGCGGAAGCAGCCCGTCGCGGCGGGCCTTTTCGGCCAGCGAGACGATCATGTCGATGAGCTCCACCGGGTCCTTGTGATCGTCGAAGAAGGCGATCTTGAAGTAGGTCGGCAGGTTCATGACCGTCCGGAACGACGTGGTGACGGTGGCGGCCCCGATGGTGCCGAGCAGCACCAGGATCATGGCCGACGGCACGAAGATCGCCGCGAGGCTGCCGCCCTCCATCAGGTACGCCACCAGCACGGCGACCACGGCCAGTCCCAGGCCACCTACGGTCGCGATATCCATGGTCTAAGGCTCCTCTCCCTCCGTGGAGATTCTAGTGTTCCGGGTCTCCCGACGCGCGCTTCAGGACGAACGGCCCCTGGAACACCTGCCGGTGGTATTCGACGATCCGGGACACCACCTCGTCCACCGGCTCGAGCACGTTCATCTTGTGGCCGGAGACCAGGGTAATGGTGGTGTCCGGAGTGCTCTCCAGGGACTCGATGAGGTCGGCGTTGAGCACGTATTCGGACCCGTTGAGCTTGGTCAGATGGATCATGTCGGTTTCGGGGCGCGGGCCCTCGCGGACCCGCTTCCCCATCCTCCCTCGGGGGCGGCATCAGGCGCCGCCCCGGTTTCGATCGTTACCGCTTGATGTTCACCACGTCGGTGAGCATCTCGTCGCCGGTCGTGATCATCTTGGCGTTGGCCTGGAAGCCGCGCTGCGCCACGATCAGGTCGGTGAATTCCTGCGCCAGGTCCACGTTCGAGGACTCCAGGGAGCCCGAGGCCAGCGTGCCGAACCCGGCGCTGCCGGCCGTGCCGATCACCGCGCGGCCCGAGTTGGTGGACTCGTCCCAGGCGTTGCCGGAGTCCTTGCTGAGCCCGTTCTCATTGGCGAACCGCGCCAGGGCCACTTGGGCCAGGGTGCGGGTGACGCCGTTCGAGAACGTGCCCACCACATTGCCCTTGGCGTCGATCACCGTGCGGGTGATCGAGCCGGCCGAGTAACCGTCCTGGCTGAACACGAACGCGTTGGACTCGTTGGCGGTCTGGGTCATGGACTTGAAGATGTTGGGCTTGTTGGCGGCGTCCCCGAAGTCGACCACCACCGGATTCGCGCCGTTGGCCGGGGTCGGTGTCAGGGTGATCTTTCCAAAGGTGCTGGTGGCCGGGTCGAACGAGCCGTCCGGCAGGAACTTGAGGGTCGTGGCGGTGATCGCGCCGCCGTTGGCCACGGTCGGGGCCTTGAGCGTGACGTCCCAGGTGTTGGTGGCCGAGTGCGTGAAGGTCAGCGTCACCGCGACCTTGTTGCCCAGGCTGTCGTACACCGAAGCCGTGGCATCGAAGGTGCCCTGGGTGGGTCCCGACGTCGCCGTGCTCGCGTCCAGGTTTCCGTGAAGCACCATCGCGTCGGTCGGCTTCGCCGGCGAAGTGGAGTCCAGCGGGATCTTGATGCCGGAAAGCTGCGTGCCCGGCGGGACCACGCCGGTGTTGTCCGCCTGGTAACCCTGCACCTGCAGGCCGGTGCTGGGGTCCACCAGGTTGCCCTGGGCGTCGAAGTTGAAGGCGCCGTCGCGGGTGTAGCTGGCGGTCTTGCCGCTCCCGAGGATGAAGAATCCCTGGCCCTGGAGAGCCAGGTCGGTTCCCAGGCCGGTGTTCTGCAGGGTGCCCTGGGTGAAGGCGTTGTCGATGCTGGCGAGCTGCGAGCCCAGGCCGATCTGGAACGGGTTGGTGCCGCCCAGGGTGCCGTTGCCCGGCGAAGCCGGCTGCAGGGTCTGCGCGAACGCCTCGGCAAAGCGGGCGCGGCCCGACTTGAAACCGGTGGTGTTGATGTTGGCGATGTTGTTGCCGATGACGTCCATCCGCAGCTGGTGGTTGCGAAGGCCCATCACGCCGGAGTACATGGATCGAAGCATGGTAGTGACTCTCCTCTGGTTTCGGGCGCTTCCTCGAAGAGGTCCGGCGCCCAGGTTTGGACTTCGGATGCGTTAAGCCAGGACTGCGCTGTCGATGTTCGTGAAAATGCCCTCGCGGGCCGATTCGCTGGGCATGGCCGTGACCACCGTCCGATTGGGCACGTTCACCACGAAGGCCATGCGGTCCAGCAGCACCAGGGATTCCCGGGCTCCCTTGCCCGCGGCCCGGTCCACCGCCAGGTTCAGGCGCGCCCGGTCATTGTTCGAAAGGGAGACCTGGCGCAGTTGCATGCGGTGCTCCGCGTGCTTGGAAAAGGTCACCTGCCCGGAGCCCTGGATTCGCTGCTCCAGCAGGTCCTGGAATCCGCCCGGCTTCTTCTTTGCCCCCGGCGGAGTCGCCGCCGCGGCCGCGGGGGCGGACCCGGCGCCGGCGATTCGAATAGGATCCATGGCTTTTCCTTTCCTACTTGGTGGCCGAGGCGTCGAGGATCTGGGTCACGTCGGCCAGGCTGAACGTGCGCGAACCGACCATCAGGTAGGTGCCGCCGTTCTGGAACTTCACTCCGGTCACCTTGCCGCGCACCATGGTCTGCGTCCCGACGGCGTTGCCCTTGGCATCGGTGGCGGTCACCCGGAAGGTGTAGTCGCCCGATGCGGCCGGCTTGCCGTCGGCGCCGTTGCCATCCCAGCTCACGCTCTGGTTGCCGGCCTTCAGGTCGCCTGCCTTGATCGTGGCCACCACCTTGCCGTTCGAGTCCACCACCTCCACCTTGGCGCTGGCGTCGGCGGACGTCGTGAAGCTCAGGTTGGTCTTGGAGCCGGATTCCAGGGTGAACGTGTTGCCCTTGGCCTCGACTTCCCGCCCGATCAGGGTGGTGGCCAGCGAGTTGTTCACCGACTGGTTGATCATGATGTTGCTGGTCAGGTTGTCGTTCATGTTCTGCATCTGCTCGAGCGACGAGAACTGGGCCAACTGCGCCACGAACTGCTCGTTCTGGATCGGCTGAAGCGGGTCCTGGTTGCGGAGCTGGGCCGTGAGGAGCTTCAGGAACTCCTCCTTGCCCAGTGCGCTCGTCCCGCCGGCGCCGAGCGCGCCGCCCAGGTCGCTGGAGCCGGTGGCCGCGGTGGTGGATGTGATGCTCATCTTGACTGCCTGCCTTTTCTGCCTACGCGTAGAGATCCAGGCCGCTGTCCCTGCGCGGCCTCGGGTCCGGATGCGCGGCGACATCCGCCGCGCCTGGGGCCCGCTTCATGCGGGCCGGCTTGGAATCCATGAACTGGTTGCCGGGTTGCTCGCCCTGCCGGCCCACGTCGACGCTGAGCGAGCTCAGCGAACCACGGCCCGCGGCGAGTGCCCTTTCGAGCTCCGGCAGGTGCTGCCGGAGCGCCTCGCGAACCTCGGGGCTGGCGGCCACGAAGTGTGCGCGCAGATGCCCGTTCTGCATCTCGATCCGGATTTCCACCTGGCCCAGGCTCTCGGGATTCAGGCGCACCGTGGCCCGCATCGTCTCCGGTCCCAGCTGCTTGATCTGGAGCTGCTGGATCACCTGGTCCAAAATCTTGACCGCCCCCGCGTGCGGGGCCGCCGGCGGCGCGGCGGAAGCCGCCGGAGCCGTGGCCGGGCCGGAAGCGGATGCGCGGCCGGCGGTGGTCGAGGCCGTCCCACCGGCTTCCGGAGCGTGGGCCCGGCCTGCGATGCCCGCTTCGAACGGCACCGCGGAGCGTGCCTCGTCCCCGGCCCGGGGGGCCGAAGGCGAGGCGGGATCCTGGTGCGGGCCCGATGCGTCGGGGTTCGCGTGCGATGAGTTCTCCGCGGAGGCGGCGGGCGCGGGGCCCGCGAACCGCGGAGCTCCGGCGGGAGCCGCCTCGTGCTTCGGAGTCCTGGAAGTGGCGTGATCGGCTGCGCCCTGCAGCGGCGCCGCATGCATCTCCTGCACCTCCGCGGCGGCGCGCTGGGCGATCGCCTCGGCCAGTTCGGAACGGGGCGAAGCGGCCGCGCGGGCGTGGAGCGCCGCGCGCGACCCGGGCGCGTTCTGGACGTCGTTGGTGTTTTCCGCGGCCGCCGGGACCGGGTCTTCCATCCGTACCGG
Organism: Candidatus Eiseniibacteriota bacterium; assembly: GCA_025351485.1. Lineage (GTDB taxonomy): Bacteria > Eisenbacteria > RBG-16-71-46 > RBG-16-71-46 > JACRLI01 > JANXVU01. The sequence continues at coordinate 22,874 of JANXVU010000099.1, read as the reverse complement.
CGTGGTCGAGGCTTCTCCCCGCCGGGTCACGGTCTTCTTTACGGGCTCGAGTGGCGTGGCCGATTCGGCGGGCGTGTCGGGGCCGGCCGGCGTGGTCGGCCCAGGTCCCTGCGCGGCGGTCTTCGCGTCCGGATTTCCAGTCATCGCCTTCGCATCGCCCGCGGCTTTCGTATCGACCGGTGCGATCGCATCGACCGGTGCCTTCGCATCGCCGTTCATCTGCGCGTCCCTGGTTTCCGCCGCACCGGGCTGCGGCTGGCCGGGTTCCGCGGGCGCAGCACCGGCCGGCGCGGTTGAATTCTGTTGTCCGGACCTGCCGTTCGTTCCTGCCGCCTCAGTGGCGGACGACGCTGCATCGGGGGCCTGCGCCCTCATCGCCACGCCCAGCAGGCCAGCGGCCGGCACGGCCACGGGGCCCGTCGGGGAATCCTCGGCACGGCGCGCGGGGCGCCCGGCCTTCACGGGAATCTCCGGGGCGATGGGCAGCTGCGGCCGGGCGCCCGGATCCACGCGCGCAGCGGAGCCGTTCGAGGCGGCGCCGAGCGCCGCATCGAACGCGCCTTCCACTCCTCCCCGGCGCGCGCTCGCGCCGGAAGGCACGGCGGGCTTCGGGGCAGTGGCGACCGGCAGCGGCGGCGATGGCTTCATGGGGTGACCGTTCCTTCCGTGGCCATGGGCCCGTTGGCCCACATCAGGGTGATCTTGGTCGAGCGTTCCGGTCCGAAGGCCTGCAGCACCTTGGCGGCCTTGGAAGCCTTCAGGTGAGTCACGATGGCCAGCGCCGTGGGATCGTCCAGGCGCGAGAGCACCTTGGCGGCCTCCAGCGGATCCATCTCGGCGTAGACCTTGGCGATCAAGCCGTCGCGCTCCTGCTGCTCCGGGGAGCGCGCCTGGCCGGCCGCCCGCTGCACGGCGAGCTTCTGCGGCGAGTCGGAAGCCGGAGCAGGGGTCGCGGCAGCGGATGAGCCTTCCGGGGCCTTGGCCATGACGCTGTCCGGCCGGGGCGCCGAGGGCACGGCCGTCTCGGACGCAGTCGCGGATGAGTCCGCCGACGCCACCCGGGCCATTCCCATTCGCTGGCGCACCATCGGGATCAACTGCTTCTGGGCGACGCCCGTGGCGAACAGCAACCCCGTAAATATGCCCATGAAGGCGATCATGAAGAACGCAATCCACTTACCCATGGTTCCGGCCTCCTGCCTCGTGCATTTTCCGGGCGAAACTTCCGGCGTTCCGGTCGTTCAACTCCCGCTCTTCCGAGCGCAATTCGTGGAGGCGCGCTTCCTCCTCGCGCCGCTCCCGCAACTTTTCAACCACCCGAAGTTGCTGCTGGGCTTCCACCGCGGCCAGCCTGGCCCGCTCGTGGGCCTCCCACCGCTCACCGAACTGGATCCGGGCCCGGGCCTCGCCCTGGCGAAGCGCGTCGGCCTGGTCGCCCCACAGCCGCACGGACGCGCCGTCCGCCGGCCTCGCCGCCTCCATCAACGCCCTGGCCGACGAGGCGCGGAGCGAATCCACCGCCTCCTGCATGGTCCGGCACGCCTCGGCGGCCCGGGCCAGCTCGGTGCGCCGTTCGCGCAGGATCCGCGCGCGCAGGCGCTCCAGGGCGTGCAGGCGAAAGTGGGGTTTCACGCCGCCACCCGCTCAAGCACGCTCACGGTGTCCGCGAAAGGCGTCAGTTCGTCCGGCGCCTGGCGCAGGAATGTCCGCAGGGGGGCCAGGTGGTCCAGGGCCGCATCGATCTCCGTGCTGCTTCCGCGGGCGTACGCGCCGATCTGGATCAGGTCCTCGGAATCCCGGTAGGTGCTCAGGTAGGCCCGGCCATTCGCGGCCGCGGAGCGGTGCTCCGGGGAGGCCACGTCGTGCATGACGCGGCTCACGCTCTCCAGCACGTCGATCGCCGGATAGTGGTTCGAGGCCGCCAGCTTGCGCGACAGCACCACGTGCCCGTCCAGGATCGAGCGGGCGGCGTCGGCGATCGGGTCGTTCATGTCGTCCTGCTCGACCAGCACGGTGTAGATGCCGGTGATCGCGCCCTTCTCGGAGCAGCCCGCCCGCTCCAGCATCTGGGGCAGCAGCGCGAACACCGACGGCGTGTAGCCGCGCGCGGTGGGCGGCTCGCCGGTGGCGAGCCCGATCTCACGCTGGGCCATGGCCACGCGGGTGAGCGAATCCATCATCAATAAGACTTGCCGGCCGGAGTCCCGGAAATGCTCGGCGATGGCGCAGGCCAGGAAGGCCCCCTTGACCCGCAGCAGCGCGGGCTGGTCGCTGGTCACCGTGATCACTACGGAGCGCTTCATGCCCTCGGTTCCCAGGTCGCGCTCGAGGAAATCGCGCACTTCCCGGCCGCGCTCGCCGATCAGGGCGATCACGTTCACGTCCGCCTCGGTCCCACGGGCCATCATTCCGAGCAGCATGCTCTTGCCCACGCCGGAACCTGCGAAGATGCCCAGTCGCTGTCCGCGCCCGACAGTCATGAAGCCGTCCACGGCGCGCACTCCCGTGGCCAGGGGCCGAAGCACCCGGGCACGGGAAAGCGGATCGGGCGGGCTCGCATGCAGCAGCCGGCGTTCCCCGGGGGGGAGCGCTCCAAGGCGGTCCAGGGGCCGTCCCAGGCCATCGAGGACCCGGCCCAGCAAGCCTTCCCCCACTTCCACGGTCAGCGGCCGGCGGGTTCGTACCACGTCGGCGCCGGGGGCCGTGCCGCGCAGATCGCCCAGCGGCATGAGCAGCGCCCGGCCCTCGCGGAAACCGACCACCTCGGCCAGTTCCGGGGCGCTGTGGCGCCCGGTATGGATCTCGCATACCTCTCCCACGGGCGCGTTGAGGCCGGTGGCTTCCACCACCAGCCCCACGACCTGCGACACGCGCCCGGTGATCCGGACGCTGTCCAGGCGCGAAAGGCGCTCCAGTCGGGATTCCATGGCGGCGTTCAAGACTTCTCCTTCTCTCCGAACAGGGCCCGTTCGACTTCCTGCAGTTGCGTCGCCCAGCGGGCGTCCACGGATCCGTCGAGTGTGGTCACCAGCGCGCCCCCTCGCCCCACGCGCCGGTCCTCCACGATCTCGAAGTGCTCCACGCCCTCGACCAGCGAAAGCCAGCGCTCGCGCTGGGCCCGAACCGCCTCCAGGTCGTCCGGATTCACCCGCACGGTGATGCGGTCGCGCACGGCCACGCGCCGGAGCGCTTCGGAAACCATCCGGTCCACCATGCCCTGCTCCCGGACCGCGACCTCGCCAACCACCTTGCGGGCCACTTCCATGGCCAGGCGGCAGGCGTCCTCCTGCAGCTCCTTCTGGAGCCGTTCGCGGGCGCCCCACAATTCCTGCACCACCATTTCCAGCGTGGCGCGCATGCCCTCGATCTCGGCCTCGGCCTGGACGGCGCCCTCGGAGAGCCCCTCGGAAAGCCCCTGCTCGTAGGCGGCCCGCAGCGCGCTCTCGTGCGCCAGCTTCTCGGGCGCGGGCAGCGTGCGCGGCGCCTGGGGAAAGGGCGAGAACACGCTTCGCTCCCCGGGATCGCCGGCCAGGCTGACCCCCGCCGGGCCCCGGGAAGCCCCGCGGATCACGTTAGAGGACGACTTCATCCTGCGCCCCTCCGCGGCCCGCGATCGTCACCTCGCCCTGCTCCTCGAGCTGGCGGACGGCGTCGATGATGTGGCGCTGCGCCTCTTCCACGGTCTTCAGCTTCACCGGTCCCATCAGGTCGAGCTCCTCCTTGAGCATCTCCACCGCGCGCTCGGACATGTTGCGGAAGATCTGCTCCCTGAGCTCCTCGCTGGCGGCCTTCAGGGCCAGCGCCAGCTCCTTGGTGTCCACTTCCTTGAGCACGCGCTGGATGCCGCGGTCGTCGATCCGGCGCAGGTCCTCGAACAGGAACATGAGATTCTTGACCTGCTGGGCGACCTGGGGATTGTCCCGGTCCAGCGTGGAAAGAATGTTCCGCTCCATGGTGCGGTCCAGCCGCTTCATGATCTCGGCGACCACCTCCATGCCCCCCACTTCGCTGGAGGCCTGGCCGTCCACGGGCACGACGTTCTGGTTCAGCACGCTCTCGATCTCGCTGATGGTGTCGGCGCTGATCTCTTCCATGGTGGCCAGTCGGGCCACGATGTCCGGCTGGATCTCCGGGCTCAGCATGGAAAGGGCCGCCGCCGCCTGCTCCACGCGCAGGTGGGCCAGGATCAGGGCGATCGTCTGCGGATGCTCGTTCCGGATGAAGTTGACCAGTTGCGCGGTATCGAAACCGCGCAGCATTTCGAAGCCGGTGGTCTGGACCGAGCCCTGGACCCGGGTCAGGATCTCGCGGGCCTGCTCGCCACCGACGGCCTTTTCCAGCACCATCTGGGCGTAGCTGAGACCGCCTTCCAGAAAGTTTTCCGGCGTGCCGGCCTCGTGCCCCACCATCTCCATGATCTGCTGGCGGAGCTCGTTGGGCACGTCGCCCAGGCGCGCGATCTCCAGGGTGACCTGCTCGATCTCCCGCGCCGGCATCTCGCGCAGCACCCGCGCCGAGTCCTCGGGGCCGAGGCTCACCATCAGGACCGCGGCGCGCTGGCCGCCCGAAAGCTGCTGGACGTTGGTGTTCTTCACTTACAGGTTCTCCTCGCGCATCCAGGTGCGCACCAGGGTCGCGACTTCCTGCGGACGCTCGCGCGCCAGGCGCCCCACGCGCTCCTCGATCCGGCGCCGGCCCGCCTGCTCGGGGGTCTCGAGCGCGCCGTTCACGATTTCCTCGGCATCCAGGCCCCTCATCGGCTCGGGCGAGAGGGCCCGGCCCACGCCCTGGAGCGAGCCACGCAGCATCAGGAACAGCACCAGCACCACCACCGCCACGCCCACCTTGCCGGCGGCCTTGGAAGCCATGCCGGTGAACTGCGCCTTCTTCATGTCCTTCTGGACCGCATCCAGGGTGGAGGTGTCGAAGGCCACGTTGGCGACCTCCAGCTCGTCGCCTCTCTTGGCATCGATCCCGACCGCGTTCTTGACAATGTTGCGGATCTTGGTCAATTCCTCGGGGCTGCGCGGCGAGTAGGCCCGGGCGCCCTTCTTGTCGGGCTGCCCGTACACCCCGTCCACCATCACGGCCACGGTCAGCTTCTTGACCCCGCCCACCGAGTTGGCCGCGTGCTCCAGGGTCTTGGAAATCTCGTAGTTCACGACCGAGCTGCTGGTTTTTTCCGCGGCGCTCTGCCCGGAGCTCTCGTTCTTTTCCTCGCTGCGGACCACCTGGTTGTCGGGGTCGTAACGCTCGGTGGTGCGATCGATCTTGTCGAAGTCCAGCTGGGCATTCACCTGGACCACGGCGCGGTTGGGCCCCAGCACCTCTTCGAGCATGGACTGGGCCTTGCGCGACAGGTACGTCTCCACGTTCTGCTGCAGCTCCAGCTGGTCGCTGGAAAGCCCCGCCACCAGGCCGTCGCTGTGGCCCTTGGAAAGCACGTTGCCGTTGGTGTCGATGATGGTGACGTCCTCGGGCTTGAGGCCCTCGACGCTGCTGGCCACCAGGTGCGTCACACCCTTGATCTGTCCCTGGCTGAGCCGGCCGGAGCCGCGCAACTTGAGCACCACCGAGGCGGTGGGCGAGGTGCGCTCCTCGGTGTACAGCTTGGGCTCGGGGATCACGATGTGGATGCGGGCCTGCTCGACTTCGTCCAACTGCTCGATGGTGCGCGTCAGCTCACCTTCCAGCGCCCGCTGGAAGTTGAGCTTCTGCACGAAGTCGGTCATCCCGAAGTTGGTTTTGTCGAACAGCTCGTAGCCCACGCCGCCGGCGTGCGGAAGCCCGTCGGTCGCCAGCGCCAGGCGGGTCTCGTAGACGCTCTGGGACGGCACCATCACGGTGGCGCCACCGTCCCGCAGCTGGAACGGGATCTTCTTGGAGCGCAGCTTGTCCACGATCTTGCCGCCGTCCTCGGGCTTGAGGCCGGTGTACAGGACCTGGTAGTCGGGTCGGCCCGCCCAGGTCATCAGGAGCGCCACCACCGCGACTACGCCCAGCGCGGAAAACGCGGCCATCATTCGCTGGTTGGGGTTCAGGCGACCCCAGAGGCGGGTGAGACTGTCGAGTGGGTTCACTTCGGTTCGACCTCCATGTCAGGGCGTTCCAGGACGGTGTTCGGGAGCCGCGGCGGCGGGCGGCCCGGGTTCGGGCCGGCGCCACGCGAAGGGCGCCCTACATCGGCATCCGGCTGATTTCCTGGTAGGCCGAGATGAGCTTGTCCCTCATCTGCAGCACGATTTCGAATCCGATCTGCGCTTCCTGCTGGGCCAGCATCACCCGGTGCAGGTCCACCGGCTTGCCTTCCACGAGCGCCTTGGTCAGCGCGTCGGACTTCTGGGCCATGTCGTTGGCGCCGGTCACCGCCTGCTTGAGCAGCTCCTGGAACGGCAGCTGGGCCGGCGCCGCCGCTCCCGCCGGTCCCGCGCCCTGGGCCGGCCCCGCTCCGGGGTTCGGCAGTATGCGGGCAAGCTCACCGGCGGCGATCTTCAGGGTTTCCATCAGCGACCGATCTCCAGCGTCTTGTTGGCCATGTCCTTGGAGACCGACATGGCGCTGATGTTGGCCTCGTAGGCGCGCGAGGCGCCCATCATTTCCATCATTTCCACCACCGGGTTCACGTTGGGCATCTTCACGTAGCCCTTGGCGTCGGCATCCGGATGGGTCGGGTCGTACACCATCTGCGGTTCGGTCGGGTCACTCGAGACCTGCCCCACCTCGACGCCGGCCGGAAGCACCTGCATGCGCTCCTGCAGCATCTCGAGCGGCCGCTGGCCGTCGGCGGTGGTGCTCATCGGGAGCCGCGGCGCGGGAGCCCCGTGCTGCTCGGGGACGGCGATCACGGGACCGTGGAGCGCGGCCTGGAAGGTCACGATCTGGCGCTTGTACGGGCCGCCTTCGGGCGTGCGGGTGGTGCTCGCATTGGCGATGTTGTTCGCCACGACGTTCATCCGCAGGCGCTGGGCCGCCAGGCCCGACGCACTGATCTCGAATGCTCCAAAGATGCCCATGTCACCCATCGGACGGCTCCTTCGCGTTCACCTAGGCCGAGCGATCCATGATCGCTTCGCGCATCATCTTGTAGCGGGCCGAGACCAGCTGGGTCATGGCCGCGTGGATCAGGTTGTTCTTCTGCAGTCCGGCCATCTCGCGCTCGATATCCACGTTGTTCACGCCGCTGCGCAGGTCGGGGCTGGTGTCCACCAGGACCCGCGGGGCGACCGACGGGCGACCGGTCGCCGGAAACGCGGCTCCCGATTCCGGGGCCGCCAGTCCCAGCTGGTGGGCCGGGGAGCGGCCGCGAAGCAATTCCTCGAAGGCCACGTGGCGGGACTGGTAGCCGGGAGTGGCCACGTTGGCCACGTTGTCCGCGAACAGTTTTTGCCGCAGGGCAGTCACGTCCATGCCCTGCTTGAGCTCGGGAAATGCCTGGTTGAACAGAACGTCCTTCAACATGCGCCTGGCTCCAGTCCGGGATGGGGTTCCAATCCTCCGGAGATGCAAATCGCAAGTGACGTGCCATGTTCCGGCGGACCGGGTCTGTTTTGGAAGTCTTTGTGCTGCTGATGGTTAGGCGGCCGGCCGGAGCAGGGCGGGAAGGCGCGGCGCGGGGACCGAGGCAAAATTTGCCGCATCGGGCGGCAAGTTTTGCGCCGTCATGAGCCCGGACTCGCGGTACTGCGAGAGTTTGTTGCGCAGGGTGCGCACGCTGATCCCCAGGATTCGGGCGGTGCGCTCGCGGTGCCCTCCGGTGGCCTGCAGCGCGGCCACGATGGCGTCGCGCTCCAGCTCTCCCAGGTCGAACACATCGCGGCGAACCGGGGAGGCCGGCTCGAGCGCAAAATCGGCGGACTCCAGCACCGGACCCTTGGCGAAGACCGCGGCCCGCTCGATGCAGTTGTACAGCTCGCGCACGTTTCCGGGCCAGTGGTGGGCGCACAGCATTTCAAGGGCCGCCGGGCTGATCGCGGTGAGCTCGTGGCCGGTTTCAAGGCCGGCGCGCTTCAGGAAGCTCGCGGCGAGCAGCGGAATGTCCCCCGGGCGCTCCCTGAGCGGCGGCAGGCGAAGCGCCAGCACGTTCAACCGGTAGAACAGGTCCGCCCGGAATTCGCCGCGCTGCACCATCGCGCGCATGTCGCGGTTGCTGGTGGCCACCACGCGCACGTCCACGCGCACGGGTTCGGTCCCGCCCAGGCGGAAGAACTCCCGCTCCTGGAGAGCCCGCAGCAGCTTGGCCTGCAGGCCCGGCTGGATTTCCGAAATCTCGTCCAACAACAGGGTTCCGCCGTGGGCCTGCTCAAATCGGCCCGCATGGCGCGAAGAGGCGCCGGTGAAGGCGCCGCGCTCGTGCCCGAACAACTCACTCTCAAGGAGCGACTCCGGGAGCGCCGCGCAGTTGATGCTCACCCACGGCCCCTCGGAACGCGGCCCCAGATCGTGCAGGGCGCGTGCAACCAGTTCCTTGCCCGTCCCGCTCTCCCCGGTCAGCAGCACCGTGGCCCGGCTGCGCGCCAGCGTGGGAAGCTGCTCCAGGATGGCGCGGAAGGACGGGTCCTGCCCCACCATGCCGCCCCCGCGGGAGCTCTCGCGCACGGTCTCGCGGAGCCGGCGGTTGTCCCGCTGCAGGCGCGCGACCTTGAGCGCCTGCAGCGCGGCCTGCTCGATCCGGTCCGCGGGGCACGGCTTCATCAGGTAGTCCTCGGCGCCTTCCTTGAGCGCCGCCACGGCGGTCTCCACGCTTCCGAAAGCGGTCAGGAGCACGCACGCCGCCCGGCTGCCCGCGGAGCGGGCCTCGCGCATCACTTCCACGCCGGTGGTGCCGGGAAGGCGCAGGTCCAGGAATGCCACGTCCGGATTCAGCCGGGGCCATTCGCGGAGCGCCTCGACCGGATCGGAATAGGCCTCGGCCACGAATCCCGAAGAACGCAAGGTTTCGGCCAGGAACTCCCGCATCAGCGGCTCATCGTCCAGCACCAGCGCACGGGGTTTCATCGAACCTCCATTTCCAGGGCGGGCAACGCGAGCACGAAACGCGTGCCGTGGGGCCGCCGGTCTTGAAATCGAAGTGATCCGCCGTGCGCCTCGGCCGCGCGCGCGGCCAGGGCCAGTCCAAGCCCGGTTCCACGGGCTTTTCCGGAGACGAACGGCTGGAACATGCGGGCGCGGATCTCCCCGGGCACACCCGGGCCCTCGTCTTCCACGGTGATCGCGGGCTTCCTGCCGGCGAGCGCGCGGATCGTGACGGTCCCGCCGGCCCCGGTCGCTTCGATCGCGTTCCGCACCAGGTTGGCCACCGCGCCCCGCAGGCGCTGCGGGTCGCCCGAGACCAGCGCCGGCCGCTTGCATGTGCTCAGCACCAGGGTGTTCCCAAGCTTTTCGGCCAACGGCCGCAGGTCCAGCGCCGCCAGCTCGGCAATCTCCCGAAGGTCCAGCCGGACGCGCAGATCCTCCATCGGCCGGCTGAATTCCATGAATCCGGCCACCAGGCGCTCCAGCGCCTCGGCGCCCTGGCGGATGCGCGCGGTGTGGCGTCGGCGCGGGTCGCCCGGCTCGATCTCCCGTTCCAGAAGGTCCAGGAACCCGGTGATCCCGCCGAGCGGATTGCGGATCTCGTGCGCGGCCACCGCGGCCATGCGGCCCAGAGCGGCCAGGCTGCGCTGCTCCTCGAGTTCTTTGGAAAGGCGGCGCGTCTCGGTGCGATCGGTCAGCATTTCCACGGCGCCCAGCGCCTCTCCCGCCGCGCCGTCAATCCAGAAGACCTCCGAATCGAGGTGGGCCGAAGTGGCGCCTTCCCTGGCGCACTCCAGCGTCGTGGGCGGGCCGCCGCCCGCGCGCAACCGGTCTGGCGGCGAGGACCGCGGAGAAAAAACATCGGAGTAGGCGCGTCCCCGGGCCTGGCCGCGCTCGACCCCCAGCAGGTCCTCGGCGGCGCGGTTGACGCTGCGGATCTGCCCGTCCGGGCCCGTGAGCACCAGCCCAACCGGAAGCGCTTCCAGCACCCGGCCGACCAGCAGGTGAAAGTCCCCGCTCTCGGCAAGAAGGCGGCGAAGCTGCCCGCGCAGCAGGTGGATCTCGGTCTCGGCCTGGTTCAGCCGTCGATCCATCTCCGGCTCGGACGGCCAGAAAGGAGACTCCCTGCCGGGGGCGATCATCGGCCCGCCTCGACTTGCAGCGAAGCCAGGGGGCCCAGGCGCTCGCGGGCCTGGGAGGCCCAGTAGTCGCTGGGGAATCGCCGCACCAGGTCGGCGGCCAGGGCCCGCGCTCCAGCCTCGTGGCCCAGGCGCATCTGCAGCTTCGACCTCTGGTAGAGGCCCCAGGCCGTCTCCGGCGCGGACGCATAGGCTTCCATGGCCTCCTCGTAGGCGGCCAGCACTTCGTCGGCCGGGCGGCCGGTGCGGTACAGGGCGTCGGCCCACAGGAAATACGCCATGCGTCGGTTGTCGTCGGTTCGCCCGGGGTCGGTGCCGATCTGGGTGGCGCGGCGGAACCACCGGCCGGCCTCGGCTGCGCGTTTCTGGCGGTCGAGCGCCCGGCCCATGGACAGGTCCAGTTTCACATCCTCGTAGCCGGCCACCAGGGCCTCGCGGGCGTGGCGCTCCACGCGGGCGGGGTCGATCTTGCGCTCGGTCTCCTTGAGGGCGAGTTGAGCGAACAAAGGCGCCAGTTTCTCGCCGGTCTGCTGCGAACGAAGCTGGTTGAGCGCGGCGTTGGCGGACTCCAGGTCGTTCTTCGTCAGGCTTGCGGCCACGCCGGAGAGCGTCGCTGCGGGCGTGGGCTCCTTGGCGGCTTTGGCGGTGCGCTGGGAGTCTGGCCTGAGCGCGGCCTTACCGGCGCGGTCCGGCTGCGCCGAACCGGCGGGATGGGCCGCGCGCGGGGCCGACTGCTCGTCGCCGCCGTTTGGCGGCGTGGAGCGCCGCTCGCGCGGCGCATGGGGCGTGTTGGCGTCCTTGTGTGCGGCCATCCTCTCCGACGGCGTCGCCTTTCGGCTTGCCGTCGTGGGGGCGCCTGCTTCGGCTGCGGTGGGATCATCCTTCGTGTTGCCGCCGGCCAAGTAGATCGTCCCGGCGGTTTCGGACCAGACCAGGCGGTACTGCAGGGGCTTGGCCAGCACCAGGGTCAGCCTTGCGTGGGTGCCGTGGTCGTCGTCGAACTGGCCGCGGCGCAGGGCCACCACGTTGGCGAAGTCCAGGGACTTGGTTCGGGGGTAGTAACCGTAGCCGTCCATGGCAGGCCCGGGGAAGTCCAGGACCAACCGGTCGGGCGTGCGGGTGCGCGAGATCCGGAACGGCTTCGGGCCGCGGACTTCGACCACCACCGTGTCGCCCACGGCGTGGACTTCGGGCTCCATGGCCTCCTGGCCCTGCGCTCGGGAAGTGGCCGGAAACAGGGCCAGCGCCGCCAGCAGGCACCACGCGCGGGGATTCAAGCCAGGCCCCCGGCCTTGCGGCCGATTCGCAGTTCGATCTCGCGGCGCAACATCGCGACCGTCTCCAGGCGGATGGCCTGCACATGCGGCGCGGGCAGCCCGAGCGCCGAGGCGATTTCGTCCGGGGTCAGCTCCTCGTAGTAGTAGAGCGCCATCACCAGCCGCCGCGTCTCGTCCAGGCGCGGCAGGGTGTCGGCGATCACGCGGCGCGCCACGTGGCGCGCGGTGTCGTCCAACTCTTCGTGCAGAGGGGGTCCGGGGGCGTTCGCAGCCTCCGGCCGGCTCGTCCATCCCAGCAGCGATTCGATCGACAGCATTCCAGCCTCCTAGGCCGATTTCCGCAGCGGGCCGAGGAACGGCTCCACCGCTTCCTGCAATGCGCCGGGGCTGAAGGGCTTCACCAGGTAGGCGTTGGCGCCTGCCGTGAGGCTCTCTTCGCGCACCGGTGCGTCCTGCTCGCTCGAGAGAATGATGATGGGCACCGTGCCAAAAGTGGCCGATTCCCGAAGCGAACGGATCAGGCTGAGTCCGTCCATGTTCGGCATGTTCAGATCGGTCACGACCAGCGCGGTGTCGGGGTGCCTCGCCAGCTGCTCGAGGCCATCCTGGCCATCCATCGCCTCGATGACCCGGCACCCCACCATGCGCAGCGTGAACGCCACGAACTTGCGCACGGCCGGCGAGTCGTCCACCACCAGAACCAGATTGGACATCCGTTCCATCCTTTCAGTCTTTCCTGTACCCGAGCCCGCGCCGGAACGTGACCGGCTTGAAGGCCCGCGTGAGCCCGTGCAGCGACTCGGAGTGACCCAGGATCAGGTACCCGTCGTCGGCCAGGGTCTCGTGAAACATCTCGACGACCTTCCGGCGCGCCCCGTCCGAGAAGTAGATCAGGACGTTCCGGCAAAAGATCACGTCAAACGCGTTCTCCGGCCCCGGAGCAGCCTCGATCAGGTTCCGGCTCTCGAAGCGGGCGCCTTCCATCCAACGGGGGCGCACTCGATACATCGGGGGCGATCCATCCAGGATTTCTTCCCTGCGTTCGGCCGGGATATTCCGGAGAGAGGCCTCGCGATACTCGCCTCGGCGCGCCTGGGCGATGCACTGGGGCGAAAGGTCGGTTCCCAGAACCTCCAGGCGGATCCCGTGCAGCTCGACGGCCGAACCGGCCTGGTAGAGAATCGAATAGGGTTCCTCGCCGGCCGCGCACCCGGCGCTCCAGATGCGCGCCGTCCCGCGCTCCCGGAAGGCCGGCAGGATTTCCGTCGTGAGCGCCTCCAGCGCTTCGGGCTCGCGCAGGAAACTGCTTTCGTGGGGCGCGGCCAGGTCGAAGAGCGGAACCATCTCCGAGCCGGAAGTGTCGTAGGTCAGCCGCAGGAGCAGGTCCTGCGCTCCCCGGGCGTCCGGGGACTTCAACCGCGGCTCCAGCCTGGACACCAGCAGCCCGAGGCAGGCGTCGTTGTAGTAGACGCCGGTGCGTTCGTGCACGAAGTCTCGAAGCGCGCCCCAGTCCTGCGGACTAGCCTTGAGCCGGGATCCGGCCGTGACCGCGGTAAAGCTCAAGCGGCTTCTCCATGGAGCGCCTGGTGCACTCCCTCCACCAGCCGCTCCACCTGGAACGGTTTCAGGAAGCACTGCCGTGCGCCCGCGCCCAGGACCCTGCGAAGGGTGGCCGGCGTGCCGTCCGCGGTGACCGCGATGGCCGGGATGACCCGCTTGCGCCGGGCCAGCCGGCGGATCAGGTCCACCCCGCTCATGCCCGGAAGGCGCAGGTCGGCCACCACCACATCGAAGTGGCGGGCCCGGATCATCTCCAGGGCCTTTTCCGCGGACGGGGCGGTGAGCGCCTCGTAACCTTCGTCCTGGAACCTCAACGACAGGGCCCAGGCGGTCGCCGCCTCGTCCTCAACAATTAGAATGGTCAGTGGCCTTCCCTCCGTGGAATGGGCATCCTCCGGTGGATTGGTTCGCAACGGCTATGCCAAGGGGATTCCAACTTCGAGGAATGCCGGAGATGGGTCTCGTAAGGTTTTGGCGGGGATGGATCTATAAGAAAAAGGGGGCGGCAAGATTTGCCGCCCCCGTGCCTGCGTTTGCCACTCCGGGAGGACCGGATCCGGCCCCCCCGGTTGCTTATTGGCCGTCGTCCTCCGCCCCCACCAGGCAGTAGTCCCGCAGCTTGGTGCGAAGGGTCTGCCGTGAGATCCCCAGCGCTTCGGCGGCCTTGGTCTTGTTCCCGCTGCACTTCTCGAGCGCGTATTCGATCGCCAGTTTTTCCACGTCCGACATCGTCGGAATGGAGCCGCCGTTCTGGAACACGAAGCCCTTGCCACCCGCGGTCGGGATGCTGCCCGGACCCAGCCCGGTGCGCACTTCCTCGGAGAGATCCGATAGCCGGACCTCGCGGTCGGAATGAAGCAGGATGGCACGCTCCAGCACGTTCCGGAGCTCCCGGACGTTTCCCGGCCAGCGGTAGCGCTTGAGCGCCTCCTCCGCGGCCGGTTCGATCCCCTCCACCTGGCGGTCCAGGTCGGAGTTGAGCATCTTGATCAGGTGCCTGGCGATGGGCAGCACGTCGGTCGGCCGCTCGCGCAGCGAGGGCACGCGGATGGGAATCACCATGAGGCGGTAGTAGAGGTCCTCGCGGAACTTGCCTTCCTGGAACATGGCGTGCAGGTCGCGGTGCGTGGCCGCCAGGATGCGGGTCTGCACCTGCACGTCGGCCATGCCGCCCACGCGGCGAAAGCTCTTCTGGTCGATCGCTCGAAGCAGCTTGGCCTGCAGCGGCAAGGACAGCTCGCCGATTTCGTCCAGGAACAGCGTCCCATCCGAAGCCAGTTCCATCAGGCCCTTCTTCTGGGCCCGTGCGTCGGTGAAGGCGCCCTTCTCGTGACCGAAGAGCTCGCTTTCCAGCAGCTCCGAAGGCAGCGAGGCGCAATTGAGCACCACGAAGGGGCCCGGGTCGCCCTTGCGCGAATAGTGGATCTTGCGGGCGACCATCTCCTTGCCTACGCCCGTCTCGCCCTGGATCAGGACCGTGGACCTGCCGCTGCCGGCGATCTTCTCGATCTGGCGCCGGATCTCGTCCAGGGCTTCGCTATCCCCCACGAAGTCGTCGGGGGGCAGGTCGCGGCGCCGCTCCTCGCGCAGCCGCTCCACTTCCCGGCGCAGGGAAGCCTGGCTCGCGGCGTTCTTGATGACGATGTCGAAATGGTCGTGGTTCAGGGGCTTTTCGACGAAGTCGAAGCTGCCCAGCTTGGTGGCCTCGACTGCAAGGTTCACGCTCCCGAAGGCCGTGGCCATGACCACTTCCACCTCCGGGTGCTCTTTCTTGATCTTTTTGAGGATTTCGATGCCGTTCTCGCGACCCAGCCGGATATCCAGGAGCACCACGTCGTGCGCCGCGAGCGCGAGCGCCTCCATGGCGTCATGGGAATTGCCCACGGCGTGGGCCTCGTAGCCCTGGTCTCGCAGGTGCTCGGAGAGCATGCCGCGAAAGTTCTCCTCGTCGTCGACGATGAGCAGGCGCGGCGAGTTATCCGTCTTTTCTTCTCTGGCCATGGCGTTTCTCCAGCGGTAGGTCGATGAGGATCTGCGTGCCGCGGCCGGGGGAACTCTCGGCGGCGATGCTCCCCCCGTGCTCGTGGATGATGGTCTGGCAGATCGCAAGCCCGAGACCCGTCCCGGTGGCCTTGGTGGTAAAGAAAGGATCGAAAAGCCGGGGCAGGTTCTCCGGCTGGATGCCCTCGCCGGTGTCGGAAATCCTCAACTGAACGACGGGCTGCGGCTGCACCGGAACGGTCTGGGGAAGGACCGGATCCCCCGTGCGCCGGCCACCCGAACGGCGGGTGAACGGCATGCGCTGCGCGCGCCGCGCCTCGATCCGCAGGCGTCCCCCCCGGGGCATGGCCTCGAGCGCATTTCGGAAGATGTTGAGCAGGACCTGGGTGAGCTGGTCCTGGTCGGCGAAGACTTCAGGCAGGTCATCGGGGCAGTGGACCTCGAGGGTGACGCCCTGGCGTTCCGCCGAATCCTGCACCAGCCCCAGCACCTTCCGCGTGCACTCCGGGACTGAAACACGCTTGAGGGACAACGTCCACGGGCGTGCGTAGTCTAACAGCCCCGAAACGATCCTGTCCAGCCTCGCCACCTCTTCCTGGATCACGTCCAGGAAGCGCCGGCGCTCGTCGCCGGGATCCAGGCGGTTGCGGAGCACCTGCGCGCTGGTGTTGATCCCGGCCAGCGGATTCCGGATTTCGTGGGCCACTCCGGCCGAAAGTTCCCCGAGCGCGGCCAGCCGGTCGCGCCGCCGTGCCTGCTCCTGGGCACGGCGCTCCGAGGTGAGGTCGGTGAGCACTGCCATGCACACGGGCGCACCCGGACTGCGGTGGATCTTGACCGACAGCGCGAGCGAGGCGCCGGTCGAGTGGGTCACACCGGTGTCGCGAACCACCAGCGGGCCCCGGGGCGGCCATGGAAAACAGGTGTCCTGCCCGAGCCAGTCGTCCAGCGCCTTTCCGGGGAGATCCGAGGACCTGACGCCGAGGATTCGTCCCGCCGAATCCCCCGCCTCCACGATCACGCCCGAGAGGTCGGTCATGACGATGCCTTCGTCGAGCCCATCGAGCGCGCGCGCCCATGCCTGCAGAGTGTGGCTGGCGCGGGCGGACTCCCAGACCGCCCGGGCGGCGCGGACGAGTTCACGGCGAACGGCGGCACGCGCGGCGCCGGCGCGCGCGGCCGGGAGTGCCAGCAGCCCGATCCAGGGATCGCGCGGACCGCACAGGGAAAGGATGCCCGGCGCCGAGCGCACGGCCCGGGAGTGCGCCCCGCCCGCGAACTTCCGCAGGCTGCCGGCGTGCGCGCGCCCCGCTCCCGAGGATGAAACAGATACGCCCTCGCCCGGAAATTTCCAGGCAAGGGCGTAGGAAGTGATGCGGCTGTGTTTCAGGACCGCCAGGGCCCGAGCGCGAAACGCGCTGGAGGCCGAGCCGGGTCGCGGGCGGCCCGGAGCCGGGGAAGACTTTCGAACGGGCTTGGAGGGTCGGCTCAAGGCTCCCTTTCAAAGGAAGCCCGGCCGCGGCCTACGACGTCCGCGGGCCCTGCCGCCCCTCGTGCCGGAGCAGCGCGGCCTTCGCTTCCTCCCCACCCAGCAGGGTGAGTGATTGAATGACGCAGCGGACCAGCTCCGGTTCGGGCCGGTCCAACAGCCCGGCGAGCTGTCCCGCGGAGTGCTCCACTCCCAGCCTTCCGAGCGCCTCGGAGGCGGCGATCACCACCACCAGCGCAGGGTCCTGGAGCGCGCGGATCAGCAGTCCGGGGATGGCCTCGTGATGGCGGTCCGAGAGCGCCGAAACCACATGGTAACGCACCCAGGGATCCGGATCGTGGAGCCGGCCTTCGAGGGCGAGGACGGCGCGATCCAGGTCCAGGGCGATGAGCGCGTCCACCGAGGCCTGCCGCACTCCCGGCTCGCAGTCCTCCAATCGCGCCCGCAACGGCTCAAAGGCCCTGGAATCTTGAAGCCGTCCCAGCGACAGCGCGGCCGACTGCCGGATACCCGAATCCTCGTGGGCCAATGCTTCCAGGAGCGGCTCGACCACGGTTTCGTCGCCGATGTAGCCCAGGGCCACGCCCGCAAGGCGGCGCCTCTCGGGCCGCGGATGCTGCAGGTCCTCGCGAAGCCCCTGCACCACCTGTTCGCCCGAGATGAGCACCAGCGCCCCGAGCGCCGACTCTCGCACCTCCCCCGCCTCATCGTCAAGGAGCGCGCGCAGGCAGGCCCCGGAGTTCTCGGCGCGCATCCACCCCAGCGCGCGCGCGGCAGACTGCCGCACTTCGGGCTCGGGGTCGGCGGTCAAGGCTTCCAGGGCGGGGACCGATTCGCCTCCGCCGCACTGGCCCAGGGCCCTGGCGGCGGCGGCGCGGATCCGGCAATCGCTTTCGCGCAACATCTCCCGCAGCGCCGGGGTTGCGCGGTGGTCAAAATGGGTCGCCAGCAGCTCGGCGGCGAGGCAACGCCCCACGGTCGGCCCGGACTTGAGCACAGCCGTCAGGGCCGGCAGGAGGTCTGCGGAAGAGCGTTCCAGGTTCCGCCATGCCAGCTGGCGGATTTCGTCGATCGGGTCGCCCAGCAGAGCGGCGACCGCGGCAGTGGACTCGTCCGAGGCCGGGCACAGGGACAGGATCCGGAGCGCCGCCCGGCGGATCTCCCACTCTTCGCTGGCGGCCGCTGTCAGCACGTCAGGAATGATGGCCTGGAGCTGCGCCAGTTCGGCGGAGCTCGGCGAAATGTGCTCGGTCAGCCGGGTGACACTCTGGAGGATGGCGTGGCGCAGCGGCTCCGGGCTGCGGTGAAAGGCATCCATGAGCGGGCGCAGGGCCGCCGGGGAGCCGATCATGCCCAGCGCGTTGACGGCCGAAAACTGGAGCAGCAGCTCCGGGGCGCCCAGCGCCTCCACGAGCAGCGGAATCGCGCGCGCGTCGGCCTGCATGCCGAGCGCCTCCGAGAGGGGGCATCGAAGTTCCTCGCGCTCCCGGAACACCGAGATCAGGCACTCCGCGACCTCCGGAGCCGGGAACTTGCCCAGGGCCTCGGCCGCGGCAAAGGCGACGTTGAGGTCCTGGTCGCGCAGGGCCTTGACCAGGGTTCCCACCACCCACGGGCTTCGGATCTCGCCCATGATTTCCACGGTGAACTTCCTGACGCCGGCTTCCCCCGCGGTGGCCTCGCGAATCAGCACCGGCACGGACACCTCTCCCAGGGATGCCAGCACGGTTCCGGCGCGGTTGCGCAGACCCAGGTCGGGAGAACCCAGCAGGCGGGCCAGCGCCTCGCTCACGGCACCCTCCCCCCGGTGGCGCAAGGCCTGCGCGGCAGCCTCCTGCACGCTTTGGCGGGCGTCCGAGAGCAGGCCGACCAGCACCTGGACTGCACGCGGGTCGCGCACCAGGGCCAGCCTGGAAGCGGCCGAGCGGCGGAGCCGGTCCTCGGAGCTTGCGGCATCGCAAAAGATGCCTTCGGTATCGGTGGAAGAAGTGGTGCCCGCGCCCGGAGTCGTGGGGTTCATTTTCAGGCCGCCTTGTCGTCCGACTGGTTCAGGCCAAACACGTGGCTCAGCTGGGTCAACTCGAAGACTTCCTGCACCTGCGGCTGCAGCGACAGCAGCCGCAGCGAAGCACGCTTCTCCCGGGCCCTCTTCAGGCAGGTGATCAGCGAAGCGAGCCCCGCGCTGTTGACGAACGGGACGCCCCGCATG
Organism: Candidatus Eiseniibacteriota bacterium; assembly: GCA_025351485.1. GTDB lineage: Bacteria > Eisenbacteria > RBG-16-71-46 > RBG-16-71-46 > JACRLI01 > JANXVU01. The sequence goes on along the minus strand of JANXVU010000099.1, from coordinate 4,187 downwards.
TCGATGGCAATGTGGGTGCCCTGGGCGGCCAGGGCCGTGACCTGCTCCACCAGCTGGCTGCCCGCTTCGGCATCCAGCCGTCCTCCCAGTTCCAGCACCGTTCCGCCGGCCACCGGGACATCTCGAATGGTCATCGATTCCTCCTTGAAGTCCCACCGGAATTCCGGTGGTTTCATTCCGCGCAGTTGCGCCGTCAGACCGCCTGCCGCCACTCGAACGCGGCGGGTTTTCTCTTCAACATCCGGACCCGGGTTCCCCGGGCCTCGCGAATCACTTCAAAACCGTCCATGAGCCGGCGCATCAGCGCCACGCCACGCCCGCGCTCGGCCAGCGCCAGGTTGCGCTCGGAAAGCGGCTGCAGCTTTTCCGGATCGAAGCCCTGGCCCAGGCCCTCGTCCAGCACGTCCACGGTCAGGACCTCGCCGTCGTCGCACACTTCCAGGGTCACCAGGCGCTCGCGCCGGTTCAGGTTTCCGTGGGTGATGGCGTTCTCGATCGCCTCGTTCACCGCCAGGTCCAGCCGGAAGCAATCGCTGCGCCCCCAGCCGGTGGCGCGCAGGAAGCAGCGCAGGCCGTGGCTGACCACCCGCAGGCCCGAGGCGTCGCTCGGAAGCTCCAGGCGAAACCACTGGGCACCCTCCGGAAAACGCGCAAGGGGAGCGCTCACTTGACCTTCCCGACCAGCACCGTCAGGTCGTCCGCGGCCCCGCAGTCGCCCGAAAACTCCCGCACGCTCTGCACGATCTTGCCGGCCAGTTCGCGGGGCGGCAGCATGCGGCATTCCAGAACCGTGGCCAGCAGGCCCTCCCGCCGGAACATGCCCTGGTCGCGGGAGTCGGCCTCGGTCACGCCGTCGGTGTAGAGCACCAGCAGGTCGCCCTGGCTGAGCGTGACCTCCCCGCTCACGTAGACCGCGTCCTGGAATTGTCCGAGCACCGTCCCCTCGGAGGTGATCCAGGCCGGCGAGCCCTTGGCCGGAACCCACAGCGCAGGGCAATGTCCGGCGTTGGCGTAGCGAAAGCAGTGGGAGGCCGGCTCGTAAATGCCGTAGAACATCGTCACGAACATCGAGGCGAACCGCTCGGTGTCTTCGCACAGGGTCAGGTTCACGCCCCGGACCACCACGGCCGGATCGGTGTTCTGGGTGGCTTCGTGCCGCAGCATGTTCCGCGTGGCGGCCATGAACAGCGCGGCGGGCACGCCCTTGTCGGACACGTCCGCCACCACCACGCCCATCCGCCCGCCGGGGCCCTTCACATAGTCGTAGTAGTCGCCGCCGACCTTGCCCATCGGGACGTAGGCCGAGGCCCATTCCAGGCCCGGCCAGTCGGGGTCTCCCGCGGGGAGCAGCGCCAGCTGCACCTGGCGCGCGATGCCCAGCTCGCGCTCCAGCGCCTGCTTCTCCAGGGCCACTTGGTGCAGGCGGGCGTTCTCCAGGGCCACGGTGGCGAAGGCCGCCAGGGCCTTCAGGCTCTCGCGGTCCTCCGAAGGAAGCTCCGGCGAAGGCCGGTTGACGATGACGATGCAGCCCAGTGCGCGGCCCTTGTTACGAAGCGGCACGCACAGCAGGGACTCGACGCTGACCTGCGAGGGAAGTCTTGAAACCCGCGGATCCGCCTGGCAGTCCGGGGACCAGAACAACTCGCCGCTGCGGGTCACGTGCTCGGGGGCGGTTTCGCCGGAATCCAGCAGGATGCCGCGGATCACGTCTTCTTCCAGGCCCCAGGTGACCGCGGCGTGCATCCCGTCTTCCAGGAGCATCAGCGCGCCCACCTCGGCCTCGGCCATGGCCAGCGCCGACCCCATGAGGGTACTGAGGATCTGATCGATGTCGAACGTGGCGGTCAGGAGCGAAGCGATTTCCGTGAGCTGCTGGTTGCGGGCATGGCCGCGCTCTTCTGCGTGGCGGGACGTGGAGCTGCTTTCGAGCGCCTCGGTGAACTCGCGCATGGTCCCCGTCCCGGATGGGCCTACGCGGCCCGTCCGGCCTCCGAGCCCGCGCCGCCCATGGTCTCTTCGGCCAGCTTCCATTCCCGGAGGAATTCCTCGCCGATGGCCCCGGCGTCCGGGTAGGACAGCCCCGCGGCCCGCCAGCACTCCTCCGGCACTTCGCCGGCCGGCTTGCCGTCATCCAGCACGGTCGTGAGCTGGTCGGCAAGGCTCACCACGGAGGCGAGGCCCGCATGCGTGCCCGCGGAACCCGGCTGGTGGTGCCATGAAATGGCGGCGATGATCGAATCCGGCAGCTTCCACTTGGCGGCCAGCCAACCGCCCACTTCGGGGTGCGTGGCGCCCAGGACCTGCTTCTCGGCTTCCAGTTCGGGCATCCCGGTCTGGTGAAGCTTGAGCGCCTCTTCGAATTCCTTGGGGCAAACCACGTCCAGCACCAGCATTCCGATGTCATGCACCAGCCCGGCGGCCATGGCGGCCTCCGCGTCCGTGCCCGCCTTGCGGGCCAGCACCCGGCTGCCCACGCCCGAGCCCAGCGAATGCCTCCAGAACGCGTGCGGATCAAAGTGCCTGACCCCCGTGCCCAGCACCAGTTGCTGCACCGAGGCCGACAGGGCCAGACTGCGAATGGTGTTGAAGCCGAGCACCAGGGAGCACTGGGACAGGGAGACAATTCCGTTGCGGCGCCCGAAGTAGGCCGAGTTGGCCAGCCGAAGCATCTTGGTGGCCAGCGCCGGCTCCTGCTCGATCAGTTCGTTGAGCCTGGAGACGGACGCGCGGGGATCGTCGACCGCCGCGATGATCTTGGTCACCACGATGGGCAGCGAGGGCAGGTTCGCAGTCCGATCGACCCTGAGGCGCAGCTCGCCGGGTTTCATTCCTTGATATCTCCGGAGCCTTTAGGCTTCTTGGGGGGGCGTGGCCGATTCGGTGTTTCGTGAAAGCAACAGGAATTCAAAGGGCCTTGAAACTAGTGTTGTTCTTCCAGCGGCTGGAAGTTGCGCAGCAGGGTGTCGACCACCGTGCCGTGGACCTCCGACTTTTCGTAGTAGCCCTGTTCGATCCGGGAGCGCGCCTGGCGGACCTTGTCCTCGCGAATGTCGGGCAGGGCGCTGGCGGCTTCACGCACGGCGCTCACCATTTCGTGGACCCGCAGCCGGACTTCCGCCTCCGCCGAAATGTCGGCCTCATCGGAGGGGCCTCGGCCCCTCGCGGGACCGGAATCGGGGCCGGGACGGCGCGCCCCGGAAACAGCATCGGGCCGCGACGGCCGACCTACCGGGTCAACGGGCATGCCAATTCCTCCACCTCTCCACGGGCAGTCGCCGGGCCTCGAATGTCTCGCTCCCCTCAGGACTGCGAGTAGATGGAGGCGCCGCGACGGCCGCCATCCAGGGACTCCAACTCCACCATGACGCCGGACTGGGCCTGGGCGATGAGCTGTTGGCAACGCGCCAGGACGCGCTCGGCGAGCCGCCCCCAGCGCCTTTCTGATTCGGAAAACGGATTGCCACCACGCGCGGCTCCAAAGGCATCCCGGAAGTCCCGGTGGGCCGATTCGGCCTGGTCCAGGTCGGAGCGCAGGAGCGCGTCGCGCATTCTCCGTGAAAGCCGGAAGAGGGCCGCGCCGCGATTCTCCTTGAAGGGCCGAAGGTTCACTTGTCTCCCTGGGTGGCCTGCGTCCGTTTCATTTCCTCGGCGTATGCGCGCTTCATATTCTGGATCTGCTCGCTGGGGATTTCGCGGATCACCTTGCCGGATTCCTGGTCGGTGATCTTGATGATCATTTCCCGCAGTTGCGCGTCCACCGCGAAAGTGACCCGGGCCGAAGCGATCTTCAGCTCGGGTGCTGGCTCGGAAGCGTGTTCCTGCCTGGACGCCTTGGCGGTCTCGCCGCCTGACACCTTCGAATTCTCGCGGCGGGCCTCGGCGTCCGTGGAGGCTCCCGTCGCATCGTGGACCCGCGGGCTTTCAGCAGCCTCCGCGGGACCATGAATGGGATTCAGCATCGTTTCACTCGTGCTTGAAGGCGCCCCATCCTGTGGGCGCCTCGTACCTGCCGCGGTTCCGGTTCGCGTGGTTTCTTGGTCGCGCCGGCGATGAATGGACGTCACCACGGCCTGCGGCGTCCACCCCTATGGAAACCCCGGCCTAGCCGAGGAGACTGGCCTGCTGCTGCTGCACCTGGAGCTGGCTCGCCAGGTCCTGCAACCTCATGAACTGGTCGGTCAACTGCT
>JANXVU010000055.1 GCA_025351485.1 Candidatus Eiseniibacteriota bacterium | reverse complement strand
ATTCGCAGGAAGAGCTCGAGCGACTGATGGAAGAGCTGGGCGTCACGCTCGGCTGAGACCGACCCAACCCGGCGATGCGACTCAATTGAACCGAACGAGCGTCCGGCCTCCCGAGGGGGGCCGGACGCTCTGTTATCCAATCCGGCGGAGGCCCCATGGCCACGATCAACGACACGTGCGTTCAATTGCCCGAAGGCTGCGCCAGCCTGGAGGCCGCGGTTCTGCTCGGCAATCTCGGCGCGGTCCATCAGGTGATCGAAAAAGCAGTGGAAGCGCTTACGCCGGCGACGCTGGAGTGGCAGAGCGCTCCCGGGAGCAACACTATAGGGATGCTCCTTACTCACATCGCGTGCGCCGAAGTGCAGTTTGTCCAGCTCTACGTTCAGGGGGACAAGGAAGAGCACGTCCGGGATGTGCTGGGAATCGGGTTCGAGGATGAAGGCATGCCCGCCCAACCCGGTGTCGGGCCGCCGGCGGCCCTGGCGCACAAGGATGTCGCGTTTTTCCGGGGGCTCCTGGACCGGGCCCTGACTCACAGCCAGTCCGCCCTGCGGGGGCTCCAGACCGGGGATTTCGATCGCCGGACCGTGATCGAGCGGCCGAACGGCGACCAGCGGATCTTCAACCTGCGGTGGCTGCTCTTCCATGCCATCGAGCACGCCGCCGCGCACTTTGGCCAGATCCAGACCCTGAAGCGGCTGGCCCGGGAGGCGGAGATCTCCTAGGGCCCCGTCAAGTTTCGGCTTACGGTTCAAAAGACCCCATTCCCACGTCCCACCCCGCGCCCCGGGAGCGGCCGGAGTTCGCGCCCGACCCGCAAACTCCCGCTCCCGGGCTCAAGCCATCGAACTCCTGGAGGCCACGATGAAGGTGTTATTGGCGGTTCTTGTCACGGCGTTCACCCTGACGCTTGCGGCCCCGTGGGCCCGGGCCCAGTGCGTGGACTGGAAGGTCGGTCCACTCGACAACGGCAGCGCACCCAACGGCGCCAATGGCAGCATCGATGCAATGGCCTACTGGGATCCGGACGGCGCCGGGCCACTGCCGACCATGTTGGTGGTTGGGGGCTCATTCACCAGCATCGGCGGGGTCTCCGCAAATCACATCGCGGCGCGCGATCCGGTTACTGGCGCCTGGCAGGCGCTCGGCGCCGGCGTCGGCACCAACGTCTTTGCGATCACCGTCTACAACGGCAATCTCGTAGTCGGAGGCACTGGAGACAACGATCCCGGTACCGCCGACAACAATCTGCTCTGGTGGGATGGTTCCACGTGGAACACATTCAACGGGGGCACCAGCACCGGCACTGTGTACGCGCTGACGGTCTACAACGGCCAGTTGTACGCCGGGGGCAGCTTCGTGATCTTCCCGACGGTGCTGGACCCGGCGCACAACTTCGCCCGCTGGAACGCCGGCGCGGGTCTCTGGGAAGACGTCAACAGCGGAACCGACAACACGGTCTACGCATTCCTACAATTCAACGGCGATCTGGTGGTTGCGGGCGCGTTTCTTCACGCGGGCGGAAGTCCGGAAAAGTACATTGCCCGCTGGAACGGATCCTGGCAGCCCCTCGGCAGCGGCTCCGACCAGAACATCTCGGCGTTGACGCTCTTCAATGGTCAGATCGTTGCCGCCAGTTCCTATCCCACGCCGAGCGGCTACGAAATCACCGCCGGGGCCTGGGACGGATCGGCATGGCATCCCTTTGGCGCCGGGTTCCCCAACGGGATGGACAACATCATCTGGAGTCTGGGGGTGTACAACGGCCAGCTGGTGGCGGGAGGCTACTTCACGCACGCAAACAGCCAGCCGGCCAACCACATCGCCCTATGGAATGGATCGGCGTGGACGCCGCTCCTGGGCGGAACCGACTCCCCGGTCCTGTGCATGCTTCCGTTCAGCGGCGAGTTGCTCGCAGGCGGCACGTTCACCCACGTGGACTCACGGCCTGCCAACCGCATCGCAAGATGGAATGGCCTGGAGTGGAGCTCCTTGGGCGGGGGCACGACAACCGCCGTCTACGCCCTCACCAATTTCCTCGGAAACATCGTCGCCGGAGGCGACTTCCGCCAATCCACCGACCCGGGCGTTCCGGCGCAGTAAATTGCCGGTTGGGACGGCGCCAGGCTGGCCTCGTTCGGCTCGGGCATGGACGCACCGGTGATCGCACTAAAGTCGTTCAAGTACCCCGGCGTGCTCGGGGCCAACGAACTGGTGGCCGGAGGCGCGTTCACGAACGCCGGTGGTGTCTCGGCGAACTACATCGCGCGCTGGGACCAGCCGTTCCAGGCCTTCCCGCCCCCGGCTTGGGAGGCCATGGGCCCCGGGTTCGACAACCAGGTCTATGCGATCGAGCGGTTCAACAGTGCCACATACGCCGGTGGAATCTTCCTTTCATCCAACGGCACGGCGCTCAACCGGATCGCGCGGTTCAACGATACAACCAAGCACTGGGAGGCCCTTGGGACCGGCATGAACGGAACGGTCAACGCGCTCAAGGTGTATGGCAGCTACCTGTACGCGGGCGGATCGTTCACCACGGCCAACGGCGTCCCCACGGGCGGACTCGCCCGCTGGGACGGCACGGCGTGGAGCCAGGTGGGCGGGACGTTCGCAGGCACGGTGTACGCCCTGGAGATCCACAACGGGCAGTTGGTCATCGGAGGCGTTTACCCCGGGATCAACAGTTCTCCCAACCTGGCGCAGTACAACGGCTCCACCTACTCCACCTTCAGCACCGGCGGGACCAACGCGGCGGTTCGCGCGCTGTACTCGACCGGCAGCCGGCTCTACGTCGGCGGGGACTTCTCCACCATCGGGGGCGTGCCCGCGAGCCACATCGGTTACTGGGACGGCGCCTGGCACGCGCTGAACGGCGGAACCAACGGCTCGGTGGACGCCTTCAGTGGATATCACAACACCCTGGATGTGGGCGGCGTCTTTACCGCGGTTCGCAGTGCGGCGCTGGTGACCTCATCGTGGGCCTTCTTTGACGAAACCGGCGTCCCGCAGTTCCGCTCCAACCCGTTCTCGCAGAGCGCCACCGTCGGGGACAACGTCAGCCTTACCGCGTTGCCCGACACCGGGTACAGCGGACTCACCCTGCGCTGGCTGCACAACGGCGCGCCGGTCGCCAACGGACCCACCGGGAGCGGATCGACACTCAGCGGCGCCACCACGGAGATCTTGAACATCACAAACATCCAGGTTTCGGACTTCGGCAACTACGCGCTGACCGTGACCAACGGGTGTGGCAACGACACCAGCACCACCGCCGTGCTCACACAGATTATCGTGGGGGTCGGGGATCCCAGGGCGTCTGCAGCGGTGGTGTTCGACCGGCTGGGCCCCAATCCGAGCGGAGGAAGCACGCGGCTCGACTTCTCCCTGGCCCAGGCGGCCCGGGTGAAGTTCGTGGTCCACGATGTCTCCGGCCGGCTGATTCGAACGGTCGACCCGGGCCTAAAAGCCGCAGGGCGTAACCAGGCGACCTGGGACTCCCGGGGCGAGGACGGGCTGGCGGTCCGCTCCGGCCTGTACTTCGTGGGTCTAGAGGTTGACGGGCGCACCATCGGGGTCAAGAGACTTATGGTCGTTCGATGACCCGCTGACGACTGCCCGGCACGTCGAGGCGGCCAAAGACGCCACCAGGAGGCTTCAACTCCTGGTGGCGTCTTCATTTGCGGGCATTCCTCGGGGACGGGTCAGTTCGTTCGCCTTGCAAACTGGCTCCAAATGCTGTATTATTTAAGCTCCTCCCCAAGAGGTCTCCTCAAACGGCACCCCTCTGGACGAAGCTTTCGCCCGAACGCTCGACAAAGGAGGATCCCGTGCAGCAGGTCACTTATCTGTATAACAAGTTCGTCGTTCAGGATGGAACTTCGACGCCGGCCTCGGCAAACGTGGACGTCTACAAGCTGGGAGCTTCAACTAGTTCAACGGTTACCGTTACGGCGCACGCAGAGGGATTCAGCATCCCTGTCGTCAACCTCGGCGGGCTGAGCATCGGGGACACGCTTGGTCTGGGCTCTGGAACCACGTCTAGCCTGGTTGTTGACGACAGCATTGATTCAACTCACATCTCGGTGACCAACACGTCCGGTTCTGCGATCGTCGTAGCGTCGGGAACCCGGCTCATCGCCACCAACCACCGGCCGCTCTTCTACAACTCCTCCGATCCACTCAATGCCACGTCCCTCGGCAGCCGAATCTACACCGATGCCACGACAGGTGTCGCCGCGGGAGCCCTGAATGACATCGGGCCGTACGACATCATCATAGCTGGCACGGGAGTCGCGGCCAGAGTTGAGACGAGTCAGTCCCCCAACACGCTTCGATTTAATGCAGCGTTTTTCAGCAGTATCCAGGCTGCCATTGACGCGCTCCCCGCGGACGGCGGAGAAGTCTATATTCCAGAAGGAACTTGGCCGATCACGAGTTCGATTGTCCTGCCTTATGGGAAGAACGTTCGGCTGATCGGCGCCGGCGTGAACCATACGAAGATCACGGCATCGAGTTCCTCCTTGGACATGTTGATCATCAAGAATGGCTGGTCAGCTGTCGAAGAATTGCAGTTGAGCGGCCCAGGGACTTCGGGTGCAGGTAGAGGGATCGTTATCGGAGACCCCTCCGCATCGCCGGGCCGAGTCCTCGGAAACATCTTGATCAGAAGATGCTTGGTTGCCGACACCGCAAGTTGGGGTCTCTACGTCGTGGGTTCCTCCGGAAACATCCTCATCACCAGCCAGTTCATCGAATGCCGATTTTCCGGAGCGATGAGCAATGGCGCCATCTACCTAGGTCCTACGAACACTACACTCTCGTTCCGGGACTGTAGTTGTGGAATGGGCGTGGTTTCCAGTGCATATGTAGCGGGATACCTTCTGCAGGCCGGAAGCGGCACCAGCAGCTTGATCCTCGACGGATGCGTCTTCGAGGAGTCGCTGTACTCGCACCCGTGGGTTTCGTTCGGAGATTGCGTTGGGATACATTTTCGCACCTGTTGGTTCGAAGATAGTCAGGGTCATCCGACGGCCCTGGCTTGGTTCTTGGAATTCCTTGGAGATACCCATGCGATCCAGATCGATACAACCCACTTTCGCCGCGCGCAAGGCACGGTCTGCAACGCAATCAACTTCTACGGCCAGACACACTCCGCTACAGTGAGCGCGTGCGAGTTCTTCAGTGGCGGGGATACGATTAGCACCAGCAGCGGCGACGAGGACATCAACATTCGCGCCACTCAGTCGGAGGCGAAGCCCTCCGAGGTCATGGTGATCGGCGGGTGGAGGGCGACCAATAGTGCCTCCGGTCCGCCAAGGATTGCTGACGGCTCTGGAGGAGCAGCACAGCTCACGGGCTATAAGATTCGCGTGCCGCAGATGAGCGGAGCCAGTGACCTCGTAAATATCCAAACTGGAGACATGTACGTTGACACCACTTCTTCGCCCCCAGTCCTCAAGATCTATCTCGGAAGCGCTTGGAAAACAGTAACCACTTCGTGACTTGTCTATTGTTGCTATTGGAGCCTAGGCTCCGAGTGTGAAGGAGAACACAGCAAATGCGAGTATTTCAAAGATTCCCTCTTGGTCTGGTGGTGCTGCTGTTTTCCCAGCCATTTTCGACACCACCAGCAGTTTCTGAGCCCGCGCCACCATTTCTTCTGCAGTGGGGAACAACCGGCTCCGGACCCGGACAATTCCACAACACCAGAGGCATTCTGGCTTACGGAGGGTTTGTCTATGTTGCCGATACCTTCAATGGCCGGGTGCAGAAATTCACGCGAACAGGATCCTTTGTCTCACAATGGGGAGGGGCCGGGAACGGTGATGGGCAGTTTTCGTTTCCAGCGGCACTTGCGGCGGATGCTCTGGGATCGATCTACGTTGCCGATCCCGGAAATTCACGAATTCAAGTGTTTGATGGCAATGGGGGATTTCTTCGAAAGTGGGGAGCGGCCGGACCGGGCCCCGGTCAGCTCAATTTACCCAGCTGGATCTCAATTGACGCCGCTCAGGACTGCTTCATTGGGGATGGGCTGATCAAGAAGTTCACCACATCGGGTACATACGTGACCTCGTGGGGCGGTGGGGAGCCACTAAATAGCCCTTGCCTAGATGGGAAGTATTATTCCCTAGGCGGAATGGCAGTGAGCCCATCGGGAATTGTGTACGCGGGAGACTACAATCGACTTAGTTGCCAGCGCGTGGAAGAGTTCGCCACGGATGGTAGGTACGTTGCCTCGTATCCCATGAGTAACCCCACCTGCATCGCGACTGACGCTTCCGGAAATTTCTATGTGGGGCAGTACGACCCCCCAGTTCAAATAGCCAAGTATTCTCCGAGTGGTGCGCTACTTTGGGCGATTCCCAGTGGACTCACTCCAGCCGGTAATTTCTCGCCTGTTGGAATCTCCGTCGACGAACTGGGGACTGTTTACGTTGCGGATGAAGGGGTCAATCGGATTCTTGTGTTCGGGGACCTTGCCACATCAGCGCCTGTCAGGACTTGGGGTGGGTTGCGCAGGATCTACAAGTGAGAAGCCACTTCCGCAGTAACTCGGAGGCGCAGTCTACATTTTTCTGCAACCATGAATCGAGCACCGTGAGACCGGAACTACTTGGGTTCCAGGATGTGCTGAAGGCGTGGGGCCCTCGGAAGAGGCAGGGCGGGGATTCGTAGGCAAGGCATCAAGCTGACAACTGCCCGGCACGTAGAGCCAGCCAAAGACGCCACCAGGAGGCTTCAACTCCTGGTGGCGTCTTCATTTGCGGGCCTTCCTCAGCGATGCGCCACTTCGTCCGCGGCGGCGCACCCCTGCGCAGTGCGCACAGTAGTGCGCAAGTTGCGGCGCACTTGGGGCGGGGGTAGCCGGGCGGCGGCCGGCCGCACCCGCCCGTGATTCCGCATCATAATGCGTTGCCACAACACGCTTTGAGTTTTACTCCCCCCATCTCCCCCCTCTTGGCACGATCCCTGCCCTAGTACTCCCACGTAGCACGCAACTGCGCATCGAGTTCTAAGAAGCTCTGTCCACCTACAACCACTTTCACGGAGGCACCCAAAATGACCAAGCTCATCTCCAGCACCCAGATCGCCCGCGTGGCGCGCAACATCGCTCTCGTCTCTTCCCTGGCTTTCGCTCTCGTCGGCTGCAACTCCATCTCCAGCCCGGTATCTGACAGCGGCAACGGCACCCCCGATCAGCGGCGTGACGACGGTGGAGGCGGCTCGGCCCAGAACGGTCCCGTCTCGGTCTACCTGGCCAAGCTGGTTCCGCTCACCACCATGGAGCACCAGGTCGCGGGCGAGATCACGGTTCCCCTGGGCTACCCGGTGAACCTGAGGGCGGAGGCCTCCAACGCCAGCGACTACCTGTGGAAGGGTCTGCCGAAGCAGGCGGGTATGACCGACGAGGGCTACCACGCTGCGAGCGCTTCCATGACCTTCAGCCGTGCGGGTGTCTACAACGAGCTGATCATCCCGGTTCAGGCCGGCCGCGAGCAGGCGGCGAACCAGGCTCGCTTGACCATCCGGGTGCTGCCGGTGGCCTTCAACCAGCTGCACATCCGCCTCTCGGCCGACGGCCAGGTGGGTGGAAGCGGCGACGGCGACGGCGTGAAGAGTGGTTCGGCCCGCAGGCTCGAAATCCTGCCCAGCGGATCCGCCCAGGTTGCGGCCAACGTGGATCTGAGCCTCAGGGCACGGAGCTTCCCGGCGGGCTTCGAGAGCATGGTCGAGTGGCGGATCGATGGCCAGGCGCAGAAGTCGCTGGCCAAGGCCACCAAGATCAACTTCAGCTCGATCGGCCAGCACATCGTCTCCGGCGGCGACGACGAGCTTCAGATCGAAGTCACCTCGGACGACGGCATCGTGACCCAGCACTAGACCTCCAACATCCTCCAGGATCCGCGGTTCGACAGAACCAGATACCTCCAACGCCGGGGGCCCCGAAAGGGGTCCCCGGTTCCGCTTGAACCGTCCAGGCAGGATCTGCTACAATTATGCCTTCGCGGGGCGCCCAGCCCCCAAGCATCTACCCCAGCAAGGAGGACCAAAATGAACACGATCCTTGCCAGTCACACGAGCCGCTCCGGCAAGTAGCCCTTCGCCGGCAGCCCGCGCTCGCCGATACCCCCAGACATTCCGGTTCACCCGACGTTCCTTCGCCCGGAGATAGCCTTGCCCTGTCGCCGCCTTTGCGCGCCCCGGGGCCGGTCCATAACCGGCCGGACCAGGGCGCCTTTGTGCCCCGCGGGCGAACCCGACCAGGCAATCCAAACCGAAAGGTGCGCCCGCCGCGCCCACGGCGCAGCCCGGGCCAGGTACACCCCATTGTTCAGTCTCGAATCTCTTGGATGGAACCCGTTCTTCGAACACCAGCTCACACCCGCCGACCGGGGAACCCTTGAGCCCGCCCGCGTGGTGGAAGAGCAGCGCAGCGGCTACCGAGTGATGATGGCCTCCGGCGAAGGCCCGGCCGAGATTTCCGGCCGACTCCGCCATGAAACCGACTCCGGCGCCACCTGGCCTTGCGTAGGCGACTGGGTGCTGGCCCGCCGGGAAGGCGACGGACCAGCCATGATCCAGCGAGTGCTTGCGCGCCGCACGCAGTTCAGCCGGCGGGCGGCCGGGGTGGCGACCCGCGAGCAGGTGGTGGCCGCCAACGCGGATACCGTGTTCGTGGTGCAGTCGCTAAACCGCGATCTCAACCTGCGCCGGCTGGAGCGCTACCTGGCGCTGATCTGGGAAAGCGGCGCCCAGCCGGTGGTGCTGCTCAGCAAACTGGACCTGTGCGATGACCCGGTGGCGGCCATCGCCGAGGTGGAGCTCACCTGCCCCGGCGCCCCGGTGCATGCCATCTCGTCCTTGACCGGCGAGGGGCTGGAAGTGGTGCGAGGCTACCTGGGTGCCGGAACCACCGTGGCCGTGGTGGGCTCTTCGGGCGTGGGCAAGTCCACGCTCGCCAATGCGCTGCTCGGGGAGGAGCGCATGAAGGTGCAGGAGATCCGGGAAGACGACCGCGGCAAGCACACCACCACTTCCCGCTCCCTGATGATGATTCCGGGAGGCGGCCTGCTGATGGACACTCCCGGCATGCGCACCGTTCTGCTATGGGACGGCGGCGAAGGAATGAAGCAGGTGTTCGGGGACATCGAGGAGTTCGCGGAGAGCTGCAAATTCGGCGACTGCTCGCACGAAACCGAGCCCGGCTGCGCGGTGAGAACCGCTTTACAAGAAGGCACGATCACCGAGGAGCGCTTTCGCGCCTATCGCAAGCTACAGAAAGAGGCGCGCTACATTGCCGGCAAGCAGGACGTGGCGGTGAGGCTGGCGGAAGAAAAGAAGTGGCGGGCTATCCACCGCGCGAACCGCTCGCGGCCGGACAAGCGGAAGATCTAGGGAGCGGCGCGCTCCTGGTCCCCGCTCTCCAGCACCCGCTCGATCCTTGGATCCGGCGCCAGCCAGATGAGCGCGACCACCACGTACAGCGCGCAGGAGACCGGCGGGCTGAAAAATGCCAGCCCCACCGCGATCACGTAGATCACCAGCGAGGCAACGCCCTTGAGGTCGCGGCCCAGGGCGCGCGCGAGCAGCGAATCGGGCCCGTGGGCGGCGAGCAGGATTTGCGAGAGGGTGAAGTAGGCCACGCCTGACATGAGCAGCACGATGCCGTAGCAGGCCACCGGGACCGTCTGGAAGTGTTCGCCCATCCAGCCGGTGACGAACGGGACCAGGGACAGCCAGAACAGGAGGTGCATGTTGGCCCACAGCGCGGCCCCGTTCACGCGCTTGACCGCCTGCAGCATGTGGTGGTGGTTGTTCCAGTAGATCGCGATAAAGACGAAGCTGAGCAGGTACAGGAACAGCTTGGGCGCCACCAGGCACAGGGCCGCGAAGGTGGCGTCCCGGGGCAGGTGCAGCTCCAGGACCATGATCGTGATGATGACGGCCAGAACGCCGTCGCTGAAAGCTTCGAGGCGGCCCTTGTGCATGGTGGTCTCCTCTGGGGTTGCGTCCGACGTGTGGTGGCAGAGCACGACGGACGCGTCGGCTCCCAAGGACTCCCGCGAGCAGACTACAACATTTGACGTGAGAGTGGACGGCCCAAGGAGTACTCTGCTGCGGAGTTAGGATTCGCGGGTATAGGGGATGCCGCTGCGCTTCATGATGCTCAGTAGCGTGGTGCGCTTCAGGCCGAGCAGCTTGGCCGCATCGGACTTGTTCCAGCCGGAACGCTCGAGGGCGCGCAGGATGCGCCCGCGCTCGGCGTCCCGGGGTTCGGCGGGCGCCGGGGCCAGGTTGGAGAACGTCGAATCCATGAGTTCGGAAGATGTCAGCATCTGCCCGGGCCTGAGCCCCATCACCGCCCGCTCCACCGCGCGGCGCAACTGGCGCACGTTCCCGGGCCAGGGCTGGGAGCGAAGTTCGCGCCAGAAACTCTCGTCCACTTCGATCGTGCGGCCGAGCTCTTGCTCAAACTGTCCCAGGAAGTGGCGGCCCAGCGGCTCGATTTCCTCGGGCCGTTCGCGGAGCGGTGCCACCTCCAGCACTACCCCCTCCAGCCTGAAGTAGAGATCGCTGCGGAACCACCCTTCCCGGATACCGGCCTGGAGATCCTTGTGGGTGGCGGCGACCAGCTGAATGGACACCCTGCGGATCTGGGAATCTCCCACTCGCGTGATCTCGCCCGTTTCGAGCACTCGAAGCAGGCGGGTTTGGGCGCTCAGCGGCAGCTCGCCAATCTCGTCGAGGAACAGCGTGCCGCCATGGGCGCGCTCAAAGACGCCCTGGCGATCCACCACCGCGCCCGTGTAGGCCCCGCGGACGCTTCCGAAGAGCTCGCTCTCTACCAACTCACGCGGCATCGCACCGCAGTTCAACGCGATCCAGGGCCGGTTCGCCCCCTTGGACTCGTGGACAGCGCGTGCGATTAGCTCCTTGCCGGTACCGGTTTCGCCGAAGACCAGGATCGGAAGCCGGGATTCCTTGTAGCGTTCGATCAAGTCGATGACCGCCGTGGTCCTGGGATGGGCAACCAGCATTCCGTAGTGGAGCTTGGGATTGTGGGATTCCTGGCTGAGGGCGCGGGATGCCCATTCGAGCTCCTCTGCGACACGCTTCGCGCAGCCCGCAGCGCCCGCAGCCTCATACCAGGCCTTGGCGCGCCGCAAGTCCTCTAGTTGGCGTTCCCGCTGGCCCCAACTCTTGAGTATTCTCGACCACGCCTCCAGGAGACGGCCCCGCTGGATACGCTCGTCCATGGCCCAGATGGCGCGTCGCGACTCCCTAAAGGAGCGAAGCAACGCTCTCCGGGTGGCGCCAGCCGCAGCCAAGTGCTCAAGTCTGACACGAGTCAGGACGGCTGCTTCGTAAGGATCTGGAATTTGGGATGCTAAGGTCTGCGCCTCTGCTATGGCCGCCCCCGAAGAATCTAATTGTCCTAACCGGACCAACACTTCTGCGCGACGCCTTAGGGATTCCAACACCACGTCTCCGGACGGTGCGGTTTGCCGGCCGATTTCCAGGGCGCCATCGAACTTCTGAAGGCTCTCCTGGTTTCGCCCTTGCTCCAACAAGAGGTCCCCAAAGAATTCCATCGATAGGGCTGCTTCGCGTGCAAATCCACTATGGGTAGCCAGTGCTCCGGCCTCTGTGAGTGACCCTTGGGCTCCTCGGTAGTTGCCGAGAAGGCATTGCGCTTGGCCGAGTGCGAGTAACGCGCTGCACTCCGAGTGGCTGTGGCTCAGTCGTCTGAATATTAGGCATGCAATTTGAAACTGCTGCTCGGCCCGCGATGCATCACCCGATTTCATCTCCACAATTCCGAGCGTGAGATGGCAGTAGGCGATGGATTTCTCGATGCCCAAGCTCGTCGCCTCTTCAAGAACCCGCCCCAGAAGGTGGCGCGCGGCAGCCCACGCCATCTGGTTCTTCAAGCAAATCGCCGCATTGGAAAGCGAAGCGAGTTCGCCAACCCGATTTCCTAGTATCCGGTGGAAAGTGGCAGCTTCGGAGAACCACGACTCAGCTTCCCGGTTCTTTCCCTTCCGCATCGATGCGCTGCCAATGATTGCGGCAGATCGGGCGATGAGATCGAAATTTCCACTTCTGAGAGCTGCTCCATGACAGTCCGAAGCGAGCTCCAGGGCGAGGTCCCACTTGCCGAGGAGGCGTGCCGAGTGTGCTCGGCGCAAGCTGACGCGAATCCCGAGTTCAGCGGACTCCCCATCAAGGCCTCTTGATAGCAGGCGCAGTCGAGCCAAGATCCTTCTCGGTGGCTCAACCCCAACCCGAGACTCAATTAGGAGCAAGCGAAGTTCGGCGTTTCCAAGAACAACACCTGATGGAATTTTCCGCTCGACAGCTTCAGCCACCGCAAGTGCGGTGCTGAAGAAGCCACCCTGGATCAGAGCGCGAAGAGTTGCCAAAGCTCGGACCGGTAGCGGCGCTACTTCGCGCTTTTCGGCCAACTCCGAGAGCAGCTCGTCACAGTCATTTCGTAGGGATTCGGAAAGAGCATCCATTGAGTTAGATCCTAGACAAGAAAAATACGATCCCCATTGCACGAACAATGGAGAGGATGGTGGGGCTTGCGACCGGAACTAGACAGGTCGCTGCGCTCCCACAAGAAGATCTTCTCGCACGGATTCGAGGATCATGGAGAGCTGGCCTAGCGCTAAGCACTGGCGCTGCTGCTCGGGACGAACCATCGTCGGGCTGATCCGGATCCCCGCTCACCGGCCCGTCCCCAGCGACCAGCCTTCCGGGTGTCCTTGTCCTGTCGTCCGCAGATGCATTGCGAGGCCCCGCTGTTACGAGGGCCATGGCGATGCATGTGGCCAGCGCGCCCACGAAGACCCAGGCTCTGGCGCTGCGCTTCACGTCCATGATTCTACTTCTCCTCTCAGCGTTCGAAGTTCTGCTCTGGTCGGGATCGGGCTCCCTGCCCAACGACATCCCAGCCAACACCCGGCAGCGCAGAAGAAGGGGACCTCCGAACGAAAGCATGCGGCTATCCGTACTTGCCCCGTTGGTCAAAAACGCAAAACGACCCCCAGCGCCCTCTGAAGGGCACTGCAGGGTCGCTCGGTTTTCGGTCCGACTCGGCGACATAGGGGATCCTCGCGGGCGGGTTCGCATGGATAGCCTCAATACCGTTGATCAAGTATAGGTGATGCCAATCCGGTTCGTCAATAATCGAGACTGCAATTTCACGGTCTCGATCCGCGACTCTTTGGGTGCCTCAGATAGTCGCCGGTCCCCGGGAAACCATTCCATCCTGCGCAGTGCGCAGCTTAGTGCGCAGGTGGCTGCGCAGTTATGGGGGGAGTGACGGGGCGGCTCTCCCGGTGGTTCGCCCGAGCATCTGCGCCATAAACTTTTGCAATATAAGCCTTTGCAATGTTGCTCCCGCCTCACCCCCCTCTTGGCACGATCCCTGCCCTAGTAC
>JANXVU010000043.1 GCA_025351485.1 Candidatus Eiseniibacteriota bacterium | reverse complement strand
AGGGCTCGTGGTACTTCGCATACTCGAGCAGCAGCGGCGTGGTGGCGAACGAAAATGTCGCGCCGTCGAGAAAGAGCAAGCCGCACAGCACCCAGAGGGACTCAAGGTTCACGGGACCTCGCTATCTTGCTGATTCAGCGGATGCACGAAGCGCGTGCGGGGGCGTGGCCCTCCCTGTTGGACGCCGGGAGGAGGGGCTGCGGATGGGGCGAAGGTAGTACGCTCGAACCCGGTGCCCGGCGTCAGACATGAACCCGGCGGCGGCACGCAGGCGACGCTCGCTCGGTATATTCCCGGTCACGAGGCCCTCGCATCGGACCGGGTTACGCAGCGCAGTCTACCACCGCCATTTCCGGTTCGATGCAATCTCCTTCACTTTCGGCCACCCGCAGGACTAGATGAGAATGCCCCGAAGGGTCGAACTCCTTCGGGGCTATTGTTTTCTCTCTCCCGGACAATACTTCTGCGCGTTACGCCACCATGCTCCCCCGTGGGTCGAACGGCACTTCGGCGCCCCGGCTTTCGAGGTGTTTCAAGATCGCCTCGCCCATCCTCGGGGACCTCTCTGCCCGCGTGATCGGTATCGGCGCCTCGCAGGCCTTGCAGAACACCGGATCGGCCTGGAACGAGCGCTGGATCAGCTCCCGCCATGATCCCAGCTCCGCCACCTCGGGACAGGAGACGCACTTCACCCTGGAAGGTTTTGCAAGGCGAGCCGCCATTTCCTGCGCGATCCGCTGCCGCTCCGGCACCTCGATGCGCTCGCGGAACCAGCGCCGGTAATGGTGCTTCGCCCACTCGCGGTCCACCCAGCCAGTGACCATCCCGGAAAGCCCGATGCGGGTGCTCGGGTTCACCACGGCCATGAAGATGTGCCCCAGGACCAGCGGCAGTCCCAGGATCGCGACCGCGAAGTGCGCCAGGAAGGCGAGGATCAGGGGCCTCGGCATCCATACGGCCAGCCCGGTAAGGATGTAGAAAGGATAGGTGGCCGACACCATCATGAAGTTGAGCTTCTCAGCGGCGTTGAACTTGCCCTGCTCGGGCAGGACCACTCTCTTGTCCATGGTGGAGCGCGGGAACAGGATCAGCCACAGGATATCCTCGCGCCTCCAGCGCCAGCCTTCCTTCATGTTCTCCAGATGCAGGCGCCAGTCGCGAATTCCCCAGAGGAGCGCTATCGGCGGAAGCACGATCAGTCCGGCGCCGAAGGCGCGGTGCAGCCACGCGAACGATGCGCGAAAGTGCCGCGGCGAGGGTTCGGCATAGAAGATCACCATGCCCAGCGCGGTAGCGTAGAGCAGCATGAACAGTCCCGCGAGGGCCCAGTGGAGTATTCGTTCGGCGGGGAGAAAACGCAGGATCGTGGAGCCCAACCGAGCGTGGTCGGTATGCTCACCGGCCTTGATGGGGTGCCCCTGTTCCGTGGCCCTGAGGGTTCGGGCCGTCCTTTGATCGGGCTGCTTGATCATCGATGCGACCTCCCTGCTCAATTATCATTATCGGCCGGCTCAGCGGGCAGTTTAGAGGGATGTGCCAGGGATCGGTGTGCGGCCGAGCCACGTGTCGCAGGCACCCAGTTCAACGAACTAGATAGCTCCAACCATCAATCGCTGCATGCCGGAGGCGGCCGGGGTATCTTGAATCGCAACAGGAGCCGGCGCTATCACTTCGCGAGCTTCAGATCCCTCATCTCGTTGTTGCCACCAGGTGGCCCCCGTCGTGGCGGCCCGATGGCGTCCGAATGGCCTTCAATCCACTCCTGGCCCGCGACCGACGATGGTCCCCGCTTTCGAACCGGCGTCCTTCAATTGCGGTGCGGACCGAGGCAGCCTCAGCGCGAGAACGCACTGCGCAACACAAAGCCAAGGTTTGCGGGCCGCTCCGCGAGCCGGCGCATGTACCACGGATACCAGTAAGACCCGTAGCTGATCAGCACCCGCGTGCGGAACCCCTCGGAAACCAGGCGCGTTTGAGTTTCGCGGCGTATCCCATAGAGCAGCGTGAATTCGTGGCCATCCCTGGCGATCCCCCGCGAAGCGGCCAGGTCCTGGATGCGGGAGATCAATGCCGGGTCGTGGGTCGCCGTGGTCAGCCGAGCGCCGGCGGCCCGGGCCTCCGGGGCCAGGAGCCGGTCGGCCAGCCGGAAGAAGGACTCATCGGTGTCTCGCTTGTCCGCGAAGGCCAGGGATTGCGGTTCCGCGTAGGCGCCTTTGACCAGGCGCACGGCCGGCCCCAGGGGAAGCAAGGAATCCAGGTCGGCCTGGGTGCGGCGGAGATAGGCCTGCAGGCAGATACCCACCCCGGCATGGCGCTCCCTAAGGCGGCGATAAATCGCCAGGGTGCGGTCCACGTAAGGGGTCGACTCCATGTCGATCCAAAGCCGCCGGCCGGCTTCCGCGGAGCGCTTAGCGAGCTCTGCCGCCTTCTCCAGGGCGAGCTCCGGGTCGATATCCAGGCCGAGCTGGGTGAGCTTCAGGGAGATCTCGCAGTCCACTCCCGCCGACCCGATCTGCTCCAGCGCCTGGACATAGTGCCGGGTAACCTCGTTCGCCTCGGCGGCTTCGGTGATGTTTTCGCCCAGGCGCGTCACAACGAGTCCAAAGCCCCTGGCGGCGAGCTCCCCGCCAGCGCGAAGGGCATCCTCGAGCCGCTCGCCGGGCATGAATTTCAAGACGGCCCGGCGCGCCGCGGGATTGGTGGTGGCGTGCCGGCGGAGCCAGTCGCTCTGCGAGGCTGCGAGCAGCAGACTCCTCACCGGGTTCATGTTTACCATCTCCATGCGGTTCGCGGAGTGTGTGGCCGCTACTTCAGCACCACCACGCGCTGGACCAGGGTCTGTCCCGCCACCCGTATCCGCGCGAAGTAGACGCCCGCGGAAGCGGAGGCGCCACGCTGCCATTTGACGGAATGCCGGCCTGCGGGCACCTCGCCGTCGATCAAAGTGGCCACCGCGCGGCCGACGAGGTCGTGCACGGTGATCACCACGTGCCCTGCCTGGGGCATAGCGAAGCGGAACTCGGCGGCGCCTCGCAAGGGATTACTGCCCGCGAGCGCGAACTCAACGGCGGCCGAAGGAGCGTCGCCAACCGCGACCGGTACGGGCGCCGCTACGCCTTCGAATCCAGGATTGTCGTGCGGCGCGCCACAGATGAACGAGCATCCGGGCCCCAGGTAAGTCCCTCCAGCAGCGACTGCCATCCACTGCACTGATGATGGCATCGCCACGGCGGTGCTCCTCGCTTGAAAACCACCCAAGGTATGGCCAGGAGTGATCGTGGTGCTGCCGCTGGGGCTCGTTATCCATAGATTGTCGTAGTTGGTGCTTGATCCCCCGTAAAATCCAGGGCTATAGCTACCAATCGCATTTGGATCCCAACCAGTAGGTGAGCCGGCTATGTCGCGGGCTGGCAAGAACACGCCAAATAGATATAGGTTGTTCGTGCCCCCAAGATTGTCAGCGACGGAAAAATCGAGCAGCCAGTTCCCTGCGGAACCCGAAACCGTATAGGTCACGTCGACCGGGTCCGCTTGCGCCGTCGCCAGAGTGCCGAGCAACGCCAATCCCGCAATCACAAGACTCATCTTCATATTCGTGGCCCTCAGTTCAAATGGGAAGTACTGGATCCAAGGCGATCCGGTTTCTCAGGAGCGGTGCGACCGTCTGGGAGAATACCACAGTAACAAGACCGTTGTATTTGACATCGTAGCCGGCAACGTGCGCCACTTGCGCCAGGTATGTCTCGTGCTCCAACTTCAAATCCTTGGCCGTGGCAACTGCGCTGTCGCGACGTCGAACGACGATTACGCCGCTATGAATTTGCATCTTGGCAAATCCAAGAGTTCTCAAGGCCTTCCTTCAATGCGCTCCTCCCCGCCAGCCGATTCCTCGTGGGGGCCGGATACCCTCAGTCTCTTCAACAGGGAATGCATCGTCAGCCCATTCAGCAGGATCGTCATGGTCACGACGCCGATGGTCATGTTGATGACCAGTT
>JANXVU010000021.1 GCA_025351485.1 Candidatus Eiseniibacteriota bacterium | reverse complement strand
GCGCATCCGCAACGAGTTCACCGGCGTGCTTACGGGCAAGGCGCTGAACTGGGGCGGCTCCTTGATCCGTCCGGAAGCCACCGGATATGGAACGGTCTATTTCACCGAGGAAATGCTGAAGACCCGGGGCGAGACCTTGACGGATAAGGTGGCGCTGGTCTCCGGAAGCGGCAACGTGGCCCAGTACACCGTGGAGAAGCTGATCGACCTGGGGGCCAAGGCCATCACGCTCTCCGACTCGAACGGTTTCATCCATGACCCGGCGGGCATCGACCGCGAAAAGCTGGCGTGGCTGATGGAGCTGAAGAACGTCAAGCGCGGACGCATCGAGGAGTACGCCCAGAAGTTCAAGGGATCCACGTACACCGCGACCGCTCCGGACGCCGACCACAACCCGATGTGGGCGATCCCGGGCGCGCACTGCGCCTACCCGAGCGCCACGCAGAACGAGATCAACGGGAAGGATGCCCGGAACCTGCTGAAAAACGGCGTCTACGTGATCGGCGAAGGGGCGAACATGCCGAGCACGCTGGAAGCCACCAACCTGTTCCTCCAGGCCAAGGCGCTGTACGGCCCGGCCAAGGCCGCCAACGCCGGCGGCGTGGCCACCTCGGGGCTGGAAATGTCCCAGAACAGCCTGCACCTCTCCTGGAGCCGGGAAGAAGTGGACCGGCGCCTGCACGACATCATGATCGCCATCCACAAGAACGCCTGGGAGACGGCCGAGAAGTACGGCGCCAAGGGCAATCTGGTGGTGGGCGCCAACATCGCGGGGTTCCTGAAGGTCGCCAACTCGATGCTGGACCAGGGACTGGTCTAATCGACGACCCGGCGGGGTTGAAGGTGGAAAGCAGGCCATGATCGGAAGCACTCTCGGCCACTACCAGATCCTTGATCAACTCGGCCGGGGCGGCATGGGCGAGGTGTACCGGGCCCACGACGTCAAGCTGGACCGCACCGTGGCTTTGAAATTCATCCGGGCCGATCTGCTGGGCGATCCGGAAATCCGCCGCCGCTTCCTGGGCGAGGCCCGCGCCCTGGCGGCCATGGACCATCCCTACATCGGCACCGTCCACGGATTCGAAGAGATCGAGGACCGGCACTTCATGGTGCTCGCGTTCGTGGAAGGGCAAGCCCTGAACGAACTGCTACGATCGGGCCCGCTCCCCCCCGGACGGGCAGCCGCGCTCCTGCCGCGCATCGCCGAGGGGCTGGAGGCGGCCCACCGACGCGGCGTGGTGCACCGCGACGTGAAGAGCAGCAACATCCTGGTGGATGCCGGCGACGTGCCGCGGCTGGTGGACTTCGGCCTGGCGCTGCGCGAGGGCGACACGCGGGTCACCCGGCAGGATGGAACGGTCGTGGGGACGATCGAGTTCATGGCCCCCGAGGTTGTTCGCGGCGAGCACGCAAGCCCCCACTCCGACCAGTTCTCGCTTGGAGTTGTGCTCTACCAGGCCCTGACCGGGCACCTGCCTTTCCAGGGAACGCAGGTGGCGGCGGTGCTCCACTCCATCCTGGAACTCGAGCCCCTGCCGTTCCCCGGGTCACTCTCCCGCGAGA
The DNA here is from genome assembly GCA_025351485.1 of Candidatus Eiseniibacteriota bacterium. Lineage (GTDB taxonomy): Bacteria > Eisenbacteria > RBG-16-71-46 > RBG-16-71-46 > JACRLI01 > JANXVU01. The sequence goes on along the minus strand of JANXVU010000021.1, from coordinate 30,784 downwards.
GCCTGCTGCTGGAGCCTGTCGTACGCCGGTGCCTGGAGAAGGATCCGGGACTGCGATTTCCGGATGTCGGCGCGGTCGCCTCGGCCCTGAGGATGGAGGCCGCCACGGTGGTCGGCGTCGGGCGCTCCCGTCCCGCGGCGGCCCGCACGCCCCTGCAAGCGTCTTCCGTGGCGGTGCTCGATTTCGAGAACCTCGGCGGCGATCCCTCGCTCGACTGGATGCAGCGCGGGCTCGCGGAACTCCTGGGAACCGCCCTGTCGAGCTCCGAGGAACTGGATGTCTACGACGCGCAGCGCTTGACGAGCCTTACGACCCCCGGAGACACATCCGGGCCCTCGGACGCCATGGCCTCCCTCCGGCGCGCCGGGATCGGCCGCGCCGTGGTGGGGAGCGTCCTGGGCGCCGGCGGCCGCCTGCGGATCCAGGGGCGGGTGCTGGACGTGGAGAGCGGCCGGGTCCTGCTTTCGCACTCGGTGGATGGCGGCGCGGGAGACGATCTATTTGAACTGGCGGGCAGGCTCATAAGCGGGCTGCAGACGTCGCTGGAAGTGGACCTCATCGGACTGCGGACCGGGGATCAATGGCTGCGGGACATCACCACATCGTCCGTGGAGGCCTATCGCCTCTTCCTGGACGGCCGAAAGGCGTTCATCGGTTCACGATGGGCGGAAGCCGCGGCGGAGTACGAGCGCGCGCTGGCCCTGGACGGCGAGTTCGTGGCCGCGCGCATCGACCTTGCCGGCTGCTACTGGAACACGGGGCAGGAAGAGTTGCTGAGCGCCAGCCTCGCGGAGGCCGGCCGACTTCGCGGCCGCGCGAGCCGGCGCGAGGCTCTGCAGCTGGATCTGATCGAGGCGGTGATCCACGAGGACTCCTCGCGCCTGGTCCGGGTGGCCACCGATCTCTCCGGCCTATATCCCGAGAATCGTTTCTTCGTTTACCTGCGCGGAAGGGGACACTTCACTTCCCGTGAGTTCGCGAGATGCCTTGAGGTGCTGGAGCCCCTCGCCGCGGAGCGCTACGAGTGGGCCTGGACGTACCTGCTCATGGCCCGCTCGCACGAAGAGCTCGGCCAGCATGACCGGGCTATTCGCGCGTACGAACTGGGAATGGATGTGACCGGATCGGATCCGGAGCTGGGTCACTCCTTCGCCATGCTCCTGGCGGAGCGCGGCGACCGCGAGCGGGCCCGGGCCCTGCTGGAAGCGGCGGCGCAATCACCTCGCCGGATGAACAAGCCGCAACTTGAAACTCTTATCCAGGAGGAGTTGCGCAGGTTGGGCCATTAAGCAGGCGGCCCGCACATCCCGGTTGATTCAAAGCCGTCCTGCCGATATCCTCCGTGGCATTCGTCGGCCGCGCGCGCCACGGCGGGCCGGATGCCGGGAGAAGCTCCCACAGCTCAACCTGGACGGTGCAGACATGATGGCTCCAAGTCCGCCGGCGCGCCCGCGCACCCGGGGATTCACCCTCATCGAGCTGGTCCTGGTCATCCTCATCCTTGGAATCCTGGCCAGCATCGCCATCCCGGCCTACGTCAACCTATCCAAGAATGCCGAACAGGCAAGCATGGAGCACACCACCGGCATCATCGCGTCCGCGCTGAAGATCAGGTCGTCCAAGCTTCTTCTGGACGGCCTGCCGGTCACATCCCACAACCCCTTCGACGACCTGGCCACCAAGCCGAACAACTACGCCGGAGCCTTTGGCGACGTGGATCTCAGCAATTGCCCGCCGGGAAACTGGGCCTACCAGATCGGGAACGGAACCAACGGAAACTGGGCGATCGTGATCTACCGTCCCAAGTCGGCCATGACCACGGCCTTCAGTTGGGGCGGCGCCCAGTGGGTCATCTACGAGATCAAGACCCTGAACAACGCCTCGGGCACCGCCGTGCAGGCCTACATGGCCGAGTACCCGCCCCTCCACAAGTGGTAGGGCCCGCGGGACTAAAGCGCACTTTCCAGCTACCGCCGACCACCGGCACGGCCCCGCCACAGCCACACCGCCAGCACGATCACCATGGCCCCCGCCACCCACAGGTAGACGGACGGGATACCGGCCGAGTCGCCGGCCGGGGCCGCCGTGCCTGGCGCCGGTTTCGAGATGGCCATGGCCACGGAAGAACACAGCGGCAGAATGAACAGTGGCGCCCACATGAAGATCCGTTTCATCGGGTCTGGCCCCTCTTTGTTGGAGAATCGGCGGAGTTCCGCCGCCTCTCGGCGGCGCCCGGCCAAAGTCGAGCGGGAAGATTTCCCATCCGTCAAACCCGCTGCCGGCTGCCCCCCTGAGGATGGAGCAGGAATTCTACCAGCCGACTCGCACCGGCAGACAAGGAATCTGCGTCCACCGCCCCGGCTCGATCCCGCAAGATGCCGTTAACACAGGCTTGACACGGTCTTTCGGCCACAGCATACTTTGTTCGCTATCTGAACAAGGTTAAGGAACCCCCGGGAGCCGGCCCTCCGGACCGAGCCCCCGGCCAGGGACCCACATACCCAACCGGGAGACCAGGAATGGCGCCCAACAAACCGTACATACTCGCCCTGACGGTGGCATTGGCCGCGTTGGCCTTGGTCGGCTGCGGCAAACACGTTGGAGTGTTTCGACCGACCCCCCCTTCCCGGATCACCGATCCCGTGATCTTCACGGATGACTTCGGCTCGGCCGTCGATTTCCAGGCCTTCGGCGGCTCCAAGGTGGATGCGCTCAGCATCGACAACGTCGAGAAACATGGAGGCACCGCCGCCCTGAAGATCAGCGTGCCGGCCCGGGGAGACGCTTCCGGGACCTATGCCGGGGGCGCCTTCACCACCTTCAAACCACGTGATCTGTCTGGCTATGATGCCCTGACGTTTTGGGCCAAGGCCTCCAAGGCCGCCTCCCTCGACGTGGCGGGCATCGGGAACGATAACACCGGGACCTCGAGGTACGAAGCCAAGCGCAGCGCCATCCCGATAACCACCGAGTGGACGAAATACACCATCGCCATCCCGCTGGCTTCCCGGCTGACCAACGAGGGCGGCTTGTTCTTCTTCGCCGAGGGGCCTGAAGGCGGCGCTGCCAACACGTTCTGGTTCGACGACATCCGGTACGAAAAACTGGGCACGATCACCAATCCCAGGCCGGTCATTCCCAACCTTTCGGTGAGCGTGGATCTCGGATCGGCGCTGGTCGTGCCCGGAACCCAGGTCACTTTCGGCGTGGACGGCAAGGACCAGATCATCGCGTGCTCGCAGAACTATTTCTCGTTCATTTCCTCGAACGACACGGTGGCAACGGCGTCGAACGGCGAGATGAAAGCGGTCGGCCTCGGCACCGCCACCATCACGGCCACGCTCGGGTCCGTGCCCGCGACCGGTTCGATCAACCTGACCACCACCGTTGCGCCCAACACCGCGCCGGCGGCGCCCTCCCTGCCGGCCTCCTCGGTGATCTCGCTTTATAGCGGCGCCTACACCAGTGTGCCCGTGGACACCTGGTCGGCCAGTTGGGACCAGGCAGACGTGTCCGACGTCAAGATCCAGGGCAATGACTTGAAGAAGTACCAGAACCTGGTGTACGCCGGGATCGAGTTCACGACCCATGTGATCGACGCCAGTGCCATGACCCACCTCCACGTGGACGTCTGGCTTCCCAAGGGAACCTACGTCAAGATCAAGCTGGTCGACTTCGGCCCCAACGGCGCCTTTGGCGGAAGCGACGACAGCGAGCACGAGATCACGCTGAGCGCGTCCAGCACGCCTCCCCTGGCCATCGGATCGTGGGCTTCGCTCGACATTCCACTGGCCGACTTCCAGAGCCTGCATGCGACCGCGCACCTGGCCCAGCTGATACTGTCGAGCGACTCGCCCACGCTGTACCTGGACAATCTGTATTTTCACAAGTAGCCCGGCGCCTGTCGGCGGGCCGATCGCTCGAACAGGGGTAGTGTCCGAATGAGAATCGTAGCCAAGGGAGCCAGGGCGGCGAAGGGCCCGGAGAAATCGCGTCCGCGTCCGTTGTCCGATTCCGTGCTCCAGCTGATCTGGCGGGAAAAGCAGATCTCCCGCGCCGAAATCGCGCGCCGCGCCGACCTGTCCCGCTCGACGGTGTCGGGCATCGTCGACGCCCTGCTTCCCACCGGACTGGTGGCGGAGATGGGCATGGGGCCTTCCAGCGGCGGCCGGCGGCCGGTGGTGCTGGAATTCCAGGACGATGCGTGCGTCATCCTGGGGGTGGAAATGGGCGCCACCCACGTGACGGCCGCGCTGATCGACCTCCGCGGCCGGGTGCTCGCTTCCGAGACCCGCAACCATCCCGTCCGGACCGATCCCGAGGGCACCAGGGCGCTGATCATCCAGCTGTGCGACGTATGCCTGGCGAGATCCGAGAAAAGCCGGGGCACGCTGGTCGGGATCGGGGTCGCGGTGCCCAGCCCGGTGGACCCCCGCAATCCCCTCGGTCTTTCCGAGGTGGTGATGCCGGACTGGAAGGGCGGCAGCGGACTCGACATGCTGGAGAGGCACTACAAGGTTCCGGTCATGGTGGACAACGATGCCAATTTGGGCGCTCTGGCGGAGCGGTGGTGGGGAGCCGGCCAGGGGGTGGACGACCTCGCCTACATCAAGCTGGGCACGGGACTGGGATCGGGCCACGTGATCGGCGGCGAGATCTACCGGGGAGCCAGCGGAATCGCAGGAGAAATAGGGCATTTGGCCATCGACCCGCACGGTCCGCCGTGCATCTGCGGGCTGCGGGGGTGCCTCGCGACCCTGGTCGGAGCGCCGGCGCTGGTGGCCCGCGCCCAGGCCCTGGCCGGGGAGTATCCCGGCAGTGCGCTCGCGGCCGGAACGGCGGACATCACTGCCATCGAGGACGCGGCGCTCGTCGGCGATCCGCTGGCCCTGCAGGTGACGCGGGAGGCCGCGGAGAACCTGGGAATCGCCGTGTCCGGCATGTTGAATCTGATGAATCCGTCCATCGTCATCCTGGGGGGGGGCTTTTCGCGGCTGGGGGAATTGCTGCTGGCGCCGCTGCGCAACGCGGTCCTGCGGCGCACCCTGCTCAGTTCGGTCACCGCCTCCGAAATCCGGATGAGCGCGCTGGGCCCCATGTCGGTGGCCATCGGGGCGGCCAGCATGGTATTGAAGGAAGCGCTCAGCAACCCGCGCCTGTTCCCAGCGGCGGCGCAACAGAAGGGAGCACGATGATCCGAAAGGGTTTCCGGGGCGCCTGGATTCTGACCGGAGTGGCCGTGACGCTGGCCATCGCCAGTTGCGGCTCACCCAGCGACCCGGGCACTTCGGGCCGGCAACTGGTTTTCCAGGACGAGTTCGATGGCCCCGCCGGCCAGTCCCCCGACGCCTCCCGGTGGGGCTACGATATCGGCACGGATTGGGGCAACGGGCAGCTTGAATACGACACATCGCGTCCGAAGAACGTCTCGCTCGACGGGGCGGGACACCTGGCCATCACGGCGTTAAAGGAAAGCTACAGCGGGCAGGCCTACACCTCCGCCCGGATCAACACCAAGGGGCTTTTCGAGCAGGCCCGCGGTCGGTTCGAGGCCCGCATCAAGCTGCCGGTGGGCCAGGGGATGTGGCCGGCGTTCTGGCTGCTCGGGTCCAACATCGACACCGCCACCTGGCCGGCATGCGGGGAAGTGGACGTGATGGAGAATCGCGGGCAGGCCCCCGCCGTGGTGCACGGAAGCCTGCATGGACCGGGCTATTCCGGCGGAGGAGCGTTTGCCGCGCCCTACCAGCTCTCTTCGGGCACGTTCGACGGGGACTTCCACGTGTTTGCCGTGGAGTGGACCGTGGAAAGCATCACCTGGTACGTGGACGGCACGGCCTACCAGGCCATCGCTCCGGCCGACCTCAAGGGCAGGCGCTGGGTGTTCGATCATCCTTTCTTCGTCATCCTGGACCTCGCGGTCGGGGGCAACTACGTCGGCCCGCCCGACGGCACGACCGCATTTCCACAGACCATGCTCGTGGACTGGGTCCGGGTCTACCAGGCCGCCTCTTGAGCCTGCGGGCGCGCTTTCGCGGGGCCGGGATTCTCTTCCCGCTGCTACTGGCTTTCGGAGGCGCGGCCTGCGCCCCGGAGCATGCGCGCGCGCCCAAAGGGGTGCTGATCGTCTCCCAGGAGCAGCAGTCCTCGTGGATCCGCAACTTCAATCCCCTGACCACGGCCACCTCGGCCCGCTGGCCGACCCTGGCCGGCGTCTATGAGCCGCTCTTCGTCTTCAACAGCGTCAAGTCGCAGTACGTGCCGTGGCTGGCCGTGGCCCGCGAATGGCGCGAGCAGAACCGGGTCTTGCGGCTGACCACCCGCCGCGGCGTGCTGTGGTCCGACGGGCGGCCGTTCAGCGCCCGCGACGTGGCCTTCACGTTCGACCTGCTGCGCCGCTTCAAGGCCCTGGACCGCCGCGGGGTGTGGGGCTTCCTGGATGGGGTGACTGCAGTGAACGACTCCACCGTGGACTTCCGCTTCCAGCGGGTGTTCATACCCGGTTTTGACGAAGTGGCCGCGCAACTCATCGTGCCGCGGCATGCCTGGAGCTCGGTGGTCGACCCGGTGGCCTTTCCCAACGAAAAGCCGGTGGCTACCGGCCCGTTCACCGAGGTGCGGGTGTTCCAGGACCAGATCTACGAGCTGGGGCGAAACCCGCACTACTGGCAGCCGGGCAAGCCCAGGGTGGAGGCGCTTCGCTTTCCGGCCTATCCATCGAACGACCGGGCCAACCTGGCGCTGGTCTTCGACGAGGCGGACTGGGCCGGCAACTTCATACCCGCCGTGGACCGGGTGTTCGTGAAGCGGCGGCCCCAGGACCACCGCTACTGGTTCCCGCTCACGGGGAGCAGCATCTTCCTCTACCCCAACACCACCCGCGTTCCCTTCAACGACGTCCGCGTGCGAAAAGCGCTCAGCATGGCCATCGACCGGAACCTGCTGGTGGACGTGGCCCTGTACCACTACTCACGTCCCGCGGATGCCACCGGTCTCAGCGACGCGTACTCGGCCTGGCTGGACACCACGGTCATTGCCCGCGGAGACTGGGTGAAGCACGACCTGGCGCGTGCCAACTCGATGCTCGATTCCGCCGGGTTCCGCCGGGGACCGGACGGGCTCCGGCGGCTTCCCAATGGGAAACCCTGGAACTACGAGATCCTGACCGTCTCCGGCTGGTCCGATTGGGTGCGGGCCTCGCAGGTGATTTCGCGCGGGCTCGCCGGGCTGGGGATCCAGGCATCGGTGCGCACCTACGATTTTGCCGCGTGGTTCCAGCGCGTGCAGGAGGGCAACTTCGACTTGAGCCTGGGATGGTCCTTCGAAGGCCCGACCCCGTACAACTTCTATCACTGGCTCATGTCCTCTTCCACCGTGAAGCCGATCGGCGAAGCGTCGATGGGCAACTGGCACCGCTACGGGAGCCCCGAAGCCGACCGTGTGCTGGGCGCCTTCGAGCGCGAGCCCGACCCGGCGGCGCAACGAGGCCTGTGCAACGAGATGCAGCGCATCTTTTCCGCGGAAGCCCCGGCGATCCCGCTGTACCCGAACCCTTCCTGGGCCGAGTACAACATCCGCCGTTTCGACGGGTTCCCGTCCGCGGCGAACCCCTACGCCGATCCTTCGCCGAACAAGTTCGACCGCGGCGATCTGCTCCTGGTCCTGACCAGCTTGAGCCCGAGGTAGGAGGCGGCAATGCGCTACATCCTGCGGCGGTTCGGCTTCTACGTCTTGGCGGCCTGGGTGGCGTTGACCATGAACTTCTTCCTGCCGCGCCTGATGCCCGGCGATCCGGCCACGGCGCTGTTCGCCCGATTCAAGGGACGCCTCTCGCCCGAAGCCATGCAGGGCCTTCGCGAGGCCTTCGGGTTCACCCACGAGCCGCTCTTGAAGCAGTACATCACCTACCTGGGCCACGTCCTGAAGGGCGACCTGGGAATCTCGGTGGCCTACTTCCCCTCGCCGGTCATGAAGGTGATCGGAACGGGCTTTGTCTGGACCCTGTTCCTGGCCGGGTCGGCGGTGGTCCTCAGCTTCGCCATCGGCACGCTGCTGGGGGTCGCGGCCGCGTGGTGGCGGCGCGGCTGGGTCGACACGTGGCTGCCTTCCGCGCTGGTGTTCGTGGGCGCCTTCCCCTACTTCTGGTTGGCCATGGTGGCGCTCTATGTGTTCGGGTTCACGCTGGGCTGGTTTCCGCTGGGGCACGCCTATTCCGACGACATCACCCCGAGCTGGTCGTTCGGCTTCGCCATCGACGTCCTGCGCCACGCGGTCCTGCCCGTGGGAACGGTGATCCTGGTCACCCTGGGCGGCTGGCTGCTGTCCATGCGCAACAGCATGATCGCCGTGCTCGGCTCGGACTACGTGAACCTGGCGCGCGCCAAGGGGCTTCCGCCCGCGCGCGTCGCGCTGCGCTACGCGGCACGCAACGCGCTGCTGCCGAGCGTCACCGGTTTCGGGATGGCCCTGGGCTTCGTCCTGGGAGGCTCCCTGCTCACCGAAATCGTCTTCTCCTACCCGGGCCAGGGCTACCTGCTGGTGCAGGCCGTCCGCAACCAGGACTACGCGCTGATGCAGGGCATCTTCCTGGTCATCACCCTGGCTGTCCTGGGGGCGAACCTGTGCGTGGATATCTTCTACCTGTGGCTCGATCCACGCACCCGGGAGTCCAGGTCATGAGCGATTCGAACGTTGCCTCCGGCATCACGGCCTGGGTGGACGCGATTCGCCGCGACCGCAAGGCCTCGATCGGCGCGGTGCTGCTGGCGCTGTTCGTGATCGTCGGGGTCTTCGGGCCCCTGTTCGCGGGCGATCCGCAGGCGCTGGTGGGGATCCCGCTGCAGCCGCCATCGGCGGCGCACTGGCTCGGCACCAACGGCCAGGGCCAGGACGTGCTGGCCCAGCTGGTGGTGGGAACCCGGGTATCCCTGGCGATCGGTTTCGGCGTCGGGATCATGGTGGTGCTGATCGGCGCGCTGGTGGGTGTCATGGCCGGATACTTCGGAGGCCGGGTGGACGGTCTGCTCTCGGTCCTGTTCAACGTCTTCCTGGTGCTGCCGGGACTGCCGCTGGCCATCGTGATCGCCGCCTACCTTCCGTCGGGGCCGCTCACGCTCGCCCTGGTCTTGGTGGTCACGGGCTGGGCCTGGAATGCGCGGGTACTGCGAGCCCAGACGCTGGCGCTGCGGCAGCGGGACTTCGTGGCCGCCGCCATCGTGTCCGGGGAATCCAAGCGGCGCATCCTGGTGAGTGAGATCCTGCCCAACATGATGTCGCTGCTGGTGGCCCAGGTGATCGGAAGCACCGTGTACGCGATCGGCGCCCAGGTGGGCCTGGAGTTCCTGGGGCTCGGAGACGTCTCGGCGGTCACCTGGGGAACCAACCTGTACTGGGCCCAGAACGACTCGGCGATCCTCACCGGCGCGTGGTGGACCTTCGCCCCCACCGGCCTGTGCGTGGCCCTGGTGGGCTTCGGGCTCACCATGCTCAACTCGGGATTCGACGAGATCACCAACCCCCGGCTGCAGCTGGAGCGAGCGTGGCGCGCGCACCTGGGCGCGGCAGGACAGAAAGCCGGGCGCTCGACGCCGGTGGTGGTGGACCGTGGCTGAGCCGCTGCTGAGCGTTCGCGGGATGTGCATCGACTACATCACCGACCGGGGCCCGGTGCGCGCCATCGACCATGTGTCGCTGGACCTGGAGCGGGGCGAGTTCCTGGGGGTCGCCGGCGAATCGGGGAGCGGCAAGTCGACCCTGGCCCAGGGAATCATGCGGATCCTTCCGCCTCCAGCCGTGATCACGGGCGGAGAAGCGATCTTCGAGGGGCGCGACATCCTCACGCTGGACGAGGAAGAGTTGCGCAAGCTTCGCTGGAGCCGCATGTCCATGGTGTTCCAGAGCGCCATGGACGCCCTGAACCCGGTGATCACAATCGGCGAGCAGATTACCGACACCATGCACGCGCACGGTGACATGAGCGCGCGCGCGGCCCGGGACCGGGCGGCGGAGCTGCTGGAAATGGTGGGGATTCCAGGCGATCGGCTGGACGCCTACGCCCACCAGCTATCCGGGGGCATGCGGCAGAGGGTGGGAATCGCCATCGCGCTGGCCCTGGAGCCGACCCTGCTCATCCTGGACGAGCCGACCACGGCGCTGGACGTCATCGTGGAGCGGGAAATCCTGGAAGAAATCCGGGGCCTGCAGCGCAAGCTGGGGTTCGCGGTGATCTTCATCACCCACGACCTGGCCCGAATGCTGCAGTTCTCGGACCGGGTGGCGGTGTTCTACGCCGGCCGGATGGCGGAAATCGGGCCCGCCGAGGAACTCCGGACTTCCCCGCGCCATCCCTACACGCAGGGCCTGCTGCGGGCGTTCCCCTCCGTGCACGGCTCCACCGTGGAAATGTTCAGCATCCCGGGCACTCCGCCCAGCCTCCGGAACCCGCCCGCGGGTTGCCGCTTCCACCCCCGCTGCCCGGTGGCGGTGGAACTCTGCAGCAAGGTGTCCCCCGAACTGAAACAGATCGGGCCCGGCCACTCCGCCGCCTGCCACCTGGCGAAGTAGCCGGAGCCCGCGCGCTCCTCACATCGACAAGCTGAGGTAAGTTCGCACTTCCCATTCGTGGGCCGGCGCGATGGCCGTGATGTTGCAGTTCAGCACGCCACTTTCATCCCGTGACGAGGTGGGACAAAACCGGGGCGAGTACCGGTCCAGCGTTCGATAGGTGCCGCGCACGCCCACCCGGGTCTGGGGCACGCCGAACCATCGCGGCATCCCGAGGGTGTGCGACAGGTCTCCCATCAGCTGCACCGGGAAGGTCAGGTTGAAGTCGCGGTGGTAGTCGTAGGGGCCCCAATCGTTCCACTTGGCGGAAGCGGCCAGCGCCATGGATCCCCACGAGAGCCGCGCATCGGCCCCGTAGCGGTGCACCAGGCGGGGGCTGTCGCCATTCGGCTCTCCCTGGCCGTCGAACAGGGTCGCCACCAGCCGCCGGTCGCCCGCGATCCGCGAGACCAGCCGGAGGCGCGCTTCCAACAGGTCGCGCGGCGGCCCGGCGGTCCTGAAGGCAAAAGGGGTTCCGTTCGCCAGGATGCCGGTGCCCGCGTCCTGGGTGGTCGGAAGGTGCCGGTAGACGAGGTCCAGGCTCGCCGCCAGCGGGGCGTCTTCGCGAACGTCGTTGTCCCACGCCCACGTCCACGTGGCCGGCGTCGGGTCGTAAACGATCATCATCTCCGCGCCCACCATCTCCCGGTTGGCGCGCACCGAGAACGGATCATCCAGGACCTGGACGTTGCGTCCCTGCAGCTTGGAATCGAACACGGCCGGGATGGGCCCCACGATGGGCTTCTGCCACAGGAAGTTGGGCCCGACCTGGAACTTGCCCAGGTTCACGGCCACGCCGGTCATGAAGTTGGTCTGGTTGCCGGACCCCGCGTCCTTCAGCGACCAGCCGGTGTAGGTGATGACCGAAGTGGGGCCACCCTCCGCGACCAGGCCCATGCGGGCGGCCTGCGCGTACCAGTTCCAGCGCCCGCTCTGCACCGAAAGCTTGATCTTTCCGCCGAACGCGTCCGACTTGAACACCGAGTCCTGCAGCAGCCGATACCCTCCGCCGGGGATCGAATCGGCGATCTGGAACGGCTGGTCGATCTTGTTGCTGCCCGACCAGATCGCGCCCATCTCGATGTTCAGAGGGCCGCGGCTGGTGACCAGGTCCAGGGTGGCCTTGCGGGTCCGGGGCAGTGGCACGGCGTTCGAACTGCTCACCGAGGACTGCCTGGCGATGTCTTCCTGGTAGATCCCGGTCGCCGTGAACCTGCCCACGTTTCGCCGGTACTTCAACATCGCCGCCGGGTTCGCGCCCCACCACAATTCCTGCCCGAATGCGAGCTTCAGTCCGTCCAGCTGCTTTTTTCCCGCGATTTCGAAGCCCACCGGGGCGTCGGCGTTGTAAACGTCGGTGTTGGTCCCGTAGTTGGCCTCGCGGTACAGCCCGAAGAAGTCCCCTTCGTAGCCCCAGTGGTAGTGCCCGGTGTGGTAGAAGCCGTCCAGCTGGAACAGGCGCTCTTCCCACGAAACGGAAGCACGATAGACCTTGAGCCGCTCGTTCGGGCGGTTCTCATAGAAGATCTGGTCGATGGGATTCAGCGGAATGCTTCCCAGCACGTTGAGGGACAACCCGCCCGTCACCCCCTCCGCCGGCTTGGCCTGGAAATCCACGTAGTAGGACTGCAGCTTGTCGAAGCCCGTGAAAGATGGCGGGCCCGGGACGAGACCGGTGGTGGTCCCGGTGGCCCCGGTGCTGATGGTCTGCAGATCGATCCTCAGCCCGCTGACCCGGAGCTTTTCCTGCTCGGTGGCGGCCAGGGCCGCGTGATCGCCGCGCGCGGCCAGGGCGGACACGGCCGGATCGATGGCGCCGAAGTGGGCCTGGATGGCCGTGGTATCGGTGGTCGGCGCGTAGGCCGGCAGGCGGAAGGCCTGCTGCAGCGCGTAGTAAGCCGCACGAGGGTAGAGATCGAACATCCCCCGGTCATCCGGCTGGCCCTTGGCGCAGATCCCCCACCACTCCTCGTTCATATTGTTGTCGCCCTCGACGAAGTCGCTGTAACCGCCGTCGGGCCAGGAAGCGTGGGTGTCGTGGATGTCGAGCCGGCTGTCCTGCATGTACTTCCACCAGCCGTCGCTCCACTGGAAGATGAACCCGCCGACCGCGTTGCCGACCTTGCCCTTGCCGCTCGACTGTTCGTAGATCTCTTTCCACTGGCCGAGCAGGTAGTGCGCCTGCATCACCTGGTCTTCGCGCATTTCCTTCGAGTTGAAGGCGTCGCACCCGAATTCGCTGAACATCACCGGCACGCCCAGCTTGTCCTTGACCTCCTGGAACAGTCCGCCCACGGAGATGCCGCGGTACACGTTGGTGCCCAGGACATCCAGGCCCTTGCACTCCTTGGCGATGATGTCGATGTACTGCAGGTCGCCGTTGGCGATGGCGACCGGGCGGTCCGGGTCGGCGGCCTTGACCGCGCCGATGACCTCGCCGAACAGGGAGTACAGATAGCGCGCGCGGGCCGCGTCGCGCTCACCCTTGGGCAGGGCCTCGATCTCGAAGGACGACCACGAGAGGCCGTAGTTGTTTTCGTTCCCGAGCAGCCACATCAGCACGCCCGGCACGCCGCGGAACTTCTGGACCTCCGCCACCACGTCGGCCTTGACCACCTCGCGGAAGTGCGGATCCGAGTAGTCCACCACCGGGTGCCACACGCCGTCCATCGTGTAGCCGTAGCGGCCCACGGTGTGATTGAGCACGGTGAAGATCCCGTAGCGCTGGTAGATGTACGCGACCCAGCGCGGGGGGATCCCCACGTACTGCCGGATGGCGTTCACGCCCATGCCTTTCAGTAGCGGCATCTCCCTTCCGAGCGCCGCCTCGATCATGTCGTCCGGCTGGCCCCAGAAGTCGTAGGAGTAGTTCTGCCCGATCGGGATGTAGTCCCAGTTCATCCCCCGGATCAGGAAGTCCCGGCCGTCCACCTGGAGCCGGGAGCCGGGAGCGTCGCTCACTACGCGCACGCTGGGCGCGCCGGGCGATGCGGGGGCGTCCGCCCTCGCGGCCGCCGGCGCCACGGCCAGCGCAAGGACCGCCGCGAGCGCCGCGATCAAACGGGAACCGGGCATCGAGGGCGCATTCTGGATCGAGATCACGGATTCCTCCCCATGGCGGATTGCGGAGCGCCGGCGTCGACCGCGTTGGCGGCGACGACGTCGCGGTACCAATATGCACTGTCCCTCGGAGTCCGGCGCTGCGTGCTGAAATCCACGTTGTAGAGCCCGAATCGCTTGGTGTAGCCGTGGGCCCACTCGAACTTGTCCAGCAGCGACCACACGAAGTAGCCGGCCAGCGGCGCCCCGGCCTCCAGCGCGCGATGGGCGGAGGCGAGGTGGTTCCTCAGGTACGCCACCCGGCGCGTGTCGGCGATGATCCCCGAGGCGGCCATGGTGTCCGTGTACGCCGCCCCGTTCTCGGTGATGAAGATCTTGCGGGGCCGGTACTCGCGCGTCACCCGCATCAGGAGATCCTCGAGCGCCTGGGGGTAGACCTCCCAACCCATGTCGGTGAGCTGCTCCTTTGGGGCAACCGCCACGGCCACCGGCTCGCCCGTCCCGCTCGATTGAACCACGACCCGGCTATAGTAATTGATTCCGAGGAAGTCGAGCGGAGTCGCGATGGACTTCATGTCCCCCTCCCGCACGAAGGGCAGCTCCCCCGCCGGAAGGTGGCCTCGCCGAACCCGGTCCGCCACCGCGTCGGCAGGATACTCCCCGCGAAAGAGCGGATCCAGGTACCAGCGGTTGAAGGCGCCGTCGAAGTGCCGGACCGCATCGGCGTCCGACGGAGCGTCCGAGGCGGGAAAAGCGGGCGTGAGATTGAGCACGATCCCGACTTCGGAGCCGGGCGAGCTTTCGCGGATGACCCCGGCGGCCCAGCCGTGGGAAACCAGCAGGTGGTGCGCCACGCGCAGCGATTCGGCCGGATCCCTGTGCCCGGGGGCGTGCTCCCCCTGCTCGTGTCCCAGGGTCGCGATGCACCAGGGCTCGTTGTGGGTGGCCCAGGAGCGAACCCGGTCTCCCAGGCGCCGGGACACGGCCGCCGCGAAGCCCACGAAATCTTCGGCGGTCTTGCGGTTTCCCCATCCGCCCTGGTCCTGGAGCGCCTGCGGAAGGTCCCAGTGGTACAGGGTCACAAAGGGCTGGATGCCGGCCGCAAGGAGCCCGTCCACGAGCGAATCATAGAAGTCCAGGCCACGCTCGTTCACGGCCCCCCCGCCGTCCGGCACCACGCGGGGCCAAGCGACGGAAAATCGGTAAGCCTGCACCCCGAGCCGGCGCAGCAGCGCGATGTCCTCTTCCCACCGGTGGAAGTGATCGCAGGCCACCCCCGGATTCGAGCCGTCGGAGATCCTTCCCGGGGTCCGTGCAAACCGGTCCCAGATGGACTCGCCCCGGCTCCCTTCGCGGGCCGCCCCTTCGATCTGCTGCGCGGAAGTGGCGACCCCCCACAGGAAGCCCTTCGGAAACTCCTGCTTGTCCATTGGAATCAGCTCCGGGGCGATGGCGCGCCCTCCGGGTAAAGGTGGCAGCGCACGGTCCGGCCATCGAACTCACGGGGCTGCGGGTCGATTTTCAGGCAAACGTCATGCACATTGGGACAACGGGCCGCAAACGGGCAAGCCACCTCCGTGGAATCCGCGTGGGACTCCACGGGCTTTCCGCCACCCGCATGCCTCGGGCTCGAATCGGCGATCGAGGCCAGCAGGGCGCGGGTATAGGGATGGGCAGGCGATTCCACGACGGCCGCGCTGGGCCCGTCCTCCACCACCCGCCCCCGGTACAGGACCAGGATCCGGTCGGCCAGGTAGCGGGCCGAGGCCAGGTCGTGGGTGATCAACAGGATTCCAAGCCGGCGCTCCTTCTTGAGCTGCAACAACAGATTCAGCACTCCCATGCGGATGGACACATCCAGCATCGAGGTGGGCTCGTCGGCCACCAGCAGGTCGGGGTCCACCGCCAGCGCCCGGGCGATGGCCACGCGCTGCCGCTGGCCCCCCGAAAGTTCGTACGGGTGGCGATCAATGAAGTCCTCGGCCGGCTCCAGCCCGACGGTGCGGAGCAGGTCGAGGGCACGGGCCCGAACACTCTGGGGTGTGGCGCGCTGATGGAGCACCAGCGGGCCGGCCAGATGGGCTCCGACGTCCTTGGCGGGGTTCAGGCCTTTGCCGTGTCGCAGGAGCGGACGAACCAGGTGGTGGGCCACGGTGTGGACCGGGTTCAGCGAGCCAAACGGGTCCTGGAAAACCATCTGGACCCGCCCGCGGTATCCCAGGGAGGCCCTCCGGGGCTCCCGGGCCAGCACGTCCTCGCCATCCAGCAGGATCTGCCCGGCATCGGGGGGCTCCAACCGCAGTAAGATGCGTGCCAGCGTGCTTTTACCGCTCCCGGATTCCCCCACCAGGGCCACTGCTTCGCCCCGGTCCAGGCCAAAGGACACGCCCTCGGCCGCGACCACTCTGCGGGTGGGGGCCAGGAAACCACCCGACGCGTAGACCTTCCGGATACCACGGACGTCCAGCAGGCGGGTCGGAGCAGCGCTCGTCTCAGGCGGCAAAAAATTTCTCCCTGTTTCTAATAAAAGAGATTGTTCGCTTGCCGAACATTGTGTAGCCTTATAGCACACCTGTCAAGGTGCCACTGGATCCAAAAATGCCGCCGCCGACAAATCCCCCGGGCAGGCTTGCCGTCTGGATAATTCGCGAGGTGTTAGGATCCGCCACTCGTTCAAGACCCAGATGGAGGCGTTCCATGCTTATGAAAAAACTGCTACTGCGTGCAACCGGCACAGGCATGTTCCTCCTGTTCCTCGCGGCCAGCTCCACGAGTGCGCAGGCCCAGAATGTCCTGACGAACCCGGGGTTTGAAGCCGGATTCAGCTCCTGGACCGCATTCGGCAATTCGTACATCGAGGCAAGCAACCCTCCGTGCATCGTGCCCTACGCGGGCAACAACGTGAACAAGATGTTCGGCGGCTTCGCCGGCGGCTTCAGCGTGAGCGGCACCTTCCAGAGCTACCCCGCCGCTCCGGGCGAAGTCTGGATGCTCTCATGCAAGTCGCGCCACTGCGCCGATGACCCGATCCGCGGCCTTAGCCTCCCCAAGGGCGGCAACGGCAACTGGGTGGTCCAGAAGCTGATCTTCCGGGCCGACGGCGTGAACGACATCGCGTCCAACGAGTCCGTCATCCTGGACGGCGACTCCCCGGTCGACACGTGGTTCAACAACGCTCCGGTGACGCTCACGGCTCCCCCGACCACCACCACCGTGTGGGCGTTCCTGCTGTATCTCGCTCCCGGTAACGACGGCGGCGCGGTCCAGATCGACAACGTCTCCCTGTCCAAGGAGAGCGCGACGCCGGTCCGGACCAGCACGTGGGGCAACATCAAGAAGCTCTACCGCTAGACGCAGAAGCCGATCGCGAAACGAGTCCTCCGCTCGGACGGCGGGCAGCCTGCCCACGCAGCTGCCCGCCGTTCCCGCAGGGTCCTCGGGGATCAATCGAACAGGCATACCTTGGCACGAGACGGCAGACCGAACAGTCCAACAGGTTGGATCGGCGCATGCCGCCCACGCACTTCATGACTTTCGACTCGACGACTCGTCGGCCGAGGAGGACGAAGATGAACCGCCTTCCCTGCAGAAACTGGATCTTCCTGGCGCTCCTGGCACTCCTCGCAGCCCACGCGCGGCCTACGGCGGCGGCCAACCTGCTCACGAATCCCGGGTTTGAGTCCGGCGCCGGTTCGTACGCCGGCTGGTTCACGTTTGGAAGCGGCGTGAAGATCGACACCGTGGGCAGCACCGACAACATCGTGCGCACCGGCTTCGCCGCCTCCAAGATCTACGGCGGGTTCAACGGTTGTCCGAGTTCTCCGGTGTTCAACGTCGGAGGCTACGGGCAGGCGTTCACCAATCCCACGGTTGGGAATCTCTACACTTTTTCGGGCTATTCCTACGTCGGCGCCGCCGACCCCCTGCTGGGCACGACCACCTGCACCAAGAACCGGGCCCTTGCCAAGGTGGTGTTCTTCGACGCCCTCGCCGGCGGAAACGAGCTTTCGTCGAACGAATACGTGATCGGTGACGGAAACACGGCGACGAATGTGTGGAACGCCTTCAGCGTCGTCGCCCCGGCCCCCGCGGGCGCCAAGAGGGTCGAGGCCCTGATCCTGTACCTGCAGCCCGCGTGCGACCCGGGCGCGGTGTTCGTGGACGATCTGTCGTTCGACACGGCCACTCCCGCCTCGGCCGCCAATTCGCTGGTCAACGGGAACTTCTCCTCGCCGCTCACCACCGGCTGGTTGACCTTCGGAAATGTCTTCCTGGAAACGAACCACATTTACGTGCGCTCCGCCGGCGGCTGCGCCAAGCTCTTCTCGACCTTCGTGACCCTCGCCAATTCCGGCATGTACCAGACCTTGAAGACGATTCCCGGCAAGAAGTGGCAGTTCGACGTGTATTCGCTGACGACCTGCCAGGGGAACGACGCCGTCACCGGCGCGAACGACGACTTCATGCAGGCCAGCCTGGTTTTCCGGGACGTTGCCGGCGCCGAGATCGCCGGAGCCACCAAGGACACGGTGATCCTCAACGGAGCCTCGCCGCTGGGCAACTGGACCAAGCACACCGTGATCGCCACCGCCCCGGCCGGGACGGACTCGATGCGGGCCTACATCCAGTTCATTTCACCGAACAACCTCGGCGGATCGGCCTTCGTGGACGACGCCTCGCTGCGCGAGTACGTGCCGGTGGGCGTCGGCGACGGCCCCAGGAACCTGGCGTTCGAGCTGCGGCAGAACACGCCCAATCCCTTCAAGCCTTCCACCAGGATCGACTTTGTCCTGGGCCGCGGCGATGCCGTGGAACTGAGCATCTTTGACGCGGTGGGGCGCAGGGTGGCCACGCTGGCCAGGGGCGAGTTCTCCGCCGGGCCGCACCACGTGACGTGGGACGGCCGGTCCTCCAACGGTGCCGTGGCGCCCGCGGGTCTCTACCAGTACTCGCTGAAGACGTCCACCGGGATGATCTCCAGGAAGATGATGCGCCTCCACTAGGAGTGCGGCAGGCCGAAGCAGCAAGTTGGACGATGCGGTGAAAGCGGCGCCCCGGGCAACCGGGGCGCCGTTCCTATGAGCGGGATTCGAAGCGTGAGAGCGAGGCGGCCGGAATTCCCACCTCGATGCGGGCGATCGCTCCCGTCCGGCCCAGCAGCGAGCGGCTCTGGTCCGGGTCCAACGCGTCGCCTTCGCGGCGCGTGGGCTCGCCTCCGGCCGTCACCACACGGATCCAGGCATTTCCCGGGCTGATCTCGTAGAGGACGGGCACCTGGCAGTAGCTGAAAGCCAGGCCACCCGCCGGAACCTCGAGATTCCCGGGCGCGCCGTGCACGTCGAAGTGCCGGTAGGCGCCGACCGATCTGCGGAACTCGTTCCTTCTCAGGATCTCCGGGCGGAACCTCACGATTCCATCCTTCAGCCCTGCTCCCAGCTCTCCGAAGCGTGCCAGGATCTCTTCCTTCACCTGGCCGGTCATGCCCGGCTGCTGCGCGCCCCCCTGGGCCGGAGTGTGCGAGTAGGGATCGCAGGGAAAGGCGCCGTACTCCGCGGGCGACTTTTCAAAACCAAGTCCCGCGCGGATCCGGTAATAGTGTGCGACCAGCGCCCGGCTGACCGGCTCGGGCCCATCCTCGCGGATGGCGCGAAGGGCCGTCTCCTGCACCGCCAGGAGCAGCTTGGTCACCATGTGCCAGTAGATGCAGCCCAGTCCCTCGTAGCCGTACATCGCGCCGGAGCGGCCGGTGAACTCCCGGTGCCGGAACACGTCCTCGAACAATTCAAGCACGGCGCCCCGGTCCCGGCCGGCGCGGCTCGCATGCGGCCCCGCGGCCAGCCGGTCCAGCGCTCTTTCCAGGTCTCCTGAATTCCCGAAGTCGGCGTGGAAGCGGAAGTGCCCGGCCGCATCATGCTCCAATATGGACTTCTCCCCCGCCTGCAACAGGTCCCGGAGCAACGGAACCGCCTGGACCCGGTCCGCGGGGATGACGTTCTTGTCCAGGAATCCCGGAAGGGTGCGCTCCGGGTACAGCAGAAAGCTGCGCTGATCGGCCCGGTACATGCGGCTTTCAAACAGGGCATCCAGGAGCCGGACCGCCTCGGTGGCCGGCACCAGCCCGGAGCCCAGCGCGGCGACCTGGCCTTCCAGCATTTCGTAGAGTGGACGAACGGCAGCCGTGCCCGGTTCCCCGGACACATCCAGGAGATTGTAGGAGTCGTACAGGCCGTCCTCGCGCCGGTTGGCGCGCATGGCGTGGTCCAGGTGCTCGAGCGCCACGGCGCACAGCGACGTGATCTCGCCTGCCGGCATGTCTTCGGATCCGCTGAAACCGGACCGGTAGACCTGGGCGCGATAGGCGGAATAAGCCTCGCCCAGCTCATCCAGCACCATCCGCCGATCGCCGTCCCCGAGCCCGGCCGAAGCCAGCAGCGGCCGGCTCCGTTCCAGGATCTCTCGCACCTGTCGGGCCCAGCGCACCACCTCGACGGATACCGGGACCGGCCCGCCTTCCTTCTCGCCCAGGATCCCGGCGAGGAAGGCGAGGTAGCGCCGCAAATGGCACAGGGTAACCATGGAAATGCCATGGCCCACCAGCGCGTTGTTGGCGTCGTTCCACTCGGGCCTCTGGGTGTTCATCCAGATGCCGCCGTCGGGCACCAGGTTCGAGAGCTTCGAAAGCGCCGGGACCAGCAGCTTCTCCAAGAGGTTGGCGTGGTGGACCGAGCCGCCTCGCGCCGGAACCAGCTTGCCGTCCGTGCCCAATGCCGCCACCCGCTCGGCGATCCTGGATTCCAAATTGCGGTCGTAGTGGATCGTGGAGTGGGGATCCGCCAGCATTTCCCGGTAGGGTTTCAGGCGGTAGGGAACGTCGGCGTAGGAAAAGATCCGGCGATCCAGCAGCCCGGCCAGCGCCCGCGGATCGTGATCGCGCAGCGATTCCAGGAACTTGAGCAGGTAGATGATCTGGTGGTCGCCCCAGTATCCGATGTTGCTCCAGGGGTCCCCTTCCTCGGGCACTTCCCACTCGGTCGCGTCCCGGGTGATTCGATACGGGTTGAACCCGTCGACGGTCGAGGCATTCACGAACTTGGCGATGATGTTGGGCAGGAAACCCGGGAAGCTCAGGCTCAGCGCCTCCCAGTTCTGGAATACATCCCGCCAATTGCCCTCGTAGCTCAGGGACCGGCTGCCGTCCGGGTTCCGTAGCCGGATCGCGAACTTGTTCCACGGGCGGCTCGGGTCGCCGTGCCGCCGCCCGAAGTACAGCGGAAGGTACTCGTGGCACAGCCGCTCGAGATCGGCATCCCCGGTGGCGGCGGCCACCTCGTGCAGTTTCGCGGCCGGGACCCGCTCCGGCAGCGCCTGGATCCGCGCCCGGTGGCGGGCGGCGACCTCACGGTTGCGCGTGTTCAGGAAGTCCGCGAAATCCCGCACCGGAAGATCGTAGTTCCGATCGAACACCCCGCCGCGCATGTTGTTGAACAGCACGTTGGCGAGATGGTGGGCGTCCGCCTCGGCATCGCCGGAAAGCTGAAGTCCGTCGGCGCTGGCCACGTTGCGAAGCAGGTTCCCGGAGGCGCCGGCAAGGCTGTCTTCAATCTGTCCGTCGAGATCGTGGGCCTCCAGCAGGCGGGCCCGCAGCGAGGCCGCATCGCCCTGGCTGCGGCCGGAGTCGGCGACCATCTGCCACTTCGCGCGGGCCCCGGCCTGCAGCGTGAACGCTGAAGACGCCAGGTAGTTCCCCCGCCGCCCGGTCAGCGTGTGCCCCGAGGGAAGCGGTTCGCCGGCACGGAAGGCATCGACCGCGTCGGGCGAGAGGCTGACCTCGAAATCCGGTAGCCCGTGGCACCAGACCGTGTTGGCGCGCAGCACCTCGGCCGCCTCCGGACGGTCGATGATCCTGGAGGTCAGGGAAAAGATGGCCAGCCGGGAGAGGGAATCCAGCTCGGATCGCTTGTAGGCGTCGGCCAGGCAGCTCGCCTGCTGATAGACGGCCAGCGGGACCCCGAAAGGCAACACGTTGCGGAGGCCGTCGAGCAAGGAGATCCGCACCGGGCCATGGCCCAGGTTGGACAGGGTCGCGGTCCGAACCCATCCGAGCGGATCGGCGGCGGCCCATCGGTACCGGAATGCCAGCCCGGCGGAGTGATGGAGTTCCTCGAAGACCAGGCGGTTTCCGAGGGGGTTCTTGTAGAGATTTCTCTCGATCCCGGAGGTCTCGGGGGAGCGCGCGGAGAGCGGCTCCCAGGACTGCTCGTGCCCGGTCCCGCGGGTCCAGCGGATCAAGGTGACCGGCCCGGTATGCGCGCCGGCGTCGTAGAGCCGGTCCACGGTCTCGTAGGGAAAGAGGCTTCCCTCCGCATCCACCCGGCCGGCGGTCAGCCCGCCTACCGAGGTGACGAACATCCACAGGTCGGAATCACTCGCCAGGTTGATGAGGAAGGGCCTCATCCCGTCGCAGGCGGAAATGCGGTAGTAGGCTTCTCCGTCCAGCGTGCTGAAACCGCCAGTCGGGACGGACCGCCTTACGGTGTCACTTGCCAACGCTCAGCGCCTTCTTGGGCGTGCGGTCCGCCCGGTAGAGTCCCCAGTGCTTCTCGACCTCGCCCGGCGGGTCGCTGCCCTTCCAGTTCTCGTCGAAGGCCTCGAACGTGAAAGTCGGCACGCGCGACACCCGGAGCCACGCGCCCAAGGAGTCGCAGAATACCGCCTGCTCGTCCTCCCCGACACGGCCCTTCATGTACTTGCCCTGGTCGCCCGTGTCGAGCCTCTGCGTGGCCCATCCGGTTTCGGAGATGAGGACCAGATCTCCGGGGTGCACGGCCTGGACATCCGAGAAGGTCTTGCGGACCCAGGCCATCGCGTCCTGGACCTGGCTGCCATTCCAGAGAGGATGGTGGTGGCTGCTGATGAAGTCAATCTCGCGCGCCACCACGCGGCTCTCCGGTTTGTTCCAGTAGTTGAAGTCATCGGAGACCGTGATGGGCACGCCGGAGCGGGCCCGGACTTCGCGCACGATCTCGATAAGGCGCTCCGTGGGCACGCGGTTCCCCGACCAGAAGATCTGGGTTTCATTCCCCACGCACAGCGCCTTCACGATCTCCGGAAAGCCGTCCGCCAGGCGCAGCCCGGCCTCCACTTCGCGACGGTTTGCTTCCCTGGTCCGGGCGAAGGTCTCCAGCACCGCGCCGCTCGAGTCGCGGCGGTCCTCCGCGGCCAGGGAGATGCCCAGCATGACCTTCATGTCGAGATGTTCCGCACGTATCACCATGAGGATGTCCTCGGCGTACTCCGCGGAACCGTAAAGGCGCAGCAGGTGCCAGCGTTTCACCATCAGATCCAGATCTTGCCGAAGCTCCGCCACGCTGGGCGATGGGCCGTTCGGACGCTGCCCATCCCGGTGCGGGCCATAGGCCACGGCGTCGCCGATCCACCTTCCATCATATTGCATGGGAAACGGTCTCTTCTGGAAAGGTTCCTGGCGCGCGTAGGCCCGGCCCCGGTCGCCACCGGTGGTGTTGCTCGCGGCGCCGGCCGCGGCGAAGGCGCCGGCGGCAGTGCACAGGGCGAGGCAGGCGCCCAGGGCGCCCAGGATCGCGGGGAAGGCTCGCATGGGTCCATCGCCCCCTTGGGAGAAGTGGATGTGGGGAGTTCTGCCGGGAGCCTCCAGGGGCCCGCCGGAAGCTCTATTTGAGCAGGATCACGCGCCTTGTTTCGACGGAATTGCCGGTCCGGAGCTGGTAGAAGTACACGGCGGACGCGACACGCGCTCCGGAATCGCTGCGGCCATCCCAGGTCGCGCGGTGCTCTCCGGCGCCCAGCACGCCGTCCACCAGGGTGCGGACGCGGCGCCCGGACAGATCGAAGATCGCGATCTGCGCGGCGCCTTCCTGGGCCAGGGCAAACCTTATGGAGGTGTTGCCCCGGAACGGGCTGGGCGAGGCCGCGCCAAGCTGGCCGTCCGCGATGCCGGCGCGCGGGCCGCCCGGAACCCCGACGATCGATCCGGCGGGAACAAACGTGAACCGGTCGAAGACCGCTTCCTGGTTTGCCGCCGGCGGGGCGTTGAACTGCCACAGGTTCAGGTGCACCCTGGGCTGGTCCGGACGGGGCAGGTCGGCCCCGGAGTAGGTCCAGGAGTGGATCAGGTTCGCGGGCAGTTCATCCAGCGGGCCGCCCCGCCAGCTCCGGTATTCGACCCGGTCGAAAAGCCAGCGAAAAGCGTGCGTGGTCACTTCCCCGTCGCTGAATGTGGCGTTGAAGCGGTGGATGTTCCCGGGAGTGTCGTACGGCTGGCAGACGAACTGCGCATTCGCGTTCGCCGGCGCGCCCCAGCGGCTGAATTCGACATCGATTTCGTTATAAGGATCCCACCAGCCGTTCGCCGGGTCATAACAGGGGCCGTACTCCCACAGGAAGATGCCCAGCACCGCGTTGGGATCGAGAGTGTCGAGGCGCCCGCGGGTGGTGAATTGATAGTCCCCGTATCCAAGCGGATCCGCGAGCACCACCTCGGTGCTGTACCACGAGCCGGCAATCTTCTGGATCGTCAGGTGCAGCCGGCTGGAAGTGTCCACCCAGGCGCTGGTCGAAGCGTCCTTGAACAAGTTCGGTCCTGGCCCAAAGTAGCCCGGCCCCTTCACGCGCCACGTGTACCCGCCAAAGGCGAGGGTGCGACCTCCGGGAAAGTCGGACCATTGGAGGCTGGCCAGCGTGGGCGGGCCCTGGCTTTCAAAGGTGGCCTGGTCGAAGTAGACGTCCGGAACCGGGTCGGTCGGGCTCTGCAAAGCCCCGAGCAGCAGGCGCGCGGAAACGGTCCCGGCCGGGGCTGCCCCGCTCACCACCGAGTAGGAAACGATCTGCCCGGTCGGCGTCGAAGCGCTCACAACCGTGTGGGACTCGTAGGAGATCAGCCCACCACCGGAGTTGCGCCACTCGATGTTGAGGAGGGCCGTGCATCCCCCGGTAAGCGGACGAACCGCGGTGTGCCAACCCTTCACGGTCGCCTTCCAGCGCTCGCCCGGGACGCAGTCCTGCGCCTGCCAGTAGCCGGACACGTCCCAGACTCCGGAATTGGGTCCGGACACCTTGGCGGAGACCTTGCCGTGAGTGGCGGTCGCCGAGCTGCCGACAATCCCGAACTGGTTCCAGCCGGCAAAAATAGCCCCGCCGGTGCCGGGATGCTCAAAACTGGGATTTGCCAGCATGCACTGCGCGGCATGGCCCCATCCCACGGTCGTGGCCAGCGCGAAAACCACTAAAATGGCGAAGATGAACTTAGATTTCATCCAAGGCTCCAAGGTCCGAAGTCCGAAGCACGTCCCGGATCGGCTGAGCCAGGACAGTTTGTTCTCTACAAATACTAAGCCCCAACTGGTCGCAGGGCAAGCCAAACCCTTGTCGCGGGGGCTGCTCCCGGCGGCCACCCGAGCGTGTGGTAACCTCCCTGCAGTCCCCCGGCCCCACCCAGTCACTCGCGCCTTCCCAGAGGACATCATGACCCCAGTCCGCTTCGGCATCCTTGGTTTTGGGCGCTTCGCCGGGCACGCCATCGCGCCCGCCATCCAGCAGGCGCGGGGGGCGGAGCTGGTGGCGCTGCAGAAGCGCTCATCGGAGGCGGCGCGGGAGGCCGCCTCCCAGTACGGTGTCAGGCACTCCTTCGACACGGTCGAGGCGCTGCTGCGCTGCCCCGAGATCGACGCGGTGTTCATCTGCTCCGCGAACTCCGCGCACGCGCCGGAGGCCATCCTGGCTGCGCGCCACGGCAAGCACGTCCTGGTCGAAAAACCCATGGCGCTCGACGTGGCCGAGGCGGAGCGGATGATCGCCGCCTGCCGCGAGGCGAACGTGCGCCTCATGGTGGCCCACATGGTGCGGCTCTCTCCGGTGGCGCGGCGGATGAAGAACCTGATCGCCGGCGGGGAAATTGGGCGCGTGACCCATGTCCGCTCGGAGTTCCTCTACGACAGTCGCCTGTCCCACCGCGCCTGGCTCACCGACGCCCGGGTAGCCGGCGGTGGACCCGTGTTCGACGTCGGGGTGCACTGCCTGGACACCATCCGCTTTCTCCTGGATGACGAGCCGGTGGACGTGCGGGCGGAGCTGGACCCCTTACCGGCGAACGGGCAGACCGAGCGCACCGCGGCGCTGGCGCTGCGCTTTGGAAAAGGCACCACCGCATCCATCCTGTGCTCCTATGAATCCCCCGTGCGGCGATCCTATATCGAAGTGATCGGCACGGAGGGCATCCTGTCAGCGCTCGACTTCACGCGGGGAGGCGTGAGCGTGAAGTTGGAAATCGGCCTCCGGGCGGGAGGAGAGCGGCTGGAGGCGAGGTTCGAGGAGATTGAAGTGCCCAATCTGTACGTGGCGGAGGTGGAGCAGTTCGTGGAGGCCATCCGCGCCGGAGCGGCCTTCGAGCTGACCGGTGAGAACGGCCTTGCCAACCAGCGCGTGCTCGATGCGGCCATCCGGGCCTGATCGGTGTCGTGCCCAGGCCGCTACCGGTTCGAAATCCCCGTCAGGGAAAGGAACTCCAAAGGACCGGGCCGGGTGCCGGAGGTGAGGCTCATGCCAGGCCCTCGACCAGGTACAGATCGGAGATGTGCCGGTAGAAACTGTAGGCGAGGCACGCGCCGTCCAGGCTGATCACCGGATCGCCAACATAGAATACGCCGGTGCGATCGGGCGGTTCGAGCCTGCGCCACGGCTCCCGCTCCCCCGTCTCGAGGTCCATCCGAAACACCTCGCGGCTACCGGCTTCGGGTCCGGACACGAACAGAAAGCGCCCTGAAGAATCGAAGCGAACCGCGGTCTCGTCGGCGCCCAGGGCGGGAAGCGGCTCCACGGCGCCGGTGCTGCAGGAAAACATCACTTGTTCGCCGGTCACGCGGCGCAGGACCAGTCGATCACCGTCGGGCGAAATGGGCAGCCCGTTGAGCCGGTTGAACTTGATGGGTTCCCCCCACAGCAGCCGGGCCGCCCCTCCCGATGCGGGGACCAGAAACGGGAGCATCGCCTGCCCTCCGGTGGAGCCGACCACGAAGAGTTGGCGGCCGTCGGGATGGAACCCGGCCCACAGGATACGCTCGACCCCGTCCACCTGGATCCGGCGCGGCTCGCCCATTCCGGTCGGATACATGAACAGCTCGGGATCGGGCCGGGACACGATGGCCAGGACCCACTGGCCGTCCGGAGAAATGCGGGTGGTGGTTCCGTCTCCCAGGCGCACGGCGGGCGAGCCGTCCACGTCGCGCAGGAAGCCCGCGTAGTGGGGATTCTCCGCCTCGTGACCTTCGGAGAACAGGACCTGTCGGCCATCCGCGGACAGGTCCGTGGCCACCGCGCCGTCGAACCACGAGAGATCCACTTCACGCGCGCCGTCCGCCGGGCTCACGCTAAGGCACAGTCGCAAGTTTCCCAGGCTCATCAGCACCCGGCCGTCCCGGGCGACATCGTGGAGCGAAACGCGGGCCGGCGAGGAGTAGACCTCGCGATGCGACCCGTCCAGGCGAAATCCCCAGATGCCGTTCTGTTGATCAGCGTTGATTCCCGAGCACCACACCTCATCGCCGGCCGGAGACCACTCGATTCCGCTGATGCTGGTCATGTCGGGGGACAGGGTCTTGACGTTTCCATCCGTGTCGCACACGCAAAGCGCTCCCGAACTATCCCCGGAACGCGGATGGTGGGCGAATGTGACGTGCCTGCCGTCCGGTGACACGCCGGGACGGCTGAGCCAGTCCAGGGTTTCGCACCGCACAACGCCCGAGGGGTATTCGAGACGACAGCTGCCCTCCAGGTACCGCACCACCGCCATGGCACGGCCGTCCGGCCCCCAGTCTGCGTGTCCCACATCCTTCTGCACCGGGCGCACTCCTCCGCCCCCCAGCGACGTTCGGGCCAGCGTTCCCGTGACCTGGTTCCAGAAGAATTGGCGATAGCCGAGCGAGACCGCCATTTCTCCGGTCGCGGAGATCGACAGCAGATTGGCGTGTGGAAGGCCCAGGCTTCGCGCCTCGGGACTGCCCGGATGCGCGGAAAAGATCTCGCAGGGCTTTCCTTCCCAGGACGCGCCGTAGAGGATTCCTCCCCCGTTGGGCACGAAGCGCGCAGCGGCAACCAGCCCGTTGCGGTACGAGAGTCGCTTGAACCGGGGACGGCGTGTCGTGAGTGCGGCGAGCGCTGCGCTGCCCGAGCTGGAGGTGCCCGATCCGGATGAAATCGCCTCCAGCGCATAAGCCAGGTCGGCCGCGGAGCGGAACCGGCCCGTGGGCTGTTTTTCCAGGCACCGCCGCACGATCCGCTCCATCGCAGGCGGCACGTCGGGCACGAGCTGCGTCAGCTCCGCCGGGTCTTCCCTGAGGATCGCGCTCATGGTGTCCGCGGGTGAATCGCCCTGGAAGGGCCGGCGGCCCGAGAGCATCTCGTAGATCACCACTCCCAGCGCGAAAATATCTGAGCGGGCGTCCGTCGGAAGACCACGAACCTGCTCGGGAGCCATGTAGCCGGTCGTGCCTAGCACGGCGCCCGGCTCGGTGGCCACGGCCAGCGTGGGCGCCACGCTGTGCGAACCGGGCTCCGCCCCAGGCTCCCGCTTGGCCAGACCGAAATCCAGGATCTTGGCGTGGCCCTCGGGAGTGAGAATGACGTTTTCGGGCTTGAGGTCGCGGTGGATCACGCCCTTGTCGTGCGCCGCCGCGAGGCCGTGGGCGATCTGGATGGCCAGGGACATGGCCCGGGGACCGGCGATCGGCCCGTCCATCAGCTTCTCGCGCAGCGTCTGGCCCTCGACCAGCTCCATGACCGCGTAGGAAATCCCGCCCTCGGTGCCGAAGTCATGGATGGCCAGGACGTTGGGGTGGGACAGCGCCGCCACCGCGCGCGCCTCGGTCTCGAACCGGCCCCGGCGCTCCGGGTCCTGGGCAAAGGCCGCGGGAAGGGTCTTGATGGCCACTTCCCGGCCCAGGCGGGTATCGCGGGCCCGGTACACTTCGCCCATTCCGCCGGCGCCAAGTGGGGATAGGATTTCGTAGGGGCCGAGGCGGGTGCCGGAGGCGAGCATGGATCGGGTTCCTGTTCGGAATTGGATGGAATCAAGGGGTGATGGCGATGGCGCAACAGAGGCTGCATTCTATCATCCGGAGCGGGTTAGACCTACGTCGAATCCGTCCGGGCTCCGCGGCCGCGCGGGCCCCGCTTCACATCCCCGTCACACTCAATTCAAGCCCAATATCTTGACCCCGGGCGAACGCCAGATGTTATACTTTATCGACTGAGGGCAGGGCGTGATCCCGTGTCCCTCCGCCCTCCCCGCATGGCCACCGGCCCTCCGGGATTCCACCCGAACCATGGAGTTCCGATGCGCGCCCTTGCCGCCACGAGCCTGTCGCTGCTTCTCATCCCGATCCTTGCTTCGCCAGCGTTGGCCGCATGGCCCAACAGCGCGTTCACCAACGTGGCGCAGTGCACCGCTCCGGGCGACCAGCTCAATCCCCGCATGGTCAGCGACGGGGCCGGCGGCGCCATCATGACGTGGGAAGACCGTCGTTCCGGCCCGGATGCCGACATCTACGCCCAGCACGTGATGGCCTCCGGCGCGGTGGATCCGGCCTGGCCGGTGAATGGCCTGGCGCTGTGCACCGCGTTGAACAACCAGCTGGGCCCGACGATCGTTTCGGATGGCGCCGGCGGGGCCATCGTGGCCTGGGCGGACTCGCGCACCGGGGCCATCTACGACATCTACGCGCAGCATGTGCTGGCATCCGGGACGGTGGATCCCGCCTGGCCGGCGGACGGACTCCCGGTGTGCACCGCGCCCAACCTCCAGTACAGCCCCAGCATCTCGACGGACGGGGCGGGTGGAGCCATCGTGTCGTGGCAGGACTTCCGCAATGGCTCTAACAACGACATCTATGCGCAGCATCTTCTGGCCTCCGGAACCGTGGATCCGGCTTGGCCCGCCGATGGACGCGCCCTGTGCCTGGCTCCGAACAGCCAGTTCAGCTCGGTCAGCGTGCCGGATGGGGCCGGAGGGGCCATCGTCGCCTGGGCCGACAACCGCAGTGGCGCGTTTTCGGACATTTACGTCCAGCACATACAGGCCTCGGGGGTGGTGGATCCGGCGTGGCCGGTGAATGGCCTGGCGCTATGCATCGCGGCCAACAACCAGTCCAGCCCCGCACTGGTCCCGGACGGCGCGGGCGGCGCCATCGTCACCTGGTACGACTTGCGAGGCGGAACGACCGCCGACATCTATGCTCAACACGTCCTCGCCTCGGGGTCCGCGGATCCCGCATGGCCTGCGAACGGCCGGGCGCTGTGCACCGCTGTTGGCGACCAGTTCGCCGAGACCATCGTGCCGGATGGCTCCGGAGGCGCGATCGTGGCATGGAACGACGTTCGCGCCGGCACCAACTACGACATTTATGCCCAGCACGTCCAGGCCTCGGGCGCGGTGGACCCCGGGTGGCCCACCGACGGCAGGGCCGTGTGCACCGCCGCCAACAACCAGCAGAACCCGACCCTCGCATCGGACGGATACGGCGGCGCCTTCGTGGCATGGAGCGACCCCCGCACCGGCTCGGCCGACGACATCTACGCCGAGCACCTGCTGGCGTCGGGATTCCTGGATCCGGCCTGGCCCTCCAACGGGCGGTTCATCTGTGGCGCGGCGGGCTACCAGAGCCTGCCCATGATCGTCACCGATGGATCCGGGGGCGCCATCGTGTGCTGGCAGGACCAGCGCAACGGGTCCAATTACGATATCTATGCTCAGAAGCTCGAAGCCTATGGCCGGCTCGGAAATCCGGAACCGGTAATCGTGAGCGTGCGGGACGTGCCCTTCGACAACGGCGGGCACGTGAAGGTCTCGTGGCTGGCGAGCTACCTTGACGCCCCTCCTTTCATCGAGATCAACAACTACGAAGTGTGGCGATCCATCCCGGCCGCGCTCGCCACCGCCCGGCTGCGTGCGGGATCGAGGCTGGTGGGACTCGCGGGCGCCCCGGCGCGATCGCACGCCGGCGCCATCTTCACCTCGGTGGAAGGGGCGAAGACAACTTTCTGGGAGTACGTGGGCTCCCAGCCCGCGCGGCGTTTCGCGGGTTACAGCTATGAC
>JANXVU010000178.1 GCA_025351485.1 Candidatus Eiseniibacteriota bacterium | reverse complement strand
CAGCCCCGCCTCGTTCTCCTCGAAGCCCCACATGAACGGGGGCTCCACGCCCATAGCACGCAGGTAGGCGTACAGCTGCCCGCGGTGGTGCAGGTGCTCGTCGGAAACCACGCCCATCAGCGCGAATCCCGGCATGGTCGGGCCCCAGAAGGTCGGGACCATGGCCTGCAGGTGCGCGTCGGTCATCCTGGAAACCGCCTCGTCGGCCTTCTTGAACTGCGAGCGCGCGTAGTTCAAGAGGTCGTCCAGCGTCTTGACCGTGTCGGTCGGCTCCTTGGCGTCCTCTGCGGCGAGGCTGCCCTTGGCCACGGCCTGCGGGATCGCGCCGCAGTAGACGTAGGTGTGGATCACCAGCTCGCGCGGGGTGCGCATTCCGGCGATCGGGTGGCTGTCCAGCTTGTCCTTGGGGATCATGGCGATGGCGCGCAGCGTGACGCCGTGCACCGTGCGGAAGTGTCCCCACATACCCTTGACGACCTGCATGTTCATGATCCAGTCCTCCGGTGATGGTTCTAGAATCAGCCCAGGAATTCCGGGCCGGCGTAGGATCCGTTGTCTCCCAGCAATTCTTCCAGTCGCAACAGTTGATTGTACTTCGCCACCCGCTCGCTGCGGCAGATCGATCCGGTCTTGATCTGGCCCGCATTGGTGGCCACGGCCAGGTCGGCGATGAAGGAATCCTCGGTCTCGCCCGAGCGGTGCGAAATGACGTTCTTGTACGCCGCCCGGTGCGCCATTTCGATGGCCTCGAAGGTCTCGCTCAGCGTGCCGATCTGGTTCACCTTGATCAGGATGGCGTTGGCCACGCCCTCTTCGATGCCGCGCTCGAGGCGCTCGCTGTTGGTCACGAACAGGTCGTCCCCCACGAGCTGCACCTTCTGTCCGAGCTTCTCGGTGAGCAGCTTCCAGCCGTCCCAGTCGTCCTCCGAGAGCCCGTCCTCAATGGAGACGATGGGAAACGTGTTGATCCACCGCTCGTACAGGGCCACCATGCCGGCGGCATCGTGGCTCACTCCGCCCTCGCCCTCCAGCACGTAGCGGCCGTCCTTCAGGAACTCGCTGGCGGCGCAATCCAGCGCCAGCGAGACCTCGGCGCCGGCCTCGAAGCCCGCGGCCCCGATGGCCTCCACCAGGAGCTCCAGGGCCTCCTGGTTGGACTTGAGATTCGGCGCGAAACCGCCCTCGTCGCCGACGCCCGTGGAAAGTCCGCGCTTCTTCAGGATGGACTTGAGGGAGTGAAAGATCTCCGAGCCCGCGCGCAGGGCTTCCGAAAAGGTTCCGAAGCCGTGGGGGACCAGCATGAACTCCTGCAGGTCCACGTTGTTGTCCGCGTGCGCGCCGCCGTTGATCACGTTCATGAGCGGCACCGGCAGCACGTGGGCGTGCACGCCGCCCAGGTAGCGGTACAGCGGCTGACCCAGGGCGTTGGCCGCCGCGCGC
The DNA here is from genome assembly GCA_025351485.1 of Candidatus Eiseniibacteriota bacterium. Taxonomy (GTDB): domain Bacteria; phylum Eisenbacteria; class RBG-16-71-46; order RBG-16-71-46; family JACRLI01; genus JANXVU01. The sequence continues at coordinate 6,008 of JANXVU010000178.1, read as the reverse complement.
GCCACGGCCAGGGAACATCCCAGGATGGCGTTCGCTCCGAGCTTGTCCTTGTTCTCGGTGCCGTCCAGGTCGCACATCAGGGCGTCGATGCCTTCCTGGTCGTCCGCGTCCTCCCCGATCAGCTCGGGCGCGAGTTCTTCGCGGACATGCTGGATCGCCTTGAGGACGCCCTTGCCCTTGTAGCGTTCTTCGTCGCCGTCGCGCAGTTCCAGGGCCTCGTGCTCCCCGGTGGAGGCGCCCGAAGGCACCGCGGCGCGGCCCATTGCGCCGCCCATGGTGTAGATATCCACTTCCAGGGTCGGGAAGCCGCGGGAATCCAGGATTTCGCGGGCGTCCACGCGTTCGATGGTCGTGAGGATGCTGGCCATGAGGTTTTTGCCCCTCCGGGTGGGAAGAATGACTCGGGAGCCGGGGCAGCGGCCGAGGGGCGGCTCCCAGGCTGGAATTTTCAAGTTCTGGACCCCAATCATTATCAGTCCGGAGGCGGAAGCGCAAGGCCGGCAGTGTCAAATCCACGCCGGGAAGGCGAATTCAGGTCCATAATTGGCAAGGGTTTGGCCCGGTCGGGCCTTGACCCCCGGCCCCCCGGCATCTACCTTGGATCAATTCGCAACCTTATGCGGGGCTTTGTCGTAGGACTCGATGACGGCACCGGCCGGACCCGGGCCGGGCCCTTCGGGGCCCGCACCCGCCCGGCGCGGCAGGAGAGGGCGCTTGAACTCGGACGATGCGCTGCTGGTGGACAGGTGCCTCAAGGGCGAAGAGCGGGCCTTCGGGCTTTTGCTCGGGCGCTACCGCCGACCGGTCTACAGCATTATCTACCGAATGGTTGGAAACGCCGAGGAAGCCCAGGACCTGGCCCAGGAAGCGTTCATCCGGGCCTTCCGAAGCCTGCCGACGTACGACCGCTCGCGGTCGTTCTCGAACTGGCTGTTCAAGATTGCGTCGAACCTGACCATCGACTATCACCGCAAGCGCAAGCTGAAGACGGTGTCGCTTTCGGTGGGAGAGGACGACGAGGAGGGCCGGGAGATCGAGCTGCTCGATTCCACCCCGTCGGTCCTGGACGACATCCTGGAGAACGAGGAGGCGAGCCGGACCGAGGCGCTGGTCCGCTCTCTCCCGGAGCCGTACCGGATCGTGGTCCTGCTGAGGCACGCGCAGGACATGGCGTACGAGGAAATTGCCGAGACGCTTTCCCTGCCCGTGGGGACGGTCAAGGCCAGGTTGCACCGGGCCCGGGCGATGCTGAAACAGAAACTCGAAAGTCTGGGAAGGGAATGATGGAAACGCGCAAGTCCTGTGGCATGGGGCACGACCTCCTCCAGGAATTTCTGGACGGGGAGCTGTCCGCCTGGGAACGTGGCTCGGTGGTAGAACACCTGCACGGCTGCACGGCCTGCTCCAGCGAGGTCGCCGGGTACCGGCGCCTGTGCGAGCGGCTCTCGCTGATGCCGCTCTTATCGCCGGGCGCCGACTTCGATCGCGTGGTGCTCTCGGCGGTGCTTCGCCGGACCGATGCGGTGCTTGGAATTTCGCCGGTGGGCTGGCTGGCCGTGGCCTATCTGGTGGCGTCGCTCGGCCTGGCGGTGGTGGCGCTGGTGCTGGTTGGCCCCCCGATCGCGGGCGGCCCGATGGCCTACTTCGCGGAGTTCTGGAAGGGCGCGCTGCACGCGGGCCTGGCCGGAATGGACCGCGCGCGCGACATGGCGGAGCTGGCCGGACACTTTGTGAACGCCAGCTGGGTCGTGGCGGTGCAGTTGAGGGTGGCGCTGGGGCACCTGGCCCTGGCGGCGAACACGCAAGACGGCAGGCTTTACTTGATTCTCATGGTGGTGACGGCGTTGGGTTTCTTCCGCCTGGCCCGACGCTCAAGGAAGGGAGGTCCCATTGTCCACGCTGCTTTTTAGTATGGGCCGGATGGTTCGGCTGATCCTGATGACGATGTTCCTGGGACACTCCGTTCCCGCTTCGCATCTGGCCCCGCTCGGGGTGGTTGCCGCCAGCGCGGCCCCGGCCCGGCCCGCGAAGCCGGCCAAGCCGACCCCGCCCGCGGACGCCGCCGATCAGGCGGACCCGAGTTCGACCGGAGAGAACGACGTCAACATTCACATCGGCAAGGCCGGAGTCATCGTGGACACCGACTCGGGCCGCAAGCACGTCCGGGTCCCGGGAATCACGATCAGCACCGACGACAACGGCGACCAGCCAGGGTTCCTGGGGGTGGACGGCCACCGGGTGGACGAAACCATTCGCGAGGCGCTGGGCATTTCCTCGGGCGTGGTGCTGGATGAAGTGGTTGCCGGAAGCTCCGCCTACCGCGCGGGACTTCGTCGGGGCGACGTGCTGCTGCGCCTGGACGGCGAAGACATGAATGCCATGCACGACATCGCCACCTTTGTCCGCAGCCATTCGCGCGGCGACTCGGTCGAGGTGGAATACATCCGCAAGGGCAAGAACCTCAAGCGAATGGTCGTGCTGGGCGGGCACGGTCTCCGCCACTCGGGCGAGGACGTGGTCAAGATCGGCCACGACATCACGGTCCAGCCGGGCCAGAACGTGACCGGGGACGTGGTCGCGATCGGCGGCTCGGTGGAAGTGTTCGGGCACGTCTCCGGCAGCGTGGTCTCGGTGGGCGGCGGGGTCACGCTCCACCCGACGGCCGTGGTGGAAGGAGACGCCGTGGTGGTGGGCGGCACGGTGAACGCCGAGCCGGGCGCCCAGATCCAGGGCCAGAACGTGAGCGTCGGACCGGGCATGGTGTTCGGCAAGTTCTTCAACCAGGACTGGTCGTGGATCAAGATGATGGTGAAGGTCGGAAAGATCTTCGTGTACCTGATGATCTTCGGACTGGTGTTTGCGCTGTTCCGCGAACGCTATCTCTACAGCGCGTACCACGCGACCCAGCACACGGTGAAGGCCTTCTTCATCGGGCTGATCGTGGCGGCCTCCTCGCCGGTGGTGTTCCTGATCCTGTGCGTGACCATCATCGGGATTCCGCTGGCGTTCCTGTTCGCGCTGACGCTCGTCGTGGCCTTCATGGTCGGATACCTTACAGTCGGCCTGTTCATCGGCAAGCGGCTGCTGGGGCATGGCGATGACTGGGCGCGCGGCAACCTGACTGCCGGGCTTGCGGGCTTCGCCTTCTTGCAGTTGTTTGGAATCGTCGAACTGGCCTTCCTGGCCTTCGGCAACCCGGTCCTGACCGGCATCGGATTTGGAATCGGAATCGTGGGCAAGGTCCTGTCGGTGATGGCCGCACTCACGGGCCTCGGCGCGATCGTGCTTTCGAAGTTCGCCAAGCCGGTGAACCCGGGTTTCTTCGGCCTCCACGACATTTTGAGCTCGGCACATTCACCCTCGCACCCGGGGCCGATGACCGTGCCGCCGTCGCCCATGATGCCGCCACCGCCTCCGGCTCCGTCGCCTTCGGTTGTCCCGCCGCCGCCCGGGCCCGGAGAGCCGCCGGTGCCCCCGGGAGGGGCGCCACCGCCGTCCTGGCCGTAGCGGGGATGTAGCAACTCGCGAACAGTGGAATAGACCTCGAGGCCGTATTTGGGAGATTCACCCCAATCCGGCCTCGGGGCTTTCAACCGCTAAGTCATTTGCATTAAGATATTTACCGGCTTTGTCCTCCCCTGAAGACCCATCATCCTCCACGCAGGTCTCCGCAAACCTCCATATATTAGAGATATTGCTTGAACCGTCCACGCCGATCCGGTAATATCTTTGTATGGAAGCAGGTTGCCGGCCTAACGGATTCCAACCAGCTTCCAGTAGCTAAGGATAGAGCTCGTAGCCAAGAGACCGCCAGCCTCACTGGATGCAGGCGCGGTCCCGAGTCGCCTCTAGCTTGTCAGGTGCAAGATCAAAACTATCGCTTTGGAGCGCCGAAATGGCGCGGCCCTGGCCTTTTTGGCCGCGGCCTTGGGGACCCTGTTTTTCTTCGCGGCCCGTGCCGCCGCCTCCACCAGCCCGGTGGCGGGAGTCACGGTGTACCCCGCCCCGGAAGTCCTCTCCCGCTTCGTCTTCCACACCGACCACGGCCTGGTGTTCCGCTGCCCGGAAGGGGAGTGGGAACTGGTTGAAGACGTCGCCGATCTGGGCGCCAACCGCGGTGACGGCTCCTTCCACCCGATGAACACCGTGGACGTGGAGGACGCGCTGCGCGGCCTCGGCTTCCCCCTGGACGGTCAGGACTTCCACGTCTACATCCTGCCCTGCCCCCGGAAGAGCGAACTGGGCTCATCTTCGAGCGGGCATGGCGTTTTCCTGAGTCCCGGCGTGCGCGACTATGGCTCCGACGAAGTTCACTTCGTGACTTCCCACGAAACCGGGCACCTGGTCCAGGCCGCCTGGATGCCGGATGGCGACCAGGCCCTGTGGGCCCGCTACCGCCAGATGCGCGGGATTACGGACACCCAGGTCTACTGCGCCACGGCCTCCCACCAGGACCGCCCGCACGAGATCTTCGCCGAGGACTTCCGGTTCCTGTTCGGGGACAGCCGGTCCCGGTACACCGGGGTCATCGAAAATCCCGCCTTGGAGCGGCCGGACACCCGCCCGGCCATCCGCCAGTTCTTCCTCGCGCTCCGCGCTGACCGCGCCCAGACCCGTGCCAGGCTGACCGCGCTTGCCAACCAACCCAACCCGTTCGTCTCATCTACGATGCTAACTTTCACGATTGGAATGGCTTCGGGTACTGATGCGGCGGCGGCGGCGGCCCTGTCCGAGGGCGGTGTGGGAGTTCCGGTGGCCCTGGAGGTCTACTCGGCCGATGGCCGACTGGTCCGCAAGCTCCTTGAAGGACAACAGGTTGCAGGAGAATTCCAGGTCCAGTTCGACGGCCGGGACGCGGGAGGGAGCCGCCTTCGGGCGGGCGTCTACTTTGCGCGCCTGCGGGCCGGGAATTCCATAACGACCCGAAAGCTGGTCCTGGCGCAGTGAAATCCGCCTTAGCCCCTGCAAAAAAAAGCCTTGACCCCATCCGGCAGCCCGACTTACTCTAAGTTGCTTCCAGGGCGCGGGATTCGCTTCCATCTTCTTGAAAAACCGAAGCTACCGCTACTTTTCGATCGCTCCACTTCGGCGGCGCGGCATTCTATTGCCGCGCCTCGCGGCGCGAAAGGGAAGTCATTCCCCGGAGCCAGAATTCATCCCGCGCCGCATACTTGAGAATCCGTATCGCAGGAAGCGATGACCGGCCGAGAAGCGCTGGCGTAGCTCAATTGGTAGAGCAGCTGATTTGTAATCAGCAGGTTGGGGGTTCAAGTCCCTTCGCCAGCTCTCGAAATTGGAACGCGAAGTCCCGCTGCCGGCGCGGGGTGGCCCAGATTCGCATGTGGTGGGGTGCCCGAGTGGCTAAAGGGGACGGGCTGTAAACTCGTTGGCTTAGCCTACGGTGGTTCGAATCCACCCCCCACCACCAGCGCCGTGACGCACAAGCGGGAGTAACTCAGTTGGCTAGAGTCACAGCCTTCCAAGCTGTTGGTCGCGGGTTCGAGTCCCGTCTCCCGCTCCAAATGTAGCGCCCGGCCAGGCGGCCGGAAATCAAGTTGATCCCGCCCGAGTAGCTCAGTAGGTAGAGCATCTCCATGGTAAGGAGAAGGTCAGCGGTTCGATTCCGCTCTCGGGCTCCATGCCGTCAACGGCCGGCAGCCGGGATCATCCAGCTTTTCTGAGTGCCGGAAGTATCCGGACAGAACGTAAAGCCACCTGAAGGAGCAGTCGAAATGGCGAAGCAGAAATTCGAGCGGAACAAGCCGCACGTGAACGTGGGGACGATCGGGCACGTGGACCATGGCAAGACGACGCTGACGGCGGCGATCACGATGGTCCTGGCGCAGAACAACCCGAAGATCCAGGTCCGGGATTACGGCTCGATCGACAACGCGCCGGAAGAGCGCGAGCGCGGGATCACGATTGCGACGGCGCACGTGGAGTACGAGACGGCTGCCCGACACTACGCGCACGTGGACTGTCCGGGGCACGCGGACTACGTGAAGAAC
>JANXVU010000139.1 GCA_025351485.1 Candidatus Eiseniibacteriota bacterium | reverse complement strand
CTGCGGCGCTTCTTCGGCGGCGTTGGGCGCGGGCCAGGCCCGCTCCGCCACGCGCGCTTCCGCCTGTTCGCTCCCCAGCAGCAGCCCGCAACATTCGGCGGGATAGGCGGCCAGGGCCTCGGCGGAGAGCGTGTCCCACGCTCCGGATGTAAGGGTCAACACAGGTCGGCGTCCCAGAAGCGCTCGGACAGGTAGCGGTCGCCGTTGTCGCAGAAGATGGTGACCACCAGGCCCTCGCGCAGCGATTCGGCCACCCGGCGGGCCACCGCGAAATTGGCGCCGGAAGAAACTCCCACGAACAGGCCCTCTTCCCGCGCCAGCCGCCGCGTCCATTCGTGCGACTCGTCAGTGGAGGCGGTTTCCTGCACATCCACCACGGACGGATCGTAGATCGAGGGAATCATGGCCGTGGCCAGGTGCTTCAATCCTTCCAGCCCGTGGAGCGGGGAGTCGGGCTGAACTCCCACGCGCACGATCCCGGGAAGCCTTTCTTTGAGGTATCGCCCGGTGCCCATCATGGTCCCGGTGGTCCCGAGCCCCGCCACGAAGTGGGTGATGGCGCCGCCGATCTGGCGCAGGATCTCGGGACCGGTGGATTCGTAGTGTGCGCGCCAGGTGGCCGGGTTGGAATACTGGTCCGCGTAATAGTACTTCCCGGGGGATTCGGCCACCAGCCTTCGCGCCTCGCGGATGGCCCCGTCGGAGCCCTCCTGGGCATCGGTCAGCACCACCGTGGCGCCCAGTGCCAGCAGCGTGCGGCGGCGCTCCTCGTTGGCGTTGGCGGGGATGCACACCGTCACCGGGAGCCCGCGGGCCGCGCCCAGCAGGGCCAGGGCGATGCCGGTGTTGCCCGAACTGGCGTCCAGCACCGACTTACCCGGGCCCAGGAGCCCGCGCGCTTCGGCATCCTTCAGGATGGCCAGCGCCGCCCGGTCCTTGACCGAACCCCCTGGATTACGCCCTTCCAGCTTGGCCAGAATCTCGACACCCGGCCGTACCGCTCCCAGCCGGGGCAGGCGCACCAGGGGCGTGTTCCCGACCAGCGAATCCAGGGCCGCGCCGGGACGGGGCCGACACATGGCGGGGCCTTCGGGGGCCAGGGTATCCGGGCTCATTCAGTTTCCATGTCGTGGGTGGAGTGGGTCAGTGTATCATGTTTCATGGTCAGCCTATAAAGGTGCCGCATCATCCCTCTTTCGATGCGCCCCGGGCCGCTGAGGTTTCGGGAAAGGACCCTCCTTGGACAAGAAGGATATCCAGAAGCAGTTCGACGCCACCGCCGCCGGCTATGCCACCAGCGTCGGCCACGTCCAGGGGGCGACGCTGCGGGACCTGCTGGAGCTGGCGCAGGTGGAAACGGGCGACTGGATCCTGGACGTGGCCACCGGCACGGCGCACACCGCCATGGCCATGCCTCCGGGGGCGGGAGTCGTGATCGGCGCGGATCTCTCCATGCACATGATGCAGGAAGGCGAGCGCATGGCGGAGGAGCGCGGCATCGGCCATCTCCGCTTCGTGGCCTCGGACGTCCACGCGCTGCCATTCGCCGACGGATCCTTCGAGCGGGTGGTCTCGCGCATCGCCCCGCACCACTTCACGGACGTCCGCCTGGCGGTGAGGGAAATGGCGCGGGTACTGGTCCCCGGAGGACGCCTCGCCATCGTGGACGGCTCCACGCCCGACGTTCCGGAAATCGACCGCTTCGTGGATACCCTGGAGCGGCTCCACGATCCCACCCACGGCCGCAACTACACCGCCCGCGAGTGGAGGGGATTTTGCGAGCAGGCCGGGCTGGAGGTGCTGGAATTGCGCCCGGAGCTCTACGACGTGATGGGCGGCCGGTCGCTGGCCGAATGGTCGGCCCGCTCGCACTGCAGCGCCCGGACCGTCGGCACCATGAGGGACATGCTGCTGGGCGCCCCGCCGGCGGTTCGCGAGGCGCTGCAAATCCGGGAAACCGGCCCCGATGTGTTCTTTGACGTGCCCAAGGTCGGCCTCGCCGCCCGCAAGCCCTGAATCCGGCCTTCCCGGCGCGCTTGACGATCTGCCCGGGCCAGCCTACGTTTGACCCCTCCAGGAGGGATCCATTCATGATGATTTCCGGCCGCCGTGTGGCGCTGATGGTTGTGTTTTTCTCGCTGGCCGCTCTGGCGGCCATGTCCGGCTGTGGGCACCGCAATGGCATGGCGCCGGGAGCAGCCGTGCGGGTCGCCCCGCGCATCCGATTCCTGCCGGCCAACGCCGGGGCGGTGCATGCCCTCCCCGACAGTCTCTCCGCCGAAGCTCTGGATGACGGCGGCAACGTCATCGCCGGGCCGGTGGCCCTGCAGATCGTTGGCAGCACGTTCCGGGGGCAACTGGACGTTCCGGCTGGAACCGGGCGGCGTATCCGGGTCATCGCCCTGGAGAAGAACACCATCATCTATGAAGGGCGTTCGGGCTTGATCCCTGTCAGCCCGAGCGAAGTGGAAAGTGTCGACGTGGCGCTCCGCGCCTCGACCTCCCTGGCGTTGATCCCGAATTCTTCCGTGGCTCATCCCGGCGACTCGCTGCTGGTCACCGTGGTGGATACGGCCCTGAGCCCCATTTATACCGTTTCCGCCCACGTGACCACCGACTTCGGAATCTTTGACAGTATCCGCGTCCGGCGCGGCCCGGACCTGCCCGCAGGAGCCGACCTTCAACTGGTTGATATTTCATATGCTTCGGCGCGTCCCGCGCACTCCGGCCGGTCCACGGCCTCCGTGCAGCGCACCCGGCGGGAGCAATTCAACTACCAGGTCCAGATCAACGCGCTTGGCGTCCCGGGAGGCATCCCGGCGGGCGCCAAGCGGCTCGCGGTGCTGGTGTTTTACGTCAATCGGGGGCTGGACTGCAGTACGGGCGATGCCAGGGTTTATCTTTCCTCCGTCGACATTCAGCCCGATCGCGAGCAACACATGCCGGTCAACGACCACGACGCGGTGGTGAGCCTGCGCCCCGCGGCGCCCGGCCTGCTTCCGATCAGGGACACCTTTGATTCCAACGACGCGGGATGGACCGCCGTGGGCGACCCGGTGCGCGGCACGCCCGTCTGGAACGGTTCCGGCGGAAACCCCGGGGGCTATATTTCGGCGACCGATGCCGGCCAGGGGAGCTACTGGTACTTCCGCGCGCCGCTGAAATACCACGGCGACTTTTCCGCGGCCTACGGACGCCCGCTTAAGTTCGACCTGATCGAGTCCAGCGCCCCGGACATCAATTCCCACCAGGTGGTGTTGCGGGGTGGTGGCGGCACGCTGTTCTACGACACCCAGGACCGGCCGGGCGTGGATTGGAGCTCCTTCCGGGTGCTGCTGCGCGAGGGGCCGGCCTGGACCGACAGCGCCACCGGGACCGTGGCCACCCAGGCCCAGTTCCAGGGAGTGCTGGGTTGCCTGAGCGATGTTCTGATCTTGGGCGAGTACGTGAACAACGCCGACACCGGCGGCCTGGACAACGTGATCGTGGGCGACACCCTGGGTGGCGGCGGCCCGCAAAGCTCGTGCGTCTCGGGCAGGGTGACCTTCAACGGGTCCCCGGTTTCCGGGGCCACGGTCGTTGCCACCGGCGGCGCCACGATGCTCACCGCGAGCGACGGCACCTACTGCCTGTCCGTCCCCAGCAACACCCTGGTGACCATCACGGTGGACTACACGCAGAGTTCCAAGCACTACCACGGTTCCGGCAGTGTCGGCAGCGGCAGCCCGGCCAATTGCGGCGGCGTCTGCTCGACTCTGGACGTGATCACCACCGAGACCGTGCAGGGCAAGTCCCGCTTCAGCGTCAACGCGTTCGCGATTCCCACCGTCGGGCCCGACTCGGGCGTCGTGGAGGTCATCGTTAGCGACGACAGCCTCTCCAAGCTGGACACATCTGCCGTGGTGACGATCATCCCCGACAACGGCTCCCCGGTGCGGCTGACCCAGCAGTTCGCAAGCGGGTTGTACTATGCCTCGGCGGCGCACATTCCGGGCGTCCCCTCGGTGCCGATGGACCAGGGAAGGGGATACACGCTGCAGATGGACTTGGAAGGGGATGGGACGGTGGACGCGCAGGGAACCATCAAGCTGGCCTCGGCCCTGGCCATCACCAATCCCATCGGCGGCGGCTCGGTGAGGCCCGCGTTTGACATGACCTGGACCGTGGCGCATCCGAGCGACTCGCTGCTCTTCTTTGCCACGATCGACTCCACCGACATGGAGTCCTACAAGTTCGGGTACAATGTGACCTCGTTCCACTTCGACAACATTACGCTGGGGGCCAAGCGGGCCAACCTGATCGCCTGGACCGGGCCTTACTTGCAGAACGCCATCTTCGGGGGGCAGTACACGCCGAACATCCTCGGAGCTCGCGTGCAGGGCTATTTCTACAGTATCAGCTCGGCGACGGAAGTCGACTTCAGCGTTACGGCGGTCGCTTCGCCGCGCCGAGCGTCGGCGCCGGTGCCGGTGCGGTCCAAGCCGGTGATCGAGCGGTTCCTGAGTCCAAGACAGATCCAAGCCCTGAGGAAGATCCATGCCCTGGCCCACCAGAGATGAAGCCCTAGGTCTGCTGCACGAGTGGACCGAGGGAGAAAGCCTTCGCCGCCACGCCTACTGCGTGGAATCGGCCATGCGCGCCTACGCAGGGAAGAACGGCGCGCCGGTGGAGGAGTGGGGCGTGACCGGGCTCCTGCACGACTTCGACTACGAAAAGCACCCGACGCTTCCCGACCATCCCACCAAGGGCTCCGCGGTGCTCAAGGAGCGCGGCTACCCGGAGGAGATGATCACGGCCATCCTGGGCCATGCCGGCCTGGCGCCGCGCGAGACGGACATGGCGCGGACGCTCTTCGCCGTGGACGAGCTGTGCGGATTCATGACCGCGTGTGCCTACGTGCAGCCGTCGAAGAAGGTGGCCGACGTCAAGGTGTCCTCGGTGAGAAAGAAGCTCAAGGACAAGGCCTTTGCAAGGGCCGTGAACCGCGAAGACATTCTGGCCGGCGCCCAGGAACTGGGCGTGGAGATGGAAGCCCACATCCAGGTGGTCCTGGAGGCCCTCAGCGCGGACGCGGACAGGCTGGGGCTGTAGGAGGCACGACATGACCGAAGCACCCGCTCTCAATCCCTTCCACGAGATCCGGAACCATCTGGATTCCGAGCGGCGGCTGCACACCTGGCCGGCCAAGCGGGCGCGGCAGCTGGTGGCCCTGCGCTACCTGGCCGAAAAGTTCGAGCCGGGCGTGGACTACACCGAACGCCAGGTGAACGAGCTGCTCAACCTGCACCACACCTTCGGCGATCCCGCCACGCTGCGCCGGGAGCTCTTCGACGCGCGACTGCTCGGCCGCGAAGGCAACTGCTCGAGGTATTGGCTCCTGCCTACTGGATAGAATCTGGGAAGTTTGCGCTCAGAATCCACACCCGCGCATCGGACCGTACCGACCCTACGGAACCTGGCGGAAACAAAGACACTGGGGCTGGCGGTCCTCGCCGCGGCCCTGGGGGCGTTGCTTTGGAGTTGCCGGGGGGCCAGATTCGGCGTCCCCGTCGCGGATGACTTCGATCTTCTCGAGTTCCATCGATTCCACCCCGGAGTGCCGCTCTTTTCTTCCATGGGTGC
>JANXVU010000134.1 GCA_025351485.1 Candidatus Eiseniibacteriota bacterium | reverse complement strand
CGCCCAGCTGGGCGCGCTCGGCAGAGTTCAGGCGGGAGCCCATCTCCTCTCCCAGGGCCAGCACCGGTGCGTCCATCTTCTTGAGCAGCGCGATCCCCGCGGCGGTGATGCGCGCCACCGAAGTGCGGCGGTCGTCGTCGCCGGTGCACCGCTTCACCAGGCCCGCGCCTTCGAGCCGGTCCAGGATCCGGGTCACGTCCGGGCTTCGGTCCACCATGCGCTCGGCGATGTCGCAGCGCGCGTGGCCCTCTTCCCCGGCGCCCCGCAGGATTCGCAGCACGTTGTACTGCGGGGTCGTGAGGCTGTACTGCTTGAAGAGATCCAGATAGCGATGGTGCACGTAGTCATGGGCCACCAGGAGGTTCAGCACGATCTCTTCCGGGCCGCTCTTGAATCGCTGCTGCCGCATCCGGTTGCGAAGCGCCTTGCCCATGATCGAATCGTACCCCCATGAACTCTGTGTTGTAACACGTAACCTTGGATGTCCCCGGGGGCTGCTGGGATTCCGGATTTTCGAGAACCTGGCCCCGCGACTCTAAGCCCTTGGAACCGTTGCGCCTAGCTCGGACTCCAGGCGGCGGGACCAGTCCCCCGGCGCCCCCGCCCGCTCCCCCGCCACCACCCCGGCCACTTCCAGCACATCCGAAGGCGGCATCCGGTGGGCGTCCCCGAACACATCTCCCCCGGCCTGCTCGATTCGCTCCAGCTGGCGCTCGTAGAGCCGCACCAGGAAGGCCAGCACGAATGCGGAACCGGCGGGGACCTGCGAGAGAATTTCCTGGAAGCGCGCCTCGGCCGCCTCGCGGCGCGAGCGGGCGCGGCGCGCCACTCCGAGGACCCAGGCGCAGCGCATCGGGAGCGGGGCTTCCAGCAGACTTTCGGGCGACAGCCCGGCTTCTCCCAGTTCGGAGCGCGGCGCCAGCGCGGACCCGCGGGCGTGCCCGCGCAGGTCCTCGGCCAGGTCGCGCAGGCCGTGCACGAGATAGGTGAAACGGGCCAGTTCGGCGAACACTTCGTCCCGCGAGAGCGGGTGCGGCACGTAGCGGCCGCCCTGGAACTCCGCGGTCACCAGCATCGCGAACACCCGGCCCGGTCCCACGGCCGCGCCCTCGGCGTAGCCCAGGAAATCGTCCAGGGTCTGGAAGCCGTCGCGGTCCAGGTCGGCCAGCAGCGCCGAAGCCAGGTTTTCCCACGGGTCGAGGGGAAGATCGTAGATGCGAAAAAGCTTGGCCAGCGCGGTTCGGGGCTCGCCGGAGTGTTGGTGCGCGGCGCGCGCGGTCTCCCGCCAGCGCAGCACCCGGTCGCGAAGCGATGCCGGGGCGGCCTCCTCCAGCCGCTCGTCCACCGCATCGTCCACCAGGCGCATGGAAGCGTAGGCCACGTCAAAGGCGCCCCGCTGCACCGGATCATCCAGAAGCCGGGAAGCCAGATAAAGATACGGCCGGCCCTTGGAAGCCACCCGGTGGGCGGCCCGGGCCTCGACTTCGTTCCAGGGAACCACGGTCACCGGGCCTCCCCGGGGATGGGGGAACCGGCGCGCGGCGCCTCCCGATGTGGTATCGTTCGCAACTGCATGAAAAAGTCTCCCGTGGTGAAATCAACGGACCGCCCGCGGTCCGGCATCCGGCTTCCCAGGTCCCTGCGCGCCCGCCTGACCCTGCCCGAAGTTCCCCGGGCGGAGCGGGTGTTCGTGAACCGGAACCTGCGCTTTTCGTCGCTCTCCGCGATCGGCTTCGACCTGGACCACACCCTGGCCCACTACGACCCGGTGCCGGTCGAAAAGCTGGCCTTCGACACCACCCGCGACAAGCTGATCTCCGGCAAGTCCTATCCCGAGGCGATCCGCTCGCTGCGCTACGATCCCAGCTACGTGATCCGCGGGCTGGTGGTGGACCGCGAGGCCGGCAACATCCTCAAGATGGACTACTTCAACTTTGTTACGCGCGCCTTTCACGGGCGCCAGCGCCTGGCCATGGCGGCCCGCCGGGACGCCTACCGCGCGCAGCGCTTCCTGCTGCGCCAGGGCTCGCACGTATCCGTGGACACGCTGTTCCATCTGCCCGAAGTGTACCTGTTCATGTGCCTGGTCGAATACTTCGAGGTCAAGGAAGGCCGCTGCGACCTGGACTACACCAGCCTGTACGCCGACGTGCGCGAGATGATCGACGAAGCGCATCGGGACGGCTCGCTCAAGAAGCGCATCCTGGAATCGCCGGCCGAGTACATCCGCCGCGACGCCCGCCTGGCGCCCACGCTGGACGAGTTCCGGCGCGGCGGCAAGAAGCTCTTTCTGTTGACCAACTCGGAACTCTACTACACCGACGCCCTGATGTCTTTCCTGCTCCCTCCCTCCGAAACCGGGCGGGAAAACTGGCGCGCGTTCTTCGACCTGATCGTGTGCGACGCCGCCAAGCCGGGCTTTTTCCTGACCCAGGGCGATCCGCGGCTGCCCACGGACCTGGAGCCGGGCGAGCGGGTGCCGGCCTACAGCGGCGGCGACGCCAACTTTTTGCAGGATCAGCTCAAGGCCACCGCCGACCGGGTGCTCTACTTTGGCGACCACACCTACGGAGACATCCTGCGTTCCAAGCGCAACCTGGGCTGGCGCACGGCCATGATCGTGCCCGAACTGGAGCTGGAGGTGACCACCACCGAGACCATGGCCGCCGAGTTCTCGGAACTGGAGACCCTCACCGACAAGCGCGACCGCGTGGAGCTCCTGCGCTCCTCCGCCGAGCGGCATTTCCGCGCGCTGGCGCTGACCCAACCGGGCGGTTCCCCGCGCGAAGCGGAGACGCGCCGCCGCGAACTGGAGCTCCTGCGCCGCACCATGGGCGACCTGCGCGACCAGCTGGCCGAGCACACCACCCAGATCGACATCCTGTCCCGCAAGTGCAGCAACGCCTACAACCGGCACTGGGGCTCGGTGTTCCGCGAAGGAAACGAAGCCACCCGTTTCGGGCACCAGATCAAGGACTTTGCCTGCATCTACACTTCCCGCGTGAGCAACTTCCTCCAGTACCCGTCCAACTTCTTCTTCCGCTCCCCGCTCGACCCCATGCCGCATGAGCTCTAGGCGGAAGGCGCCCGCCAACTCCGCTTCCCGCTGGCAGGAAAGTCGCTGGGCCATCTTTTCCGTTCCCGCGCTGCTGGCCATTCTGCTGACGCTCCAGTCCGTGCAGGGCCCGCTGGTGTGGGACGACAGCATATTGATCACCGACGACAAGTTCGTGCATCACCTGTCCAACATCCCGGCTGCGTTCGGCCGGTCGTTCTGGGCCGGGGTCAGCGCCAGCAAGGGCTTCTTCGACTACTATCGCCCGCTTACCACCGCGACCTACATGCTGAACTACGCGGTGGGGGACACCTGGAGCGGGCCCTATCACCTCGTCAATATCGCCCTTTACGGGGCCACGGCCGGCCTGGTCGCGCTGGCAGTTTCGGCGCTGGGGGGCGCCGGCGGCGTGGCGTTGGCCTCGGGCCTCCTGTTCGCAGCCTGGCCCACGCACCACGAGAACGTGAATTTTGTGTCGGGCCGGCCCGACCTCCTGGTGGGACTCTTCCTGCTCCTGGCGTTCGCTGCGCTTCGGCGCGCAAGGGAGCCGCTCGCCCATCCGAAGTGGCTCGTGGCGCTGGGGCTTTGCGTGGCCGGTGCGGCGTTCTCCAAGGAAGTGGCCTACCTGGCCCCGGCGGCGATCCTGCTTTACGAGTGGGCCGCCGGCTGGCGATGGAGCGCGCTGGTACGCGCGGGCGTCGCGGCCGCGCCGGTGGCCGTGGCCGCATCTCTGCGGCACGTGGTGCTGGCGCACCGCATCCGCGCGCCTCTTCCCAGCCCGGCGCTGATCCTGGGCGCGCTGCTCTCCAACGTGCGTACCCTGGTCTTCCCATGGCCGCTGCACGTGAATCGCTTCGTGCCCGACACCTGGGCCCACCCGCACTGGACGCTGGTCGGCGGGTGCGCGGCGTTCTTCGCGCTCACGCTGTGGACTTGCCGGAGCCGCGCCGAGCGCGCCGCGTGGCTGGCGGGTTGGTTCTTCCTCCTGCCGGGCTGCCTCACCGGGATTCCCGCCGACCGCATGTTGTACCTGCCGACCGTCTTCCTGCTGCCGTGGGCCGCGGAGCGTTTTTCGCGCCTGCCGTGGCCAGGCGCAACGCGGGCCGCCCTGTGCATGGCGGCCGTCACACTGCTTGGAACCGGGCTGGTGGCGCGCGGGTCCATCTGGAACTCGGAGCGGCGCGTGTTCGAATCGCAGGTGCAGGAGTCCCCGTGGGACCCGGTGGCCCACGACCACCTGGCCAACGTGTACCACCACCAGGCCGACACCCTGGCCGCCGCCGATACGGCCCGCACCCGCTGGCTGACGATGTCGCGCGACCACTCGCGGATGTCGGTGCTGCTGGATTCGACCAAGGCGTCTTCCTACTTCGACTATGCGCGCACGCTGATGGAACTGGACCAGGACAGCCTGGCCCTGTTGATGGCACGCCAAGGCCTGAGGCGCGAGGAGGATTCAAAGGCCCGCTTTGTGGAGGCCCAGTCGCTGGCCAAGATGAAGCGCTGGGCGGAAGCCGACACCGCGGTCTCGCGCGGCCTCCGGAGCAGCGCCGGACGGGCCGACGGAACGCTATGGGCGACCCTGGGCTGGATCCGCTATCAGCAGGGGCGGTGCGCCGAGGCGGCAGGTTTCGCCGCGCGCGCGGTAGCGGTGGATTCGACCCTGCTCTTCGCGCGCTATAACCGCGCGCTGGCGCTGGGCTGCGAGGGCCAGGCGGACTCCGCGGATGCGATCTACCGGGGCGGCCTGCGCCGCGATCGGAACGGCGCGGCAGCGGCCATCGCCCTGGGAGACCTGTGCGACCACGCCCAGGCGGGCCGTGCGCACGGTCGTGATCTGATCCGGATCTTCCTGCGCGCCGCCGGGGACGATTCCACCGGCGTGCTCGCGCTCACTCCCGCCGCTCGCGCCGCGCTGGGGCCGGCCCGGCAGCGGGCCCTCTCGGTCCTTTCCGGAATCCGATGAGCGCCCGGGCGTGGTAGAATCCCTGTTCCGCGCGCCCAACGGGGCGCGCCGCGACCATCCCTGCGGAGCCCGAATGCCCCGAATTTGTTCCAGCGCTTTTCCGCTCACGATCCTGCTGGCAGCGCTCGCGGCATTCGCGGCGCCCGCGGCCCACGCCGATCCCGCACGGCTCGCGGAGCGACTGGCCCGGTCGGGCCTGGAGAACGTGCGGGTGGAGATGGATTCTTCCGGCTGTCGCGTTCGCGCCGAGAACCGCCGCTTTCGGTCCCCGGGCTTCGCGCTGGGCGTGATCGCGGCCGCGGCCACGGCCGAGTGCCCCGGAAGATGCGAGGTGGTGCTGGAGTCGCGCGGACTCGCGCTTTCGCAGGTGGTCTTTCGCACCGACGACTTCGAGCGCTACCGGGACGGCACGCTGGAGGCGCGGGATTTCTGGGACAGCCTCGCGGTGGAAGTGCTGCCGGACCCGCCGCCCCCGGTGGGAGGCGGACTTTCCTCCTCCCGGTTTCGCTTCGACCTGGCGCCGCGCATTCTGCTGGACGGGCAGTTCGGGCACCTGCGCGAGCCGGTCATCTATCATCTGGAAATCGCTCCCGAGCTCACCACGCAACCGTGGAAGGGGGCGCTGCTCCGGCTGGGGTGGACTTTTCCCGTGGGCCACGGCAACGACATTCCTCCGAGCATCCTGCAGCCCGACCTGGACCGGAACCGTCCGTCGGAGGCCGCGGTCTATCAGTTCATGAGGCTGCCGGCCCGGGGCCTGGGCAGCCTCTCGGCTGGATATTTTGGGGGAAACCGCTACGGGGTCTCGGCCGGGGCAGGATTTGCCCTGGGGGGGCACGTCTATCTGGACGGATTCGCCGACGCCACCGGCTCCCTGGCCTTCCGCCCCGAGGTGGTCTATTCAGGGATTTCCCGGGTGACCTTCGGCGCCGGGGTTTCCCTGCGGCCCGCCGCCCCCGACCTGGTGGTCACTATCCGGGGCGGCCGGTACCTCTTTGGACAGGCCGGGGCGGGGGCGGGCCAGTACGCGGTCCGGGGCGAGGTGCTGCGCCGATTTCACCAGGTGGAAGTGGGGGCGTTTGTCGTGAAGTCAGAGTCTAACCGTTCTGGTGGCATACGGTTAAGCCTTCCGCTTCCGCCGCGGGTGCGGCTCCGGCCGGCGGCGATCCGACCCGATCTGCTGAACCGCTTTCCCTTCGAGTACCGGACCGAGGAGGGGCAGGTCGAATCCGCTCCGGTGGATCCGCGCCTGAGATCGAACCTGCTGGACGATCTGTGGCCATCGGCCGTCCGGGCCCAGTTGGACGACTGGCTGAAGGGCTCCCGGTGGTTCCGGGACGCTCCCCGGGGGGGGGACAAACCATGAAAGCCCGATGGATGGCGCTGGCGCTGACGGCCTCGGGGATGCTATTCCTCGGGGGTCCGGCCCGGGCTCAGGTCGGGATTTCCGGCGTCCTCGGGCACTGGAACACGCCCAGCGCAGAAGTTTTGCGAGACGGCGAGCTCGAATTCGGTTACAATATTATTCCTGAGCGTTGGGCATGGGATCATCGTGGCCAGTACCGCAATGACATCTACTTCGCATCCGTGGGCTTCCTGCCGCGAATCGAAGTGTCGGCGCGGGTTTCGGCGATCCCGGGCTTCCTCGCTTTTGGCCAGATCGACCCGCAATCCCGCTATGCGGACGCCGACCGCATGTTCAGCGCCAAGATCCAGTTGGTGCGGCATTCGTCCCTGGCTCCGGATGTGACCGTTGGGCTCGAGGATTTCTTCGGCACCCGGCGGTTTCATACGGGCTATGTGGTGGCCGGCAAGGACTTTGAAGCGCGGGGCATTCGCCTTCGGGTGGATGCAGGATACGCGGGAAGGGTCTTGCGCACGGCCAGTCCGGTGACGCTGGACGGGGCCTTCATCGGCGCCGACCTGCGGCCCGTGCGGTGGTTCGGCGTGGTCGCGGAGTACGACACCGAGAAATGGAATTTGGGCTTCAAGGTCCGCGCTCCCTTCGGGATCACGGGCCGTGCAGCTTGGCTCAACGGCCAGCAGCTTTCCGCAGGTGCTGGGATGAGCATTCAGTTGTAGACGAGCGCATCGCGGTGAGGTCCGACGTGGACTCTATCGCGGTTCGCCCACCATCAGACGAAGGTCGTATTCCCCCCGGGGACGCGCCTTGTCACGGAATCACCGAGGAGGCCTGTGCCATGAACCTGAACTCCCGCTCCCGTCTCCGGTCCTTCAAGGTCCTTGGCGTGCTCGCGGTCGCGGCGGCGATTCTGTCGTTCTCCGCAATCTCCTGCCGGCAGGTCACCGATCCGACCGATAGCGTCTCGACGGTCTACAACGAGCACGATCTTGGCGATTGCATCGAGCGGTGCAACAAGACCGCTGCGGTGTCCAAGTACACGCAGGAGCATCTGCACAACGTCCTGATCTTCCTGTGCAAGGGCAACACCGATTGCATCGCCGCGGAAAACAAGCGCTTCGCGGCTGCCCTGACCAAGATCGAGAGTGCACGGATCGCCTGCATTGAAAGCTGTCACCACCAGGGCGGCCTCACGACCGGCCGTTAGGTGCGAGGGTGCCATGGCACCCTTCGAGGCGCGTTACCGAATTCCAACGCTGTGAGGGACGAACAATGCGTCAACTGGTGACAGGCGGAGCCGGGTTCATCGGCTCCCACCTGGTGGAAGCGTTGCTGGGCCGGGGCGATGAAGTCTGGGCTCTCGACGACCTTTCCACGGGCCGGATCGAAAATCTTGCCGTGGCCGCCGCCAACCCGCGCTTTCACTTCGTGCGGGGCTCGGTCATGGATCCCGAAGCCGTGGGTAGCCTCGTGGCGAACGTGGACCGGGTGTTTCACCTGGCCGCGGCCGTCGGTGTTCGCAACATCATGGAGCAGCCTCTCCGCTCCCTGATGACCAACCTGAAGGGTACCGAAGTGGTGCTGGAAGCGGCCGCCCGGAAGAACACGCCGGTCACGCTCTTCTCCAGCTCCGAGGTGTACGGCAAGGGCGCCCGGGTGCCCTTCCACGAAGACGACGACCTGGTGCTGGGCTCCACCGGCGTGCTGCGCTGGAGCTACGCGTGCGGCAAGGCCGCGGACGAGTTCATGGCGCTGGCGTACGCGCACGACAAGGGCCTTCCGGTCGTGGTCGTGCGGTGCTTCAACACCTGCGGCCCGCGCCAGAGCGACGCCTACGGCATGGTGATCCCGACCTTCATCGGCCGGGCGCTGCGCGGCCAGACCATCCCGGTGCACGGCGACGGCTCGCAGACGCGGTGTTTTTCGGCGGTGGCGGACGTGGTGCGGGGCGTGCTCCTGCTCTCCGACTCGCCGGCCGCGACGGGCCAGGTGTTCAACATCGGCAACGACGAGGAGATCTCGGTGCTGGGGCTGGCGCAGCGCGTTCTGCAAATGGCCGACAGCCGTTCGCGGATCGTGCACGTGCCCTACCGCGAAGTCTACGGCCCGCACTTCGAGGACATGCCGCGCCGCGTGCCCAGCCTGGCCAAGATCCGTGCCGCGGTGGGATATGAGCCCCAGGTGAGCCTGGAGCAGCTGCTGGAGATGACCCTCGCCTCGGTCCGGGCCGCCACGCAGACGGCCACGGTCTAACATTCCCGCCCCCGGCTGGGGATGCCGCCCGATGGGCGGCATCCCTTTTTTCTAGCTCACGGCATGCAAGCACAAGCGGTATCCGTGTGCCTCTGGATCCAGGGCCATTTTCCGGTACCCACGCCATTCCGGCGCAAGTAAAGTCCATGGAATGGAAACTCCCCCGACGCCCGCCGTCAATTCCACCCCATTCGAAACCCGCACCCTCATGCACTGCCTCGTGTGCGGCTCCCCGCGTCTGCGGCAGCTGGCCATGCGCTACTCCTACCGGGGCCTCTACTTTCCCGCGGTCCGGTGCGGCGGATGCGGGGTGCGCTTCCTCAAGGTGCAGCCGGCGGGAGAGTCCCTGGCCGACATGTACTCCGAGACCTACTTCGAGGAGGACTTCCGGTGCGGCCGCAGCGACGTCGCCTACGACCGGGAGGACGTGTTCCGCCTGGAAAACCAGGGGCTGCTGGACGACTTCGAGCGGCTGCGCCGGCCCGGGAATTTTCTGGAGGTGGGCTGCGCGGCGGGCTGGTTGATGAAGCACGCCCAGGAGCGCGGCTGGAAGGCCAGGGGGGTCGAACTCTCCAGCTCGGCGGTGGCGCATGCCCGTTCGCTGGGTCTGGACGTGTTCGAGGGCGACTTGCCCGGGGCCGCGTTGCCTGCCGATACGTTTGACCTGGTCTACATGGGCGACGTGCTGGAGCACGTGCCCGACTGCCGGCTGGTCATGGCCGAGGTGGCCCGGGTGCTGAAACCCGGCGGGCACTTCTACCTGCGCGGGCCCACCACCACCAATTCGCTGGCCCGACGGGCGGCGCTCGGCGTGTATGGGCTCCTTGGCCGGACCATCACCCTGCGGGAGCCCCCCTACCATTTGTGGGAGTTCACTCCCGGTTCGCACCGCGATCTGGCCACCCGGGTGGGGCTTCGAACCGTGGAGATCCGGGAAGCCAAGATCCCGCCGGGAAAAGCGCACGGCCAGAAGTCGGCCTTCCAGCGCCTGGCAATGGCCGCGATTGACGCGGTGAACCTGCCGCTGACCCGGATGCTGAACGTGCTCGGGGACCGGGTTGTGCAAATTGCGATAAAGCCCTAGATTATACGGGTTATCCCAAGCGACAGCGGCTCATTCCTCGCGGCCCGGAACCGATCCTCCGTGCCTTTGCCCGATCCCCGTGGAGGAAACCATGATCCCAGCGATACCGGCTTTCGCACGCCTTCGAGCGCACCTGTTGCTCCTTCCCGCCCTCCTGGTCTCCCTGGTTCATGCGCATGCGCTTGCCCAGTGCTCCGGTACCTCCATGTTCTCTCCGCCCGCCACCTGGGCCGCCCACAACAGCCCGTTCAGCGTCGCCATGGGCGACTTTGACGGAGACGGCCGGCTTGACCTGGTGGCGGCCAACAACGGCAGCGGCGACGTGAGCCTGCTGCTCAGCAAGGTGGGCGGCACGTTCTCTCTCGCCGGCAGCAGTCCGGTGGGCGGCGGGGCCTTTGCCGTGGTGACCGGCGACTTCAACGGCGACGGGCACCTGGATGTCGCGGCCACGGCCGGCCCGTTCGTGGTCACGCTTCTGGGCAACGGCAACGGGACCTTTTCCCTGCCGGCGGCCAGCCCGATCGGCGCATCGGGGCTGGGCCTCGCGGTGGGCGATTTCAACGGGGACGGCAAGCTCGACCTGGCAGTGGCCACGGGGGGAGCCACGGTGTCCATTCTGCTGGGCGCCGGTGACGGCACGTTTGCGCCCATCGCGCCCGCGACCGCCGGGAACTACACCTACGGCGTCGCGGTGGGCGACTTCAACCACGACGGCATCCCGGACCTGGCGGTGGGCAACCAGAACAGCCAGGACGTCTCGATCCTGATCGGGATCGGAGGGGGCCACTTCGCCCCGCCACAGAACTATTTGCTGAACGGTTTTGCCTACAGTGTGGTGGTCGTGGACCTGAACGGCGACGGGATCCAGGACCTGGCGGTGACCGAGGGTGGAGGCCTCAGCAAGACCGTGGCGGTGCTCATGGGCCAGGGCAGCGGTGGCGTCGGGAACGGGCTGTTCAACCCGCCCACACATTTCCAGGCCGGATTCGACCCGCGCGGCGTCGCGACCGGCGACTTCAATCACGACGGGCGCCCCGACCTGGCGGTGGCCACCTATGCTTCCGGTGGTGTGGCGGTGCTGCTCGGCTCGGGCTTCGGCACCTTCGCGCCACCGATCTTCCTCCAGACGGGAACGCAGCCCACGTGGGTGGCCGCGGGTGACGTGAACTCGGACGGCACCGCGGACATCGCGTGCGCCAACTACCTGTACGGCGGGGTGAGCGTGTTCCTGAACGCATGCCGCGAGGTCCCCGGCTGCCCCACCACCCTGCTTGCCGCTCCCCGGAGCTACGGGACCGCCAACACCATCCACTTTGATCCCTTCGAAGCCGCGGTGGGCGACTTCAATCACGACGGCTACCCGGACGTGGCGGTTACTTCGGTGGCAGGAGGCGTCGTCTCGGTGCACCTGAGCGCGGGTGGATCGGGCACGCTGGCCCCGCGGGTCAACTATTCGGCGGGCCCGAACCCGTTCGGGGTGGTCGCGGCGGATTTCAACAAGGACGGCATCCTGGACCTGGCCGTCTCCAACGGCAACGGCTCCACGCCCGGATTTTCCATCCTGCTGGGGAACGGCAGCGGGGGGATCGGCGACGGCACGTTTGGCGCCCCGGACTTCCACCCCACCGCGAGCGTCCCGGCCAAACTGGCCTCGGCGGACTTCAACCGGGACGGCTTTGCCGACCTGGCGATTGCCAACAACGACGGCGGTTCCTTCTCGGTGTACCTGGGGAACGGGCTGGGCGGATTTTCTTCCCCTGCCACCATGGGCGCGGGATCGGTGCCCTACTCCATCCTGGCCGCCGACCTGGACCACGACGGGTTCCCCGACATTGCGGTGGGAAACCAGAACAGCAAGGACGTGTGGATCTACCAGGGCAAGGGTGACGGGACCTTCGTGCAGAAGGGAATCTACCCGGTGCTGGGATTCGCGTACGACATCGCGGCGGGCGACTTCAACAGCAACGGCGCCCTGGACCTTGCGGTTGTGAACGGCGGCGGAAGCAACAACACCGTGGCGGTCCTGTTCGGGCACGGGGACTTTACGTTTGAACCGCCCACCCACTACGTGTGCGGGAACGATCCCCGCGCGGTGGCCGTGGGGGACTTCAACCACGACGGCAACCAGGACCTGGTGGTGGCGTGCTACAACAACAGCAGCCTGGCGATGCTGATGGGGACCGGCGCGAGCGCCGACGCGTTCCATTCCCCGCTCGGCTACCCGGTCCCGGGCCAGCCCACCAGTGTGAAGACCGGCGACCTGAACCACGACGGCCTGGTGGACCTGGTGTCGGTGGAATACACCTCCGATTCGCTCACGGTGTTCCTGGGAAATTGCCTGGGCACGACCTCGACCACGGTCACGGCCGTGGGCGTCGAGGCCCGCGCCGGGGCGGTCTATGTGAGCTGGCAGGCGTTCTTTGATGCGCCCACCACGTTCGAGGTGGAGCGCTCGGAGGAAGGCTCGCGGGCCTGGTCGCTGCTAAAGGCAGCGGTGCGGGATGCCGGGGATCACAGCTACTCGGTTCGTGACGCCGAGGCCCTGCCTGGCCATGCCTACGAATACCGGATCGCCTACACCCAGGGCGGCGTGCGCAACACCTACGGGCCGGTGCGCTTCGTCACCCCGGCGGCCTCCTTCGCGCTGCACGACGGAGTGCCGAACCCGTTCCGGGGCTCGGCGCGCATCGACTATGAAGTGGACCGCGCGGGCGAGGTGAGCGTGGACATCTTCAACCTGGCCGGCCAGCGGGTCCGCAGCCTGTTTCGCGGACGCGCCCAGCCGGGCGCCCACTCGGTCACCTGGGACGGCCGGGGCCAGAACGGCACTCTGCCGGCGGGGACCTACTTTGCCCGACTCTCCTCCGGCGCGCGGGCGGTGGAGCGCAAGCTGATGCTGCTGCGGTAGGCGCGCCGGCGCGCCAGCCGCCGGGCCGACACGCCCATACTGAAAAAGGCCGCTTCCGGTGGGAGCGGCCTTCCTCTTTTCCAGGGGTCGATCGTGCGGACCGCCTACCCCCACGCCTCCCGCTTCACCCGCTTGCGATCGAGTCCCCGCGCCAGCAGCCAGCCCTGCATCTGCAGCAGCATTTCCTTGGGGCCGCACAGGAAGCACATCGGGTCCAGGTCCTGGAGCGCTTCATTCAGGATCTCTTCCTGGAACCGGCCGCGGCGGTGCGGCCACTCGGCGGCCGTCTCGCGGGTGGCGGTGTAGTACACCTTCACGCGGCCCTCAGCGCTCCAGCGGTCCAGCTCGTCCTTGTAGATGATGTCCTCGTGCGAGCGCAGGCTGTAGAGGAGCCGGATGCGCTCGGTGCCGCCGGTGTCCTCCACCATCTTGATGAAGGCGCGAAACGGGGCCACGCCCGTGCCTCCGGCGACCAGCAGCAGGTCCTTGAACGCGCCGGTGGCGTAGGTGAACACGCCGAACGGCCCCTTCACGTCGAACTCCTGCCCCGGCTCGGCGTCGCACAGCCGGGGCGAAAGCCGCCCGTCGGGCAGGCGCCGGATGGAGATGTCCAGGTGCCCCGTTTCCGTGGGCGAGGATGAAATCGAAAAGGCGCGGTGCAGCTCCTCGCCCGGGAAACCCACTTCGATGAACTGCCCCGCCTTGTACTCCATCGGGTTGTCCCGCAGATCGAAACGCAGGGTCCACACGTCGGGAGTGTCCTGCCGCTTCCAGATCAGCGGAAGACGGAGCCTCAGGAATGCCATGAATCCTCCAGGAATGATCGATGTCGAAAGTGCGCGCGAAAGCGCGATTCTAGCATGCGGGCCGGGCTACGGGCCGTTGTTGTGCGGGCCTCCGCGAAGGGCCCGCGCGAGGTCCCGGGCGCGCGTCCGGCCGGGCTCTCCAAGCCCCAGCCCGAGGCCTTTTTCCAGCCACTCGGCGGCCCCGGGGGCCCGGAGCTGGGCCAGCGCCAGGCCGTAGCCGTAGGCGGTCATGGCGTCGTCCGGAAGTTCCCGGGAGGCCCGCGCCAGGTTGAGTTCGGCCGGTTGCGGCCTTCCCAGCTGCAGCTGCAGCAGGCCCAGCCACGAGCGGGCCAATGAATTGGAACTGTCGGCCACCACCGAGGCCGCATAGAGCGACTCGGCCTCCACCACGTCCCCCAGCTTTCGCGCGGCCATGCCCTGGGCCGCCAGGATCCTGGAGCGAAACGGGCCCCGCTGCAGCTTCCATTCCGGAAGCCGCACCAGCTCCGCCGCATCGCGGGCCAGGTCCTCCATCCTCTCTTCACGAGTGGCGAGCGTCATCCGAGCGATGTGGCGCTGCCACTCGGCGCCTTCCTCGATCCAGCCCGGAGGATCGGTGGTGGCATCGCAGTCCATCACCAGGAGGCGCGCCGGAGGCGAGTTCAGGTTGTAGCCCTGGCCCAGGGAGGTCATCACCAGCGACGTGTCGGCATACCACGCACGCAGGGCATCCGACTGGTACAGCGCGACCCCCGACATGGGCGGCACATTGGCCAGCAGCACGTGCGTGCCCGGCTCGAGCCGGGGGTGGGATCGCAGGAGCGCCGCGCGCAGCGTGCCGGTGTAGGCGCTGAGCCGCCGGAGCCGCGGAAGGTTCCACAGGCTCTTGAGGGCCTCTTCGCTCGGGCCCCCGGTGTAGGCGTCGGCCGCCGGGCCGGTCACGAGCAGCAGCGCCGCGCAGGCCAGGGCCGCCGCCGGGCGCCGGTGGAGCAGGGCCGCCAGCAGCATCGCAAAGCCGGATCCCAGCATGGCGTTGTCGTAGACGCTCCAGCGGTGACCGATCAGGGCGAGCGGCGCGAGCGAAAGCGCCATCCAGATCGCCGCCATCGCGAGTCCGGCAGACCGGCCCCCATGCTCCCGCCGCTGCGGCGCCGCGTTCTTCGGCTTGTCCGCGCCCGCGGGCACGGACGCCGCGCCTCGGACCGCGAGCCCCACGGCCCCGATCCCCAGCGCAAGCCCCGCCACGGCTCGCGCCACATCCACCGCGGCGCGCGGCAAGGCCAGCGCGCCCTCTTCCAGGTTCACGAGCCCCATCAACCCCAGGTAGATTCCGCGGGCCAGCGTGGACAACTCGAACCTCACGTCCATCACCGGCGCATCGGGCAGCCCGCCGGAGAAATTCCGGAACCACAGGGCGTAGGCGATCCCCCACGCGGCCAGCACGGCCAGGTAGGGCGCGGCGGCCAGGAACGGGGCCCTACGATCGGCGAGTGCCGGTTGGGTGCGTGAAGCTTCGATGCGCACGGGATCGGGCCGCCCCCGCTCTTTTCCCCATCGCTCCCACGCGAGAACCAGGAACGGCGTGACCGCGGCGGTTTCCTTGCTGAAGAGCCCCATCGCGAACAGCGCCACCGCGAAGCCGCGCCTGCCGCGCATGTGCAGCAGCAACGCGCTCAGCGTGAACAGCAGCGCCAGCAGGTCCTGGGTGCAGCATGCCCATCCGGTGAGCCCGCTGCCCGCGTGCTGCGCCACGTAAAGCGTGGCGGCCAGCGCCCCTGCCGCGGGAGAAACCACCCGCCAGGCGACCGCCGCCAGCAGCGCCACGCCCGCCAGGTACAGCAGCAGGCCGGCCAGGTGAAACGCGAACGGGCTGGTTCCCGCGAGCTGGGTCATCACCCAGAAATACACCTGACGCGACAGCGGCCGGTAATAGGACACGCCGCCAGTGGTGAGGAGCGAGGGGAGCAGCGCGCGGGTGCGGGCCAGCATCAGGAAGATGTAGTCGTCGGCGACGAGCTGCAGCCGAAGATTGGGAAGGTACAGCGCCAGGCCGGCGCCGATCGCGAGAAAGACCGCCAGCAGCGGCCAGCGGCCGGCGCGGGGAGTGGAGGAGTTCATGGAACGGGAAGGTTATCGAACCGGCCCCACCCTGTAAACAGCGACGCCGGACGCCCTGTGGGGAACGTCCGGCGCCCGGTACACGCTTCGACCGCTAGGCGTGGATCGACTGGGGCAGATGCAGGATGTGCCCCATGCGCGACTGCTTGGTCTGCATGTAGCACGCGTTGGCGTCGTTGGTCTGGATCTCGATCGGCTCGCGCGAAACCACCTGGATGCCGTACTCCTCCAGCCCGGAGATCTTGAGCGGGTTGTTGCTCATGAGCCGGACCTGGTGGATCTGCAAGTCTTCCAGAATGCCCGCGGCCGCGCCGTAGTCTCTTGCGTCCGCCGGAAAGCCCAGGCGCAAGTTGGCATCCACCGTATCGAAACCCTGCTCCTGGAGCTCGTAGGCGCGCAGCTTGTTCAGGAGGCCGATCCCGCGCCCTTCCTGGCGCATGTACACCACCACGCCGCGGCCCGCGGCTTCGATGCGCCGAAGGGCCTCCTCCAGCTGGGGCCCGCACTCGCAGCGGCTGGATCCCAGCACGTCGCCGGTCAGGCACTCGGAGTGAACACGCACCAGCCACGGCTTGCCGCCCCAGGCGCCCTTGGGCTCCTTGACGATCGCGAGGTGTTCCTTGCCGTCCCGCGGCGACTCGTAGCCGTACAGGGTGAAATTCCCCATTTCGGAAGGGAGTTTGACCTTGGCGGCGCGCACGAGGGGCCACGGCTGTTTCACGGGTGAAGTCGGGAATTCGAGGTTCATGTTGGGACCCTATTCGCGGGTGGATGGGGAATCTTGCGGCCTTGCCAGTCGGACCGGGATTTCGTTCTTTCCGGAACCACGGGATTTGATGCCGGAGCGGTGGGCCGGATTCGCGGAATCAGGGGCAATACCTGTTCGACAATACAATGCCCCCCGAAACCGAGGGTTTCGGAGGGCAACGGGTTGGCGCGACCGGCCGGGAGATCGGCCGAAGATGAAGATCTAGTAGCGGACGATGCGCCGGATGGCTTCGGCGATCTTCGCCGGCTGGGGCAGGATCTCGTCCTCGAGCTCGGGCGAATAGGCCACCGGGCAATCCAGCGCACCCACGCGGAGCACCGGGGCGTCCAGATATTCCAGCAGCTCGGCTCCGATACGTGAAGCGATCTCCGCGCCCGCTCCAAAGCTGACCTGGTCCTCGTGCACCACCAGCGCGCGGTTGGTCTTCTTGACCGACTCGGCGATGGCTTCCCAGTCGTAGGGCACGATGGTGCGCAGGTCCAGGATCTCCACCGAAATCCCCTCGGCTTCCAGGGAGCGCGCCGCGGCCACCGAGCGGAACACGGTGGAGCCGTAGGTGACCAGCGTGATGCTCTGGCCTTCCCGAACCCTGGCCGCCTTGCCGAACGGGATCATGTAATCGGGTCCGGGGTAGCGACCCTTGTTGTGGACCTGCCTGTACAGGTGTTTGGGCTCGCAAAAGATCACCGGGTCGTCGCACCGGATGGCGGTTCGCAGGAGCCCGTTAGCGTCCATGGCGTTGGATGGCATCACCACGCGCAGCCCCGGGCAGTGCGCGAACAGCACCTCGCCCGACTGGCTGTGATAGGGCGCGCCACCGTGCAGGTAGCCGCCGATGGGAACGCGCACCACCAGCGGGCACTTCCAGTGGTTGCCGGAGCGGTAGCGCATCATGGCCAGCTCGTTGCGCAGCTGCATGAACGCGGGCCAGATGTAGTCGAAGAACTGGATCTCCACCACCGGCTTGAGCCCTCGGGTAGCCATGCCGATGGCGCGCCCGATGATGTTGGCCTCGGCCAGCGGCGAATTGAACACGCGCGCGCCGCCGAACTGGGTCTGGAGCTTGTGGGTCACGCGGAACACGCCGCCCTTGCCTTGCACTTCGCCCAGGTTGCCCTCGCGCGAACAGTCGGCCACGTCCTCGCCGAACACCACGATGCGCGGATCGCGTTCCATCTCGTCGCGCATGCAGCGGTTCAGGAGGTCCACCATGGTGAGTTCCTTGCCGCCCTCTTCCAGCTTGGGGGCGGTCTCGAACGCGGAGCTCGAAGGGTCCACCTCGGGCGAGTACACCCCAAACATGGCCTTGGACTTGGGCGGCTGCGGGCTGGCCACGGCTTCGTCGGCGGCGAGGCTCACCTCGGCGTCCACCTCCGCGTGCAGTTCATCCAGTTTCGCCTGCGTGATCAGCCCTTCGTCCAGCAGGAACTTGCGCATCTTGAGCAGCGGATCGCGCTTTTCATCTTCGGCGCGCTCGGCGGCCGGACGGTAGAGCGTTTCGTCGTCCGAGAGCGAGTGGGAGTACGGGCGCACCACGTGCCCGTGCACCAGCGCGGGGCCCTGGCGCCGGCGGCAGTGTTCCGCCGCTCCCTGCAGGGCACGCAGGCTGGCCATGAAGTCGGTGCCGTCCACCTCCACGATGTGCATGCCCACGCGGCGATAGCCTTCGAGCAGCCGGGAAAGATTGCCGCCGGCGTACTGCACTTCGCTGGGGACGGAGATGGCGTAGCCGTTGTCCTGCACCATGAACAGCACCGGGAGCTTGCGGTTGGCGGCGGTGTTCACGGCCTCCCAGAACTCGCCCTCGGAGCAGGCGCCTTCCCCGGCCGAGGTGTAGACGATCTCGTCGGATTCGAACGCGCCCACGCCCTTGAGCTCGGGGGTGCGCGCGAACTGCAGCCCGGCTTCGGCGCAGCCGCAGGCCTGCAGGAACTGGGTGCCGGTGCAGGAGCTCTTGGAAACGATGTTCAGCCCCTTGTGGCCCCAGTGGGACGGCATCTGGCGCCCGCCGGAAGCCGGATCGGCCTCGGCAGCCACGGAAGAAAGGAACATCTCCTTGGCCGTAACGCCCAGGCCCAGCATCAACGCGCGGTCGCGGTAGTAGGGATAGAACCAATCGTGTTTGGGCTTGAGGACCAGGGAAGCGGCGGCCAGTAAGCACTCGTGGCCCACCCCGTTGATCTGGAAAAAGACCTTGCTCTGCGCCTTGAGCTGGATTTCCTTGTCGTCCACCCGGCGGGAGAGGAACATGATACGGTATGCGCCGACGACCTGCTCTCGGCTCAGGCCGCCCAGTTCCGAGCCTTGGCGCTGCTCCAGCATTCGGTGTTCCTCCGGGGTGGTGGCGACGGGTCGTGGGCCCAGGCGTCCGGAGGGCGCGTTAGAGCGCCCTTGATCGGGGTTGCCGCCGGGGGTATCCCCACTCATATCGTTATTAATCAAGGAATTATGACAACCGGCCGGGCTTCTGTCAATTGCCGCCCCGCCCCGTTTCAAAGGTATTGTCGGCGGTTGCCGATAGCTTCATGGGCGCCAAAAGCGCCCCTTGATTTCATGTTCCAGGCGCCGCCGGGGCAGCCCCGCGAGGCCCGCATCCCCCACCCCATGGAGACTTACCCACGATGAAGCCCATCCAGGCGCTCGGCCTTGCGACAGCCCTCGCCCTCTCGGCGGTGTCCCTGGGCTGTAATTCCACCTCTTCGGTGGCGGGCCGCGAACCGGCCAGTTCGTCCGACATCCGGGCCGCGGAGGCCTCCATCACTTCCACCCTGGATGCCTCGACCCACAACGACGCCAACGACGTGCTGGGCCAGGCCGGCTACCGAAGCCTTCTGGGCAAGTCGGACGTGCTGGAGGCGCTGCAGGCGGCGCCGGACGCGGCAGGCCTTGCCCGTCCCATCGGCGCGATTCG
>JANXVU010000122.1 GCA_025351485.1 Candidatus Eiseniibacteriota bacterium | reverse complement strand
CGCCCAGGCTCAGGCCCGCGGCATGCGCGGGCCCGGTTTCCCTAGATCAGGTGGTCATTCTTTCGGCGCGATTCGTCTGCCATCGCCGCCCGCTGCGCTCCGAGCCGTCGCTGCAACTCCGGGTCGGACAATGCCAGGATCTCCGCCGCCAGGATCCCGGCATTGCGCGCTCCACCGATCGCCATGGTGGCCACCGGAATCCCCGGCGGCATCTGCACGATCGAGAGCAGAGAATCCAGTCCCTGCAGCGAGCGGCTCTGCACCGGCACGCCGATGACCGGCAGGGTGGTATGGGAGGCCAGCATGCCCGGCAAGTGCGCGGCCCCGCCGGCGCCGGCAATGATCACCTTGATTCCACGCTCCAATGCCAGGCGGCCGTAGGAAGCCATGTCGTTGGGCGTGCGGTGCGCCGAGATCACCCGCACCTCGTGCTCCACGCCGAATTCCCGGAGCGCCTCGGAAGCCTCCTTCATCGTGGGCAGATCGGAGTCGCTGCCCATCACGATTCCAACGACCGGGTCCTTCCGTGAATCGCTCATCTGGACTTTTCTCCTCCGCGGCAACGCCGCATTCTAAAGCCGGATTCGCCCTGCCGCCCGCGTGGCGCGGGCGCGGGCTTCTTCAAGCGTGGCGCCGAGGGCGGTCACGTGGCCCATCTTGCGCCCGGGCCGGGAGTGACGTTTCCCGTACAGGTGAACCCGGACACCTTCTTCGGCCAGCGCGCCGGCCAACAGCGCGGGGGAGGCGGGCTCCGAGGTGGTCCCAAGCACATTCACCATGACCGCCGCCGGCGAGAGCATCGCGGGTGACCCGAGCGGCAGCCCCGCCACCGCGCGGACGTGGTTTTCGAACTGCGAAGTGGCGCAGGCGTCGATGGTGTAGTGCCCCGAATTGTGCGGCCGGGGAGCGATCTCGTTGACCAGCAGGGCGCCGTCTTGCAGCTCGAAAAATTCGATGCCGTAAAGGCCCTGGCCCCCGATCGCATCGAGGGCTGCGGTGGCCATCTCGCGCGCGGAGGTGGCCGCAGCCCCGGCGCCCGCCGCGGGCGCGAGCACGGTGTGGCAGATGTGGTTCTGCTGGATTGTTTCCACCAGCGGATAGGCCACTTCTCCCGTCGCATTGCGGGCGATCATGATCGCCAGTTCGCGACGAAAGGGGACGAAGGCCTCCACCATGAGCCCGGCGCCCCGGCCCTCCAGCTGCGCCAGCGCCGCTGGAAGGTCTTCCGGGCCCTTCGCCAGCGCATTCCCGTATCCATCGTATCCCTGGGTCCGGGACTTCAGCACCACCGGCCACCCATGCCGGGCGGCAAAACTCAGCACGCTTCGCTCATCGATCACCCCTGCGAACTCCGCCACCGGGATCCCGGCGCTCTTCAGGGCGCTCTTCTGGGACAGCTTGTCCTGGACCCTGAAAAGCGTGGCCGGGGAGGGAATCACCACCAGGCCCCGCTCCTGGAACGCCGCCAGGATGTCCGGATGCAGGAATTCGTTCTCCAGCGTCACGGCGCCACCCCACTCGGCAATGTCTTGAAGTTGGGAGGGCTCGAGCCAGTCCGCGAACCAGCGCCGCGTGGCGACGTCCGCAGCCGGGCCGTGCAGCTCGCCCGGCACGACCACGCCCACTTCGAATCCCAGGCGGTAGGCGGCCAGCGCGCTCATCCGCGCCAGTTGGCCGCCGCCCAGCAGCACGATCCGCCCGTTCATGGGATCACTCCCGGGAATCCGCCCACGCCATTCATGGTCGGAATATAGGGACTATCCGGCGGTCGCGCAAAGACCGCCTCAACCGTTGCGGATCTTGAGGATCAAGACCGCCAACGAAAGCACGAACGCGAGGCCGTTCGCCGCCACCAGCGGACCATCCCCGATCAACAGGCCGTAGATCAGCCACAGCAGCACCCCCACGGTCATGGTGGAAAACATGCCCAGGGAAATTCCGCGGGTGTCCCGGGTGCGCCAGCTGGTCCACACCTGGGGCACGAAGGCCGATGTGGTCAGGAACGCGGCCAGGAATCCCAGGACTTTGATCGGGCTCACAGCCATCGTCGCGCCCGCAGTGTATCGGCGATCGCGCGGGTAAAGAGCAACGCGCCGCGCCGATTCAGGTGGACCGGATCCCGATACAGCAGGGGGTCGCGAAATCGCGGATACCTGCCGGCGTCGATGTCCAGGTAGGGAACGCCCAGCCCGGTGAAGACCCGGGCCAGGTTGGCGCCCTTGTGGCGGTCGTAGTCGCGCTCCCCGGTGGTGCGCAGGAACTCGGGGCTCCGCACCGCCAGCACGTGGACTCCGTGCGCCTTCAGGTCGCGGACCACGATCCGAAGCCGCTGCATCTTGGCGGTATCCGCGGGAGGGTTCCATTCCTGCCCGCCGCGGCCTTCGCCGGCTGCCCCGGCGGCATCGCCGGCATCCGCCTGGCCGAGCGTCCCATCCAGCGGGACATAACCCAACCGGTTCTGCGGGGCCTTGCCCAGGCGCTCGCCGATGAGGCTGATGAACAGCGAATTGTAGGGATACATCTTCGAGACCCTCTTGAGACGCTCATACCGGCCCCGGCTGTCGGCAAGCTCCGCGGCGACCGGGTCCTTGGCGGCATAGGGAAGAAAGCACGAGTGCCGGTCGGACATCTCCTTGAACGCGTAGTTGTCCGGCTCGACTTCCATGATCCAAACCTTGGGGACGTGCCGCTTCAGCATCATTTCGACCACGCCGTACTGGAAGCCCGTGGACATTCCGCCCCGGCCGAGCAGGTCGCCGTCGTCGCTGTGCGATTCCAGGAACAGCCGCTCCATCGCCTCGCCGACCACCCGGTCGACACAGAACAGCAGGGCTGCCATGGCCGCGAGGGAAACCAGGAAGCGCCGCATCAGAATTGGAAATAGATGAACTGACCGCCGTCAAAGACGCCGATCAGAACGGTGAGGGTGGAAAGCATGACGTACGCGAACCAGCGCAGCGGCTTGGCGGACGGCGCCCAGATCCGCGCATAGAGCCCGCATTCCATCGCGAGCTCCACTCCGAGCAGCACCGCCATGCCGGTGAATCCATAGGCCAGGTTCTTGAGGTTTCCATAGAAGAAGTGCGCGCGGTCGAATTGCGTGAAGATCCGGCTGTAGACCTGCCAGGCGCCGGCCACCGTGTCGGCCCGGAACAGCACCCAGGTGAGGCAGACCACCGGAAAGACCCCCAGAGTGTGCAGCCAGCGGCGGGCCGGCGAAGGGGGCAGCAGCTTCGGTCCGTAGCGCGCCCAGATGTTCTGCGACAGCAGCAGCAGGCCGTGGGAGATGCCCCACAACACGAACGTCCAGCGCGCCCCGTGCCAGATGCCACTGATCAGGAACACCGTGAAGATGTTCTGGTTGGTGCTCCAGAACCCTCCCCGGTTGCCCCCCAGCGGGATGTACACGTAGTCGCGGAACCAGGTGGAAAGAGAAATGTGCCAGCGGCCCCAGAAGTCGCTGAAGGAAGTGGCGAAGTAAGGCCTCCGAAAATTCCGCAGCAGTTCCACGCCCATCACCTGCGCGGTGCCCAGGGCGATGTCCGAGTAGGCCGAAAAGTCGCAGTAGATCTGGAAGGCGAAACAGACCGTGGCGAACATCAGCGTGCTGCCCACGTGGTGCCCGATGTTGTTGTACACCGCATCCACGTAGAGCGCGAACCGGTCGGCCACCACGATCTTCTTGAACAGTCCCCACAGGATCCTGGCCAGTCCCTCGCGCACCCGGTAGTACTCGAACTTCGCCTTGAATTCGAACTGCGGCATCAGGTGCCAGGCGCGTTCGATGGGGCCGGCGATCAGCTTGGGAAAGAACACGATGAAGAGCAGCAACTGCGGGTAGCTCTTTTCCGCCGGAAACTTGCGCCGGTACACGTCGGTCGTATAGCTGAGCGCCTCGAACGTGTAGAACGAGATCCCCACGGGCAGGATCACGTGCAGCAGGAACGGGTGCGCAGCATAGCCCAGCATTCGGGCCAGCGAACTCCCGGTGTCCATGAAGAAGTTGAAATACTTGAACACGAACAGCGCCCCGAAGTTGGTCACGTAACTCAGCGCCAGCAGGCTTCGGCGTCCGCGCGGGCTTTGCACGTGGTTCAGCCGGAGCGCCACAAAGTAGTCGATGGTGGTGGAGTACAAGATCAGCAGGACGAAGACGGGGTTCCAGAACATGTAGAAGAACAGGCTGGCCACCAGCAGCAGCGGCTTGCGCAGCCGAGGAGGCAGGACGAAGAACAGTCCGACCACGGTCAGGAAGAAGAAGAGATAGTCGAAGGAATTAAAGCGCATGGCAGGTTCGCGCGGCCGGCATCACGCCGGGCTCAGCGCGGGCGGAGGATCACCACGCTGGCCGTGTGGCCATGCAGGTAGTTGCTTCCGCCGACCGGGCCGATCTCTCCCGCGCAGAACATGCCCGCGGTGGGGACGGCCCCGCCGAGGGCCTCCTGGACCGTGCCCACGTCGCCGTTGGCGCTTCCGAACAGCCGCGATCCGCGGCCGTTGCAGGTGAACAGGAAGGCCGCCTGCGCCCGGCTGTCGACCGACTGGGGGGAGAGCATCAGTTCCAGGTCCTCGCGGGCGGTGACCCCGTTGCGCACGTGCAGCCGGATCATCTCGCTCTCGGAGACTTCGTCGGCCACGGCCAGGATGCCGTGCTGGCGGTCCGCACCCACCAGGCTGCGGATCAGATAGTCGCCCTGCCCCCAGGCGTCCCTGCGCGTGGGCCGGCCCACGAAGAGCCCTTGTCCAACCTGCTCGCGCTCCCGCACCGGGAGTTCCCGCAGCACCTGTTCGATGCGCTGCAGGGCGGGGGAGCCATCCAGGGTGTGGATCAGGTTCTTCTCGGAATGGGTCACCTCCAGCGGAGGCCCGACGGAGCGGCAACCCTGGGATATCACCACATCGGCCCGGATCCCGCCCGAGAAGGCGATGGCGATGCCGCCGGAGTCCGACTGCCAGTCGTTCAGGAATAGTCCGTTGCCGCCGCCGCGCTCCGAGGCGCTGGCCATGCCACCGGCAAGCCGGACGCCGGGCAGGTGCCGGTTGAAGCCCTTCAAGACCGTTTCCATGTCCAGGGTGAACGGGTCGCCGAACACCAGCACCACTTCCGCGCCCTGCGCTCCAGGGGTCAGGCGCCCGAACTCGTCCTGCCGCTCCAGCGCCTCGTCCCAGCCCTCGGGAGAGAGGATCATGGGGGAAAGGTTCACTCCCGGAAGCCTTCCCGCGATCACCGAAAGGGCCGGACCCCGTTCGATCTCTTCGTCGGTGGTGACGACACCGCAGGCGCTCACCCCGAGGAGGTGGCGGGGGTCGAGCAGCGCCTTGAGCCAGGTGCGCACCTCCTCGGCCCCCTGCACCAGCGGGCCGGAGAAGAAGGCCATCGCAAGGTCCACCGGGCCCTGACCGAGGGAGGCCAGGACCTGCGCCACCACTTCGCGGGCGGCGGCCGCGGGCTCGGTCTGCCGCGAGCAACCGGTCGCCCACTGCATGGAATTGGGTCGTGGAGGGGTCATGGGCACGCGGGAAGTCTACCAGATGTGGTATCGTTTTCCCACGCCTTCCCTCGGGCGAAAACGGCTCGATCCGACCACCACCCACCAGGAGGGGACATGCTCACCAGACTCGCGCCCGCCGCGCTGCTCCTTGTCGCCGCGGCCCTCGCCACCTGCTTCGCCACCGCCTCGACGGAGGCCAACCCGCCCGGCTCGCCCCCGGCGGCGCCGCCTCCCGCCCCATGCTCGGCCCCCGAGTGCTCGCAGTTCGATTTCTGGGTGGGGGACTGGGCGCTCACCTGGCAGGGGGGGAGCGGCACCAACAAGGTCACCCGGGACCTGGACGGCTGCGTCATCCACGAGCACTTCGACACCGATCCGGGGCAGCCGCAGCCGCTCAAGGGCGAGAGCGTGTCCATGTGGAGTCCGCAGATGAAAAAGTGGCAGCAGACCTGGGTGGACAACCAGGGCTCCTACCTGGATTTCACCGGCGGCTGGGTCGAGGCAAGGATGGTCCTGTCGCGCCAGGCGGAGAGGGGCGGCAAGGCCATCCACTCCCGGATGATCTTCTACAACATCACTCCGGACTCGCTGGATTGGGACTGGGAAAAGTCCGACGACCTGGGCAAGAGCTGGACCGTGGCGTGGCAGATCCACTACGTGCGAAAGCACGGGTAGGAGGGAGTCTTTGGAGCACTTCCCCCTTCGGGCCGTGCGCTGCCTGTTCCTGGACCGCCAGCACCTCGGCCGGCCCCGGGCCATTCGTCTTGCCGCGCGCAGCCTGGGCGCGTTCGTGACCGATGTGGGCGGGCTCCAGCTCGACACCATCAACGTGCTGGAGCGGGCCCACTACCTCACCGCCTGGAGCCGGTTCGGGGAGTACGACCGCGCGACCCTGGACCGGCTCATTTACAGCCGCAAGGTGCTGTTCGAATACTGGGCGCACGCCGCGTGCTACGTGCCCCGGACCGATCTGCGGGCGTGGGCGCACGCCATGCGGAGTTATCCCATGAAGGGGAAGCCGGAGTGGCGCCGCTGGCTGAAGAAGTATGACGGCCTGGTCCGCTCGGTGGAGGACAGAGTGAAGGAGGAAGGCCCTCTCGGCAGCGTGGACTTCGAGCACGTGCGCAAGAGTCGCGAACAGGGCTGGTGGGACTGGAAACCCAGCAGCCACGCGCTGCACTACCTCTGGATGACCGGGCGCCTGGTGGTGGGAAACCGGGTGAACTTCCAAAAGAAGTACGACCTGGCCAGCCGGGCATTTCCCGAACTACTCGAGCTTCAGCCGCTAAGTGACGGGGAATTCGTGCGTTGGCACATCCTGAAGTCACTTCGGGCCATGGGCGCGGCCACGGACGCCGATCTGCGCATGTACCTGACCTATCCGTGGAAGCTGCCCTCCGATCGGAAGCGGCAGCTGGACGCGCTACTCTCGAGCGGGGAAGTTGCGGAAATCTCCGTGGAAGGGAACCACCCGGGAGGCCCTCGTCGCCGGTGGTTCGCGCGCTCCGAGGACCTGCCGGCGCTGCGCGCCGCCGCCCGATCCCGCCGCGCCCCTTCGGGCGCCACGTTTCTTTCACCCTTCGATTCGCTGCTGTGGCACCGGGAACGGGTCAAGGCGCTGTTTGACTTCGACTACAAAATCCAAGTGTATACGCCGGGGCCCCAACGCGAGCACGGCTACTACACCATGCCGATCCTGGTGGACGGGGCGCTGGTGGGCCGGATCGACGCCAAGAACCACCGCAAGGAAGCCCGGCTGGAAGTTCATCACGTGCACTTCGAGAGTGGGGCCGCCGGAGACGCTGCGAGGCTCTACGAAACTCCCGGGGAAGAGCGGGTCCTGGAGGGCACGGCGGAGTCGCTGGCCTCCCTGGCCCGGTTCGTGGGAGCGGAACAATTGGAACTGCGAAAGGTCACGCCGGGGAAAAGGAAAAAGCCGCTGGCCGCCAGGATCCACGCGGCCCGGCCACCGGGTTCTTGATCCAGCCGCCGCAGAAGCTGCCTCCGGTTTCGCGCATCAGCAAATCCATAGGTAGTGCTTCGAAGAATGTGTCTCGCATGGTTCATGCAGTAGCTAGGCTGCATGAAGACTCACCTGCCACCGCACTGTCCCAACCCCAGCTGCGCTTTCCATTGCAGCCCAA
>JANXVU010000117.1 GCA_025351485.1 Candidatus Eiseniibacteriota bacterium | reverse complement strand
CAGGCGGTGATCGTTCCGCCGGGCGATTCCGAGGCGCTGCGGCAGGCGATCGACCGGGTGCTGTCGGATGATGATTTCAGGCGCGCCCTCGCGGAACGCGGCCGCCGGTACGCCGAATCTCTTGGAGAATCGGCCGACCTGAGCCTTCGCGTGCGGGATGAGGCGATGCGGTGGTGGTACTCGCGCCGAGCCGCGTGACGCCCTGCAGGAAACAGGATTTGCGGCGCATGGATCGAAACGAAACCGCGAATAGCGATTGAAGGATAGTAGAGCGGTTGATGCAGAGCGAGCACCGATGCGTCAGCCGGCCGTTCACCCTGGCCCAGGCACAATCCCAGCAGCCTGGTCCAGATTTTCCAGAAACAGGAGAAGGCATTCAGCCCGATCCATCTTCACGGCCGGGCCGCCGCGCGGCGGCAGCCATCGATAGTTCCTGGGGCGGCGAGCCTGGTGCCGCGGCCCTGTTGAGGAGATTCCGTCATGCCAAGAGCAAAAACCGTAGTTCCGGGACGCGCCAAGCGCCGGAAAGTACTCAAGCAGACCAAGGGCAACTTTGGTGGCCGTGGCAAGCTCTACCAGACTGCCCGTGAAACGCTGTTCCGCGGCCTGCAGTTCAGCTACGAGCACCGCCGCACCAAGAAGCGCGAGTTCCGCGCGCTCTGGATCCAGCGCATCAACGCCGCCGCCCGCCTGAACGGCATGACCTACAACGCGCTCATGCACGGCCTGCGCCTGGCCAACATCGAAGTCGACCGGAAGATCCTTGCCGACCTCGCGGTGCGGGACCTGGACGGCTTTGCCAAGCTGGTGGAAGCCGCCCGCTCCGCCCACGCGTAGTCACGATGTCTGAGACACGACTCGAGCACGTGGAGGATGCGCTCCGACACGCGCTCGATGCGTTTTTGGGGGCTCCCTCGGAGGGCGCGCTGGCGCCGGTCGAGGAGGCCCTGAAGGCGTTCGAGGCGGCGGTGCGAGAAGCGGCCGGCGCGGCGAGCTCCCCGGCCGGGCTGGCCGCGGTCGAGCAGCAGGCGCTGCGCCAGAAGGGCGCGCTCAACCAGACCCTGCGCAGCCTCGGGCCCGTTCCCGGGGAATGGCGCAAGGTAGTCGGGGCGGCCGCCAACCGAACCCGCGCGGCCTGCGCGGAAGCCCTGGCGCAGGCCACGGAGCGGCTGGAGGCATCGGGGGCCAGGGAACGCTCCACCTTCGACGTGACCCTGCCCGGGCGCAAGCCCTTCCTGGGCCGTCCCCATGTGCTCAACCAGGTGCGCGACGAAGTGGTCGGGATCTTCCGCGGCATGGGCTACTCGGTGGCCGAGAACCGGGAGGTCGAGGACGACCACCACAACTTCGGCGCCCTCAATTTCGGTCCCCATCACCCGGCCCGCGACGCCCACGACACCCTGTTCGTCGAGGGCGGGGCGCTGATGCGCACCCACACCTCGCCGGTGCAGATCCGCACGCTGGAATCCCAGACCGAGCCCTCTCCCGTCCGCATGCTTTTCCCCGGCCGGGTTTACCGCGCCGAGCAGATCGACGCCACGCACGCCTCCGAGTTTCACCAGGTGGAGGGGCTCTACGTGGACCGCGGCGTTTCCATGGCCCACCTCAAGGGCGCCCTCTCGGAATGGGCGCGGGCCTTCTTCGGCGCGCGCACCCGCACCCGTTTTCGCCCGTCGTATTTTCCGTTCACCGAACCGAGCGGCGAGATGGACGTCTCCTGCTTCCGCTGCGAGGGCTCGGGGAGGCGCAAGACCGCCGAGGGCGAGGTCCGATGCAACCTCTGCAAGGGCAGCGGCTGGATCGAGATCCTGGGCTGCGGCATGGTGCACCCGAACGTCTTCCGTGCCGTGAACTACGACCCCGAAGTCTGGACCGGGTTTGCCTTCGGCATGGGGATCGAGCGCATCGCGATGCTCCGGTACGGCATATCCGACATCCGGCACTTCCTGGAAAGCGACCTGAACTTTCTCGAGCAATTCTAAGGGCCTTCCGACATGCTCATTTCCTATCGCTGGCTGAAAGAGTGGGTGCCGGGGCTTCCGGAGCCTTCCGAACTCGCGCCGCGGCTGACCGCGCGCGGGTTCAACGTGGAAGGCGTCGAGCCCCAGGCGCGTTTCTCCGGGGTCGTGGTGGGCAAAGTGGTGGAGCGCGAGAAGCATCCCAACGCGGACCGGCTTTCGCTGTGCAAGGTGGACGTGGGCGGCCAGGTGCTGGAGATCGTGTGCGGAGCGCCCAACGCGCGCGCGGGGATCACGGTGGCCGTGGCCGTGGACGGCGCCCGGCTTCCGGGCGGAGTGCTGAAGAAGAGCAAAATCCGCGGCGTGGTCTCCAACGGCATGCTGTGCTCCGGGCGGGAGCTGGAGCTCTCCGGGGAACACGAGGGTATCCTGGAACTCGACGTTGAGCTCCCCGCGGGCCTGGACTTCGCCGTCGCCGCCGGCCTCGACGACACGCTGCTCGACATCGATGTGCCGCACAACCGCGGCGACGCGTTGTGCGCCCGCGGACTTGCGCGGGAGGCCGCCTCGGCCACCGGACTCGCGGTGCAGGCGCCCTTCACCGTAGCCCAGGGTTGCGAAGGACCGGTCCCGGGCTTCTCTTCGGTGGAAATCGCCGACCCCGCCGATTGCCCGCGCTACGCCTGCCGCGTCGTGGAGGGGGTGGTTGTCGGCTCCTCGCCGGCGTGGCTCTCGCGCCGCGTGGAAGCCCACGGCATGCGCTCCATCAACAACGTGGTGGACTCCACCAACCTGGTGCTGCTGGAACTGGGCCAGCCGATCCATGCCTTCGACCTTTCCCGGATCCGGGGGGGCCGGCTGCTGGTGCGGCGCGCGGCCGCGGGGGAGAAGCTCAAGACGCTCGATGGCGCGGAGCGGACGCTCACGCCCGACGCGCTGGTGATCGCCGATCAGGAGGGAGTGCTGGCATTGGCGGGACTGATGGGCGGCGAAGAGAGCGAAGTCACGCCGGCCACCACCGCGGTGCTGCTCGAGAGCGCCTGCTTTGCCGCCGCGCGCGTGCGGCAGGGCGCCAAGGCCCTCAAGCTGGCCTCCGAGGCCGCCCGCCGCTTCGAGCGCGGCACCGACGTCGAGGCGGTTCGCGAGGCGCTCGACCGCGTCGCCTCCCTGCTGGCGGAGACTGCCGGAGGCAGACTCGCCGGCGGCGTGCTGGATGCCTATCCCGGCCGTCGTGAATCGCGGCGCCTCAGGCTGCGCGGGTCGCGCGTGGATCTGGTGTATGGAACGCAGGTGGGGGAGCGG
The DNA here is from genome assembly GCA_025351485.1 of Candidatus Eiseniibacteriota bacterium. Taxonomy (GTDB): domain Bacteria; phylum Eisenbacteria; class RBG-16-71-46; order RBG-16-71-46; family JACRLI01; genus JANXVU01. Next base: position 10,507 of record JANXVU010000117.1, on the reverse strand, counting down.
GCCTCGGCGGAGATCCTCTCGGGACTGGGGTTCGGCGTGACCGCGGCCGTCACCACCGGTGTCCTGGACGTCACCGTACCTTCGTGGCGCGCGGACGTGCTGGAAGAGGCCGACCTGATCGAGGAGATCGCGCGATGCCGCGGATACGAGGCCATTCCCGAGGACGCCGGCTCCATCACGCCGCTCTTCGGCCGCGTTTCGGACGACGAAAGGTTTCGCGGCTCGATGCGCTCCGCCCTGCAGGCGCTGGGATTCCACGAGGGCATGACCGCGACCATGCTGGGTCCCGAGGACCTCGAGCTCGCCGTGGGCGCGGGGGACGACCTGATCGCGGCGGCAGTCCGGCTCGCCAATCCGATGAGCCGCGAAAGTTCCGTGCTGCGGCCCTCGATGGCCCCGGGACTGCTCCAGGCGCTCGGGCGCAATGTGCGTCGCGGCCGAGCCGACGTGGCCCTGTACGAGATCGGCCGGTGCTTCCGCCGGGGGCCGGAACCGCTGCCGGAAGAATGGCTCGAGGCCGGAATCGTGCTCGCCGGGGCGCGTCACGCCTCCGGCTTCGGGCTGGGGCCGGACCACGTGGATTTCTTCGACTTGAAGGGCCGGGTGGAGGTTTTACTTGAAGGCTTGAGCGTTGACAATGCCCAATTCAGGGCCTACGATGGCCGTGGTTTTCAAGCCGGTCACGCGGCGGAAATCCTGTCGGGCACCACCAGGCTCGGGGTCATGGGGCAGCTCGGCCGCAAGGCGCTCGAGCGGCTCGAGGTTCCCGGGCCGGTGTTCGTCGCCACTCTTCGGGTGGATGGCCTTCGACAGGTTGCGCGTCCCTCGGGCGAGTTCCGCGAATGGGCGCGGTTCCCAGGCGTGAAGCGGGATCTCGCGTTCCTGGTGGAGCTCGGGATTGAATCCGCGGCGCTCGAATCGGAAATTCGTGCCGCCGCCGGTCCGCTGCTCAGGTCCGTTCGGCTGTTCGACGTGTACACCGGGGAGCGGATCGGGAAGGGGCTGAAGAACCTGGCCTATTCTTTGGAGTTCCGGAGCCCGGAGCGGACCCTCCTGGACGCCGAGGTGGACCAGGCGGTAGCCTTGGCAGTCCAGCGCGCCTTGGACAAGCTCGGCGCCCAATTGCGTTCGTAATAACCCACAGGACGGGAATCATGGATCAGGACATCGCCGGCTTGGACCTGGAAAATCTTGAGCAGCGGGTGCAGCAGGCGGCCCAGCTGATCCTGCAGTTGAAGGCGGAGCGCGACGAGCTTCGGCGGTCGCGGGACGAGCTGAAGGGCCAGTTGGGCTCGGCGGAGCAGACCGCCAAAGGCCTGGACGAGTGGAAGGTCCGGGCGCAGGAGGCGGAAGTCAAGCTGGAGCGTTTCGCCCAGGAGCGCAGTTCCCTTGCCCGGCGCGTCGAGCAGATGCTCGACAAACTGCGCGCGGTCGAGGAGGAGAAATTGGGAGTTCCGGCCTCTTAATCGGCGGAATTCCCGATCCAGGGGCCCGGCTCTCCTTCGGGGGCGCCGGCCCGGCGCGGCAGTCGAGCAGGAGTTCGGATGCCGCTTGAGGTCCAAGACCAGCATGCCGGACAGCGTCCAGAATGTTCGCATCGAGATTTTCGGCAAAGAATACAACATCCGCGGCCAGGCGGATCCGCAATACATCCAGCGCGTGGCCGCTTATGTCGACCAGAAAATGCGGGAGATCAACGAGAAGCTTCCCTTGCCCTCGCTCTCGCAGGTCGCCATCCTTGCATCCTTGAATATTGCCGACGAACTCTTGCGCGAACGCGACGAAAGGCAGCGATCCGCCAACACGGTCCGCGAAAAGGCGGGCCAATTGGAGGAGTTGCTCATGTCCACGCTTGCCGGATCGCCCGCACCAAGTCTATTCGACGCGAGTGCGGCCGTCACCGGACCCCAGGCCAGGGCTTCCGACTCCACAGGAGGACCGTAGGATATCTTGCGGTCTCTGCGTACATAGAGACGGCCCGATTTTTGAAAAACCCTGCCGTGCCCGTGCTGAAAAAGTGTCTTTGAGCCAACACCGAATCAAGGGAAACCCGACTTCTCCTGCGTAATGGTGACCACCTTCGGGTGGGAGCGTGAACCAGGAGAGAGGATGCCCGGCTTTATGGGTATCTGGCTCAGGGCCTTGACTCACGGCACACCGGCGGGGTTTTTCATTCTTCATGGGCCGGTACGGGGCCTTGATTCCGTTCGCGGAATCCAGGCCCGGGAGCGTCAACCCCATGCCTACAACGTCCATGCTGGTAGCCGGGCTGCTGACCGTGATCGGGGTCGTGGCCGGCTACCTGATTGGTTTCTTCGTCACCCGCAGCGTCGGCGAGAACAGCCTCAAGAACGCCCGGGCCCACTCGCAGAAACTCCTCGATGAAGCCGCCCGCGAAGCCGAAACGCAGAAGCGCCAGCTCCTGCTCGACGCCAAGGAAGAGGCCTACCAGTCCAAGCAACAGTTCGAGCGCGAGTCCAGCCGCCAGAATTCCGAGCTGATGGGGCGTGAAAAGCGCCTCGACGAGCGCGAGAACAACCTGCACCGCAAAGTCGATCTCATTGAGAAGAAAGAGCGTGACCAAAAGCGCCTGGAAAAGGAAGTCTCCGACCGCGAGACGGCGCTGGCCGGCCGGTCCCTCGAGATGGACCGGCTCGCCCACGAGCAGAACGCCCGCCTGGAACGCATCGCCAAGTTCACCGCCGAGGAGGCCCGCCAGCAGTTGATCTCCAACATGGAGGGCGAGGCCCGCATGGATGCTGCGCGCAAGGTGGCCGAGATCCGCGAGACGGCGCAGCGGGAGGGCCAGAAGGAGGCTCGCAAGATCATCACCCTGGCGATCCAGCGCTCCGCGGCCGAGCACACGTCCGAAACCACCGTTTCCGTGGTCAACCTTCCGGGCGACGAGATGAAGGGCCGCATCATCGGCCGCGAGGGGCGCAACATACGAGCCTTCGAGCGCGCGACGGGGATCGATGTGATCATTGACGACACCCCCGAGGCGGTGGTGCTTTCGTGCTTCGACCCGGTGCGCCGCGAGGTCGCGAGGCGTTCCCTGGAACTGCTCATCCAGGACGGCCGGATCCACCCGGGCCGTATCGAGGAAGTGGTGGAGAAGACCCGCCGCGAGATGGACACCGAGATCGTGGACACCGGGGAGCGCGCGTTGCTGGACCTGGGGATTACCGGGATGCATCCGGAACTTGTCAGGCTCCTGGGCCGGCTCCGGTGGCGCACCAGCTACGGGCAGAACATCCTGGACCACAGCAAGGAAGTCGCGTACCTGTGCCAGATCATGGCCTCGGAGCTGGGCTTCGATGCCACCATGGCCAAGCGGGCCGGCCTGATGCACGACATCGGGAAGGCCGTGGACCACGAGGTCGAGGGCTCGCACCCGACCATCGGCAAGGCGCTGGGAGAAAAGTACGGCGAGCCCGGCCCGGTGGTCGAGGCCATCGCCTATCACCACGAGGACTTCAATCCGCAGTACCTGATGGCGGCCCTGGTGCAGGCCGCCGACGCCATCTCGGGCGCCCGTCCCGGCGCTCGGCGCGAGTCGCTGGAGACCTACGTGAAGCGGCTCGAGCGGCTGGAAGCCATCGCCGATTCGTTCCCCGGGGTGGAAAAATCGTACGCCATCCAGGCCGGACGGGAGATCCGCATCATGGTGGAGCATCGACAGGTGGACGACGCGCATGCGCACATGATGGCCACCGAGATCGCCAAGCGCGTTGAAAAAGAGCTGGAATATCCCGGCCAGATCAAGGTCGTGGTCATTCGCGAAACTCGCGCCATCGAGTACGCGAAGTAACCGGAATGCGCATTCTATTCGTGGCCGACGTGTTCGGCTCGCCCGGACGGAAAGCCGTGGCGGCGCTTTTGCCTCGCCTTCGGATCGAGCGTGGCGCCGACGTGGTGGTGCTGAACGGGGAGAATTCCGCCGCGGGATTCGGCATCACCCCGGAGATCTTCCGCGACTTTGTTTCCGCCGGGGCCGACGTGGTCACCGGCGGCAATCACATATGGGAACAGAAGAACATCTTCGAGTTCCTGCCCCAGGCCCCGAGGCTGCTGCGCGCGCTGAACTGCCCGCCCGAATCCCCGGGGTTTTCAACCGCCATCTGGCGCACTGATTCCGGAGTCTCGTTCGGCATCACCTACGTGCTCGGGCGCACGTTCATGGCGCCGCTCGACGACCCTTTTCGCGCGCTGGAACTGGAGCTGGACAAGCCGGCGTGGAAGGACGTCAAGGTGCGTCTCATCGAAGTGCACGCCGAAGCGACGTCGGAAAAGCTCGCGCTCGCGCATTTCCTGGACGGACGAGTGAGCGCGGTGATCGGCACCCACACGCACGTCCAGACCGCCGACGCCCGCATCCTTCCCGGAGGAACCGCCTACCTTACCGACGCGGGCATGACCGGGCCGCACGATTCGATCATCGGGGTGGAGAAGGAGCTCGCCATCCGCCGATTCCGCACTCAGCTGCCGGTGCGATTCCAACCCGCCAAGAACGATGTGTGGCTGAATGGGGCCATCGTGGAAGTGGACGATCGGACCGGCCTGGCCCTGTGCATTCAATCCATTCAGGAGCCCTTTCAAGGATGACTTGGAAAGCCCGGCGATTGGACGGCGTGGCCGCGGCGGCCGATGTGCAGGCCCGGGTGGGCAAGCGCGTGCAGGCTTTGAAATCCCGGGGAATCACACCGGGCCTGGCCGTGGTCCAGGTGAGCGGCGTGGCCGCTTCCACCGTGTATGTGAAGAAGAAGATCGAGACCGCCACCTTGCTGGGGTTCCACGCGCAGCGCGTTCACCTCGAGGAGTCTGCCGGGTACGACCAGCTGCTCCGCACGGTGGACTCGCTGAACCGCGACCCTTCCATCCACGGCTTCCTGGTCCAGAGCCCCCTGCCCTCGGGCTGGGACGAGGCCCGGGTGTTCCGCGAGGCCGATCCGGCGAAGGACCTTGACGGTTTTCATCCGCTGAACGTGGGGCGCGCCACGCTGGGCGAGGGCGGTTTCTGGCCATGCACCGCCATCGGAATCCTGGAACTGCTGCGGTTTCACGGAGTGGGGCTCACGGGAAAGCATGCCGTGGTGGTGGGCCGCAGCCGGGTGGTGGGCCGCCCCTGCGCGACGCTCCTGGGCCAGCGGGGGGTAGACGCCACGGTGACCCTGTGCCACACCGCGACCCTGGACCTGGCCGACCACACCCGCGGCGCGGACATCGTGGTGATGGCCGCCGGAATGATGCGTTCCCTGAAGGGCGACATGATCCGCGAAGGCGCGGTGGTGGTGGATGTCGGGATCCATTCGGTGGAGGACCCCACCCGCCCGGGCAAGCGGCGGCTGGTGGGGGACGTGGACGAAGCCACCGTATCGCCGAGGGCCTCGTGGCTCTCGCCGGTGCCGGGTGGGGTTGGCCCCATGACCGTGGCCATGCTGCTCCAGAACGCGGTCACCGCGTGTGAGCGGAGCCACGCCTGATGCTCCCCTTCGAGAACCCTCGCCCCTACACCGTCACCGAGCTTTCCACGCTGGCCCGGAAGACCCTCGAGACCAGCTTCGCCTCGGTCCGGGTGGTCGGGGAAATCGGCACCTACAGCGTCCAACCTTCGGGGCATCACTACTTTTCGCTCAAGGACGAGGGCGCTCTGATCCAGTGCGCGCTGTTCAAGGGCGATGCCGCCCGGCTCGGATTCAAGCCCGGGCAGGGCATGAAAGTCGAGGCCGTGGGCCGGCTGTCGCTGTACCTGCCACGGGGCTCCTTCCAGCTGATCGCAAGCGCGCTTTCCCCGGCGGGCCAGGGCGATCTGCAGCAGAGGTTCGAGGAACTCAAGAAGCGCCTCCTGCAAGAGGGGCTGTTCGACGACTCGCGCAAGCGGGCGTTGCCGCGCTTTCCGTCCTGCGTGGGGGTGGTCACTTCCCCGACCGGAGCGGTGATCCACGACATCATCCGCGTGGCCCGCAAGCGCTGGCCCTCCACCCGCATCGTCCTGGCGCCGGTCCGGGTGCAGGGCGAAGGGGCGGCCGAACAGATCGCCGGGGCTGTGGAAATGTTCGGGCGTCACGGCGCGGCCGACGTGCTGATCGTGGGGCGCGGCGGTGGATCGCTCGAAGATCTGTGGGCGTTCAACGAGGAGGTGGTGGTCCGCGCCGTCGCCGGCTCCTCCATTCCGGTGATCTCGGCGGTCGGGCATGAAACCGACGTCACGCTGTGCGACTTCGCGGCGGACCTGCGGGCCCCGACGCCCTCGGCCGCGGCCGAACGGGCGGTGCCGGACCGCGTCGAGTACCGGGAGCGGGCCGATTCGACCCGGGCGCGCGCGCTGCGCGCCGCCCTGGGCATCATCCACCGGGGCCGTCTTTCGGTGGACGGGCTCGCGAGGAGCCACGCGCTGGGCCGGACCCGTGATTACCTCCAGGAACGCATGCAGCGCGTGGACGAACTTCGCGGGAGGCTCCTGCGGGGCCAGGTCCTGGCCCTGACCCACGGCCGGCAACGGCTGGTGCGGGGAACGGGGCGCCTGGAGGCGTTGTCCCCGGAGCAGGTCATGGCGCGGGGATTTTGCTACGTGGAGTTCGAGAAGGAGCGGGAGCCGGTCCGGGATGCCGCCTCGCTCCGGGCCGGGGACGGCCTGCGGCTGGTGCTCCGAGGCGGAAGCGCCAGGGCCACGGTCAGCTCGGTGGAACGGCGGGAGGGCCAATCTTGAAGAAGAAGCAGGAAGAGCCTACCATGGCCGAAGTGACCTTCGAACAGGCGCTGGACCGCCTGGAATCATTGGTCGACCAGTTGGAGCGCGGGGAACTTCCACTGGAGGCCTCCTTGCAGGCTTTCGAGGAAGGGATGAAGCTGTCCCGGCTCTGCAGCCGCCGGCTGGAAGAGGCGGAGAAGCGGGTCCGGGTGCTGTCGGAGGGTGCGGGTGGGGAAGCGGTGCTCGAAGACTTCGAAGGTGACCCGGGATCCGACCCGGATGTTTGAGCCTTTCCGCGCCCGGATTGCGGTCCGCGTGGACCGCGAGATCGGCCGGGCCCTTCCCAGGGCGAACACCTCACCCGCCCCGCTGCACCGGGCCATGCGCTACGCCGTCCTGGCGCCGGGCAAACGGATCCGTCCGGCGATCGTGCTGCTGAGCTTCCAGACCTATGGCGGCCGCTCGAGCGGAGCGTGGGCCGCGGCCGCCGCGATCGAGATGGCGCACGCGTTCTCCCTGGCCCACGATGACCTGCCGTGCATGGACGACGACGATTTTCGCCGTGGGCGGCCAACCTTGCACAAGAAATTCGGGGAAGCCATCGCCCTGCTGGCGGGGGACGCGCTGCTGGCCGCCGCCTTCCAGGTGGCCGCCGCGGCCGGGGGGCCCCGGGATGGCGCCGCGCGGGAAAAGAGCCTGATGGAGCTGGCCGAAGCGGTGGGGCCCGGGGGAATGGTGGGGGGCCAGGTGCTGGACATGCTGGGCGAGGGGCGGCCCGCCAGGCGGGAGAGCGTCAGGCGCATCCACAGGCTGAAGACCGGCGCCCTGATCCGGGCATGCGCGCGCACCGGGGCCCACTGGGCCGGCGCCGGCCGGCGGCAGGTGGAGCAGGTCAGCCGAATCGCCGATACCCTGGGGCTGGCCTTCCAGGTGGGAGACGACTACCTCAACGCGACTGCCTCGCGCAAACAGCTTGGGAAGGCCGGAGGAAGCGACGCGGCTCGTCGAAAGGCCACGTACGTGCGCGCGGTGGGACTGGACGCGACCCGCGCCGAGCTCACCCGGCTGTGCGGCGAAGCCCGCAGGCTCGCCCGGCGCCTGCCGCGACGGCAGGATCTGTGGGCCGGCCTGGCGGATTTCGTGGAGGCGCGCCAAAATTGAGTTCTCCGATCGTATGGTTGCCCCTTAGCCGCAATCCGCTCTATATCGCCGTCCTGTGCGGCTTCCTGGTCCAGGCGTTGAAGTTCGTCACCAGCAGCTTCCGGGAAAAACGGTTCAACTTCCGGCGCCTGGTCGAGACCGGCGGCATGCCCAGCTCGCATTCCGCCGGGGTGGCCGCGCTCTCCACCGCCGTCGGGCTCCGGGCGGGATTCGGTTCCGTCCTGTTCGCGGTCACGGTATACTTCAGTTTGATCGTCATGTATGACGCGGCCGGCCTGCGGCGGGCCGCGGGGCGCCAGGCCACCCTGCTGAACCGCCTGATCGACAGCCATTACCGGCACGACAAGCACCTGGTGGAAATGAAGCTGCTCGAGTTGCTGGGGCATACGCCCCTTGAAGTTCTTGCCGGAGCCGTCGTCGGGGTGCTGTTCACACTCGGCTGGATGTACCTTGGAGGTCACCTCGGATGAGCCGTTTGCTGGATGAGATCCACGACCCTCGGGATTTGAAGGCGCTGAGCATGGCGCAGTTGCAGACGCTGGCCACGGAGATGCGCGAGGAGATCCTGCGCGTGGTCGCGGTCAACGGCGGGCACCTCGGGCCAAGCCTGGGAGTGGTCGAGCTGACGCTTGCGCTCCACCGGGTGTTCGAATCCCCCCAGGACCAGATCGTCTGGGACGTGGGCCACCAGGCCTATCCGCACAAACTCCTCACCGGCCGCCTGGATCGCTTTCACACCCTGCGCCAGTACGGCGGGATCTCCGGTTTCACCCGGCGCGCCGAGAGCCCCCACGACATCTTCGGGGCCGGCCACGGCGGCACCTCGATCTCGGCCGCCTCGGGCCTCGGGGCCGCGCGCGACCTGACCGGGGAGGACCGGCACGTGGTGGCGGTCATCGGCGACGGATCCTTCACCGCGGGCATGGCGTACGAAGCCATGAACCACGCGGGTGGCATGGGCCAGCGCCTGATGGTGATCCTCAACGACAACGAGATGTCCATCTCGCCCAACGTGGGCGCCATGGCGCGCTACTTCACCAAGATCACGACCACGCCGGTCTACCGGCGGCTCGAAGCCGACGTGTACGACCTGCTTGGCAAGATCCCCAGCCTGGGCGGCAAGGCCCGCATCGCGGCGAAGCGAGTCAAGGAAGGGCTCAAGGGGCTGATGGTGCCGGGGCTGCTGTTCGAGGAGTTGGGCTTCAAGTACTACGGCCCGATCGACGGGCACGACATCCCGCTCCTGGTGCGCACGCTCAAGGAGCTCAAGGAATTCCGCGAGCCGGTGCTGCTGCACGTGCTCACCAAGAAGGGCAAGGGTGTCGGTTTTGCAGAGGCCGCGCCGATCAAGTACCACGGCCTGGGGCCCTTCGACAAGGTCACCGGCAGGACCGCCCCGGGCGCGATCAACTCCTACAGCCAGGAATTCGCCCAGATCCTGATCGACATGGCCGCCCTGAACCCACGCATGGTCGCGGTGACCGCCGCCATGCTGGAAGGAACGGGCCTGCGCGCGTTCGCGGAAAAGTATCCCGACCGTTGCTTCGACGTGGGCATGGCCGAGCAGCACGCGGTTACTTTTGCCGCGGGCATGGCGGTGAACGGCCTCCGCCCGGTGTGCGCGATCTACTCCACTTTCCTGCAGCGTGGATTCGACCAGGTGGTGCACGACGTGGCGCTCCAGAACCTTCCGGTGGTGTTCGCGGTGGACCGGGCCGGCTTTGCCGGCGACGACGGCCCCACCCACCACGGGGCGTTTGACATCCCGTACCTGCGCTGCATTCCCAACATGACCCTGATGGCCCCGACCGACGAGCAAGAATTCGCCGACATGCTCCACACCGCCGTTGAAGCGGCTACCGGACCGGTGGCGGTGCGCTACCCGCGCGCCAACGTGTCGGGCCGGGGCCGCCAGGGCTTCCATCGGATCGAATGGGGCAAGGCAGAGGTGAAACGAACCGGCGCCGACATTGCCATCTGGGGCATCGGCACGGGAGTCGAGCTCGCGCTGGAGACGGCCCACATCCTGGAAAAAGGCGGCCTCCACGCCACCGTGGTCAATGCCCGCTTCGCCAAGCCGCTGGACGAACAGCTGCTTGTGGAACAGGCCCGCAAGTTCAATCGAATCGTCACCATCGAGGAAGGCTCGCTGGCCGGCGGCTTTGGATCGGCGGTCCTCGAGGCGCTCGAGCGCAACGAGGTTCGAGGCGTGGAGGTCAGGCGCCTGGGCTTCCCCGATGAATTCATTGCCCATGGCAAGCGTGACCAGCTCCTGCGGGACGTGGGACTGACCCCGGAGCTCCTCGCGCGACGCGTGGTGGAGTGGTGGCGGGAGCATGCCGCGCGCTAAGAGGGCGGTCGCCCTCTATCTGAACCCCCTCAAGCCTTCGGTGCGGGCCATCCTGCCGAAGGTGCTGCGCTTTCTGCGCGACTCGGGCGTGGAGCCCCTGGGCCTGGACACCCAGGTCGCGGATTTTCCCTCCGAGGTGCGCTGCCTGCCGGCGGCCCAACTGGCCCGCCGCGCGCTGTTCGCCCTGGTCATGGGCGGGGACGGCACCTTCCTGTCGGCGGCCCGGGCCTTCTGCCGCACGGGTCTTCCGCTTGCCGGGATGCGACTCGGCCACACCGGATTCCTGACCCTCATCGAATCGCACG
>JANXVU010000101.1 GCA_025351485.1 Candidatus Eiseniibacteriota bacterium | reverse complement strand
CGCGCCGCCTTCCACCGCGACAAGGGCCAGCCCTACCTGGCCCTGGCGGCGCTGGAACTGGACGGCGGTTCGCTGAACCGTGCCTTTGCGCACCTGGAGCGGGGCCGCGCGCGGGCGCTGCTGGACCTGCTCACCCAGGTGGAAGCGGCGCGCCACAAGCCGGGGCTGACCCGGGCCGAACGCGCCCGGCTTTCCGAGGCGGAAGCGCTTCTGCGGCGCCTCGGCGCGAGGCAGCACCGTGCGGCCGTGTCGGAACGCGAAGGCAAGCGGGACTTCACCGAGCAGACGACGCGGGCCTCCCTGCTCGAAGAAGCCCAGGCCACGCGCCTGCTGGCTTCCCTGGCCCGCGGTCGAAGCGCCCCGGTGGCCCCGCTTCCGAGCGGCGACGTGCGCCGGCTGCAGGCGGCGCTGCTGCCGCACGAGGCGCTGTTCGAGTATTTCGTGATCCGGGGCCGCGTGGGCGCTTTTGCCGTCACCCCGGATTCGATTCGCGTGGTGCGGGATCTGATCGGAGAAGAGGAGCTGGACTCCATCGCCGACTCGCTGCGCTTCCAGTGGGGCCGCTTTCACATCGGAGCGCCCTTCCTGGAAGTTCACCGCGAGCGCCTGATGGAAGAGACCCAGGCCGACCTCGCGGAGCTCCGGCGCCGGCTCTGGGATCCGCTGATGTCGGATTCTCGGGCGCGCGCCGTGGTGGTGGTGCCGGCCGGGCCGCTGCACGGACTGCCGTGGGCGGCGCTGGGTGGGAACGATCCCCTGGCGTCCCGTTGGGCAGTTTCGCAGGCGCCCAGCGCGGAGATCTTCCTGAAATGCAGGGAGTCGGCCCGCCGGCGGATCAGGGGCAAGTCGCTGGTGATCTCGGTGGCGGATCCGCTGATTCCGGAAGCCGACCGCGAGGCGCGGGCGGTGGCAGCGCTTCTTCCGGGGTCGCGCGTTTTGACCGGGAGCGAGGCCACCGTGCAGGCGTTCCGCGAACTCGCTCCCCGGGCGTCCACGCTGCACCTGGCCGCCCATGGATCGTTCCGCCGGGATCATCCGCTGCTCTCGGGGCTGCGCCTGTCGGACCGGTGGATGTCGGCCTATGACTTTCGCATGGTGCCGATCCGGGCCGGCCTGGTGACCTTGTCGGCCTGCGTCACCGGCCGGAGCGAAGTGTGGGCCGGGGAAGAGTGGATGGGGCTGGTGCGGGCGCTGCTTTCAGCCGGCGCCTCGCGGGTCCTGGCATCCCTGTGGGACGTGGACGATTCGGCCACCCGGAAGTTGATGGAGCTCTTTTATCACGCTTATTCCAAGGGGGTTGGGGCGTCTGAATCGCTTCGAAAGGCGCAACTTGACATGTTCTCCACAGGGGTACATCCTTATATGTGGGCGGGTTTCGCCCTGGTGGGGGATTTATGACTCTCGCCTCCAAGCTGTTTTGTCGGTGTGTTCCCCCAGGAACCTGGATCCCAACCGTGAGTGGTGCCATGCGTGACATGAGACAAAATCCCAGGTTGGCCCTTGGACTGCTGTTTGGCGCGGCGCTGTTCGCGGCGGGCTGTGGACGCTCCGAGACCTCGCCCATCCTGTCCGGCCACCGGCTGCCGGTCGCCCGGCCGCAGCAGGGCGGCAGCACCGGCGGCGCGCCCGATACGGTCGCCGGAGAGTTGGTCGTGCAGGTGCGGTCCGGCGGCGACGACGACCAAGTGTGCAGCGACCACAGCATCTCCAAGGTGGCCGGCCTCGCGGACGGTCGCGCCTGCCGGGTGCTGGTGCCCACGGGCAAGACGCCGCAGCAATTGACGGCGGAACTCACCCTGGATACGCGCGTGGTTTCCGTGAGGCCGAACTTGTTGATGGACACGCCGGAAAGCCGCCAGTCCAGCGTGGGGTTCAACGAAGGATTCAAGACTCCCCAGGAGTTCTGGGACCAGGATGTATCGGAACGCCTCGGCCTGCCGCAGGCCCACGCGCTCACCCTGGGATCGGGCGTGCTGGTGGCAATCCTGGACACCGGGATCGATCCGAGCCACGTGCTGTTCCAGGGACGCATCGATCCGCGCGGATGGGACTATGTAGCGGGTGACGGGGATCCCACCGATGGCCCGACCGGCACGGATTCCAACGGCGACGGCATTCCCGACGAGGCCGCCGGGCACGGCTCCCACGTGGCGGGACTGGTGCTGCTGGTTGCGCCGCAGGCCCGGCTGCTTCCCATGCGGGTACTGGACTCCGACGGCCGCGGCAACGCCTTCGCGATCGCCACGGCCATCGAAGACGCGGTGGGCCTGGGCGCCAAGGTCATCAATCTGAGCCTGGGCATGACCAGCCAATCCCCGGTCATCGACGAAGCGATTGAATTTGCGCAGTCCGCAGGGGTGGTGGTGGTGGCCGCCGGAGGTAACCGCGGGACCGAAAGCCCCGAGGAATACCCTGCGGCAGGCTCGGGCGCCATTGGAGTCGCCGCGACCACCGTCGCGGACACGCGCGCGTCCTTCAGCAACTACGGCGACTACCTGAAGCTCGGGGCGCCCGGGGTTGGCCTGAGAAGCGCCTACTGGGACGGTGGCTATGCCGTATGGAGCGGGACGTCCATGTCCACGCCCCTGGTGGCGGGCGCGGCGGCCATGTTGATCGGACAGCACCCCACCTGGACCCCTTTCCAGGTCCTGGCCCGGCTGCAGGCCACGGCCAGCCCGGTGCCCCCTGGCGAGCAGATCGGCGCGGGCCGGCTGAACGTCGCGGCTGCGGTGAACGGCGATGTCGGCCAGACGGACGGAATGGGCTTCGGAGGCGACGGCGTCAAGGGAGCCGGTCACTAGGGCGCCACCAGAGTGAATTCAAAGGACAAGGGCCGTTTCCCCCACGGGAGACGGCCCTTCTTCTTGGGTTGTGCTTCGAAGAATGTGTCCGAGACGCGGCAACTGCTTCGCTCCAATCCCCTTACCACCCAACGTCAAGGTTCAGCAGGCGTACGCGAGTCGGCTCACCCGGTTCTTCGGCAACGCAGTCGTGACCACCTCCCGCCGGTAGTAGCGCGCCAGGGTCTCCGGAAGGTCCACCAGACTTCCAAAGAGCCTTCGGCTCAGGATGTCCCCAACACTCAGTGCCCTATCCATCAGCCCGAGCCGCTGGGCCGGCGTCCCTCCCCCTCTTCTCTCCGAAAAGGGCTTGATGAAGTTCCGCCAGACCTGAAAGATCGCCAGCCGTTCGATCGCCCCCTGGCGCCTCTTCGAGAATGCGATCGTCTCGCGCTTGTGGTTGGCGCTGCCGTGCCGGATGAGCAGGTCCAGCAGGTTCACCGGGAAGAGCGGATTTCTGGGAGTCCGGCGCTCGACTGAAGGAGTGATGAGGTGGCGCACC
>JANXVU010000090.1 GCA_025351485.1 Candidatus Eiseniibacteriota bacterium | reverse complement strand
GAGCCGAAGGTGGACAAGGCCCGCCGGGCGCCAGCGACAACAGATCAAACTGCAAGGGCCAGCCTGGTCACCCGGGCTGGCCCTTGAACTTTTCGTGCTGCGAAAGCGCTTTTACGCCGCCTGCTCGTTGTCCAACGCCTCTTTCTCCGCGCGCTCATGCGCCTCGCGGGCTTCCCGGGCTTCGCGCTCTTCACGCGCCAGGAGCGCCTTTGCAATGTCCGACGCCGCCGCCACCGCGGGCACGTTTTCGCCCAGCGCCGACAGGGGCTTCAGCGAGTCGATCTGGCGCCGGAGGCCCGGATCGATCGGCATGGCCCCGAGACAGTCGGGCTGCACGCCCAGGTACTTGCACGCCACGTTCGCCATCACCCCGGCCGCCAGCGTGTCGCCGGAAGTCGCGGCCTGGTTGACCACCAGGCCCGGGCGGAAGGAGTCCATGACCGCCTCCCACTCCGCCATGCCCTCGGCGCCGGCGTCGCGTGCTCTTTCGAAGCAGTCCACCAGGTGTTCGGCCGGCTCTCCCGGAGCGGGCTTGAGGGCCGGAGCAAGGAACGGGTAGAGCGGGTGCTCCTCCTTGAAGCTGCGCTCCAGCTTGCGGAACAGCATGCCCTTCAGGAAGCCGTAGGCGTTCTCGAGAGAGGTCATCTGGGGGGTCAGCACCAGGAGCGGCGTGTCCGCCAGAAGGGCGAAATCGAGCGTGTTGTAGTGCATCCCGGCGCCCAGGTCCAACAGCACCACGTCGGCATTCAGGCGCTTGATTGCGTTCAGCATGCGCGTCTTCTGGGCGTACTTCGGGTTGGCCAGGCTCAGCACGTCGTTGGCGCCGCTCACCAGGCGCAGGCCCGGCGTGCCGGTGTCCAGCGCGGCTTCCTCGAGGCCGTCGATCTTCTTTTCAACGAAGTCATGCAGGGTCACCTGGGGCAGTTTCATGCCGAACAGCGAGTGCAGATTGGCTCCTCCCAGGTCCGCATCGAGCAACACCACCTTGCGGCCCATGCGCGCCAGGGCCAGCGAGACCAGCGTGCTGACGACGCTCTTGCCCGTGCCGCCCTTGCCGCCACCGACAGCCCAGATGGAAAAACCGAGATCGTCCGATTTCATGCGCGCTTCTCCCGGAATTCCTTCCACATTTCCCAAAGCAGGTGCGTTTCCGTGCGGCTTTCCTGGGCCATTTCCTGGGTTTCCGGTTCGGGTTCGGGTTCCGGTTCCGGCCGGACGGCCGGGGAGTCTGCCACCCGCGCATCCACCCACTGCGGCGCTTCCTTGGGATCCTCGCCCAGTTCGCTCTGCAGGAACCACGTGGGCTCCTGCGCCGGCGAGGAAACCGCCTGAGGGTCCCGCACCGGGGCGGTGGTCGCAAATTCGTAGGGCGCGTCCGGCGGAAGCAGGCCGCCGTACCGCACCATCTCCGCGAATGCCGGGAACTGCTCCTCGGCGCGCTTGAGTGACTCCGCGCGAAGGTAAAGCAATTCGCACTCCTCGGTGGCCGTGATCAGGAAGTCCTCGCCACCGGAGCCGGGCTCGGCCAGTCGCATCTGGTCCTCGCAGATCTCGAACGGCTCGTCCGGGCCCTCGATCCACGCCCGCCCCCACGCGGCCAGCAGCAAGGATCTGCCCGCCTCGGGCGGGGCCCAGCGCTCATTCTGGATCATGGAAACCAGTTCCATCTCGCGGCACACCAGCTCGAAGTCTTCCGGCGGAAAGGTATCGAACGTCGGAGATAGCACCGGCGAATGGAAGGCGACCTGGGTGAAGATGGAAGCGTACTCGCCGGTGCGCTTGCCCCCGCGTCCGCAACCCTCCAGGCTCTTTTGCGCCGCCACCGCCTTCCACAGCTTCTGGGAGCGCGCGGACTGCTGCAGCACCTTCTGCAGCTGCACGGTCGCCAGGCGCGATCCGCTCACCCTCAGGTAGAGCTGCGCCAGCAGGTGCCGCTCGCGCAGCGCGTACGGCTCCAGTTCCAGGATCTCGCGGGCGCACGCGATGGCCTGCAGCCAATCCATCGTGACCAGCGCCTGGGCGAGGGATTTCTTCAATCGCTCCGCGTTGCTCATGCCGACCTTTCCGTAGCCGAATTCCAATGCCGCACGTCTCACAGGTCGTTATCGGCAGCCTGGGGACGGAGTCTTAATGCAAAGGGCAGCCCCGTCTTGTGGCATGGCCCCGGGCGGCTTAAACTGCCCTCGGGAATTGAATCCAGTGGAGGACATTTGAAAAACAGGGCCATTGCGGAACTTTTCGAGCGAATCGCCGACATGATGGAAATCCAGGGAGAGTCCAGTTTCCGGGTGAACGCCTACCGCCGGGGCGCGCAGGCCCTGGAAAGCCTCCAGGAGGACGTGGCCCGGCTGCGGGACGAGGAGCGCCTGCGGGAAGTTCCGGGTATCGGCGAAGGCATGGCGGCCCGAATCGTTGAATTCCTGGATACGGGGCGCGTTTCGCAGCACGACGATCTATTGAAGAAGGTGCCCGAAGGGCTCCTGGAACTGCGCCACGTGGGGGGCCTGGGGCCCAAGACCCTGGCGATGCTCCACGACAAACTCAAGATCACGGGGCGCGAAGACCTGGTAAAGGCCCTGGAAGCGGGCAAGCTGGACGGCCTGCCCGGCATGGGCGAAAAGAAAATCGAAAATCTGAAGAAGAACCTGGCCTTCCAGGCGGAGGCGAGCGGGCGGGTGGCGCTCGGGGTTGCCTGGCCCATGATCGAGGAGATCATGGAATTGCTCGGGGCCAAGGTCAAAGTCATGCAACTCTCCCCCGCCGGAAGCCTGCGCCGGATGCGCGAGACCGTGGGCGACCTGGACCTGCTCGCCGCCACCACCCGGCCCGAGGCGGCGCTGGAGGCGTTCGTCAAGCTGCCCATGGTGCAGCGGGTGCTGGGCCACGGCGACACCAAGGCCAGCGTGGTCATGGAAGGCGGGTTGCAGGTGGACCTGCGCGCGGTCCCGCCGGAAAGCTACGGCGCCGCGCTGCAGTACTTCACCGGCTCCAGGGAGCACAACGTGCGGCTGCGCGAGATGGCGCGCAAGGTGGGACTGAAGATCAACGAGTACGGCGTGTTCAAGGGCGAAGAGCGCGTGGCCGGCGACACCGAGGAGAGCGTGTACGCCTCGCTGGGCCTGCCCTGGATCCCGCCCGAGATGCGCGAAGACCGCGGCGAGATCGACGCGGCCCTGGAGAACCGGCTCCCCAAGCTGATCGAGCTCTCCGACATGCGGGCCGACCTGCACTGCCACACCAAGGCCAGCGACGGCGAGCTGACGATCGAACAGCTGGCGGACGAGGCCATCAAGCGCGGCTACAAGTACGCCGCCGTCACCGACCACTCGGCCAGCGCGGGCTACGCGGGCGGGTTGCAGCCGGCACGGCTCCTCAAGCACATCGAGGCGATCCACGCCTTCAACAAGACCCAGAACAAGATCCACCTGCTGGCCGGCACCGAGTCCGATATCCGCGCCGACGGCAGCCTGGACTACCCGGACGAGCTGCTGGCCAGGCTGGATTGGGTGGTCGCTTCCATCCACAGTTCCTTCACCAAGGACCCCACCGGCCGCCTGATCAAGGCCCTGGAGCACCCGGCCACCTGCGTGCTGGGCCACCCCACGGGAAGGCTCATCCTGGAACGCGAGGGCTACGAGTTGGATTGGGATGCCCTGTTCCAGGCCGCCGTGCGCACCGGCAAGGCCATCGAGATCAACGCCAACTATCACCGCCTGGACCTGGACGACGTGCGCGCCCGCCAGGCCAGCGGGATGGGCATCCCGATCCTGATCAACACCGACATGCACCGAGCGGACAACTTCGACCAGATGAAGTTCGGGATCGGAGTGGCCAGGCGGGCGTGGCTCACCGCCGCGGACGTGGTGAACACCTGGGAGTGGAAGAAGTTCGAGGCATGGAGGAAGAAGGTAAAGCGGGACTAATCGGGCAGGAAGGAACTCCGATTTGTGGCCCAGGTATTGGGCCCCGTGCCCCGGCGGCCGGGGGCATCAACCCCGGCCGCCGAGCGACAATCTGAAAGATCAGAGATAGATCACCCGAGGCACCCGGCGCTTCGGCAGTACCCTTGCCAAGCCCACGCCGAGCAGAAATCCTCCAATATGCGCCCACCACGCCACTCCCCCACCCATCGAAGGCCCTAGTGCCATGAAACCATTGAAGAACTGCATTAGGAACCAGACTCCGAGCAGAAACTGCGCCGGCAACTCGATGAACTGGATGAACACGAAGATCGGCACCAGCGTCAGCACCCGCGATCTGGGGAACATCAGGAGATACGCTCCGAGAACGCCGGCAATGGCCCCGCTCGCCCCCACCACCGGCACCATGGACGTGGGATAGACCCAGTAGTGCGCCAGCGCCGCGCCCAGGCCGCACACCACATAGAAGCCCAGGAATCGCCAGTGCCCCAGCATGTCTTCCACGTTGTCGCCGAATATGTACAGGTACAGCATGTTGCCCAACAGGTGCAGCCAGCCGCCGTGCAGGAACATGGAGCTCAGGAAGGGCAGCCACACGCCCTGGTAAAACAGAGGCGCGCCTTGCTCCACGTACACCGAGACCCGCGCCGGGATCATGCCGAACTGAAAGACAAACCCCTGCATCTGCCGCGGGCCCAGCAGGAACTCGAACAAGAATAGCCCCACGTTGAGGCCGATGATGGTCCAGGTCACGTAGGGCGTGGTGGTGCGCGGTGTGTCGTCCCGGAGCGGAATCATCCTGGCCTACCTCCGGAACGGCTCGCCCGAGGGCGGCGTGGCGGGCGGAGTGCCGGGAGCCTGGTCGGGCTCCACCTCGAACGGCGAGCTGAACGTGGTGTCTCCCACGCCCAGCGTGGTGTCCGGAAGGACCGGCTCCAGGTGGGCCAGGTCGCAGATCCGGGTGGGCGCGGTGCCGCGCACGAACCAGGTGCGGATGATACTGGGGCAGCGCCCGGAAGCCAGCAGGCCGCTGTAGGAATCGATGGTCGCCGGCTCCAGTTCGTCGGCGTGCGCGGGGAAGTCGTGCACCGGGAAACCCTGCGTGACCCGGGTCATGATGCGGGCCCACACCGGCACGGCCGCCTGCGATCCACTGCGGCCCAGGCTGCGTGGCTGGTCGTAGCCCACCCAGACCCCCGCGGCGTAGTCCGGCGTGGCGCCCATGAACCAGGCGTCGTACTCGTCGTTGGTGGTTCCGGTCTTGCCGATTGCGGGCATCCGGAATCCAAACCACGATTTCAGGTTGAAGGCCGTGCCGAAGTTCACCACGTTGCGAAGTTGCTCCACCATGATGTGCGCGGTGAGGGGCGCGAGCACCTGGGGCCGGGCGGCGGCCTTGCGGTCCTGGGATCGGCCGGCCGCATCGGTGATGGCCCGGATGGGATCGAGCGGCGTCAGGCGTCCGTCGGAGCCGATGGTGGTGAACACGACCATCATCTGGTTCAGGGTCACTTCCGAAGTTCCCAGCGCGATGCTCGGCACCGCCTTGAGCTTGCCCAGGCCGAACCTCTCCGCGTACTCCACCACGTGCTGCGGCGTGACTTTTTCCACCAGGTTGGCCGTCGCCACGTTCAGCGACTTGGCCAGCGCCTTGGCCAGCGACACCGTCGGATGATAGTCGTTCTCGTAGTTCTTGGGATGCCAGGCGTCCTCGCCCGTTCCGAAGTCGCGTGGCAGGTCGGGGACGGTGCTGCCGGGGTTCCACGGGCTGTGGCCGGCGTTCTGGTCATAGGCCGAGGCGTACACCACCGCCTTGAAGGACGAGCCCGGCTGGCGCTTGGACTGGTAGGCCCGGTTGAACGTGCTGGACTGGTAGTCCCGCCCGCCCACCAGCGCGCGGACCGCGCCGGTGCGAAGTTCGGCCAGGCAGAACGCCCCCTGCACGCCATCCTGCCCCAGCATCCCGACGCCCGCGTCCAGCTCTTCCTCGGCCGCCTCCTGCCACACCGGGTCGGCGGTGGTGAACACGCGCAGGCCGCGTGACTCCAGGTCCCTGCCCAGTTCGGTGCCGGCCAGGAAGTCACGCGCGTAGTCGGTGAAGAACGGAAAGCGCGCGGGCGGCGGCTCGCCCTGCTCCACCACCAGCGGGGCCGCCCTGGCGGCCGCGGCCTCGTCCCGGGTGATGAAGCGCTCGGATGCCATGATGTCCAGGATCGCGTCGCGCCGGTCGCGAACGAACCTGGGCCGGTGCGTGGGCGAGAATGCGTTGGGCGCGGGAATCACCGCTGCCAGCGTGGCCGATTCGTACAGCGTGAGCCGGCTGGCCGGCTTGTTGAAATAGAACCGGGCCGCCTCCTCCACGCCGGCGATGCCGCGGCTCCCGCGCTGACCGAAGTACGCCGAATTCAGGTACAACTCAAGAATCTGCTGTTTGGAAAGGCGTGACTCGAGGCCCATGGCGATAAGGGTCTCGCGCACCTTTCGCTCGAACGTGCGCTTGCGGTTCAGGAACAGGTTGCGGGCGAGTTGCTGGGTCAGGGTACTGCCTCCCTGCCGCACCCCGCCCCCGCGCATATCGGAGAGCAGCGCCCGCGCGATACCCCGCAAGTCGAAACCCACGTGCGAGTAGAATCGCCGGTCCTCGGAGGCCACCACGGCGTCGCGCATGCACTTGGGAATGGAATCGAGCGGCACAAAAGTGCGCTCTTCCCGAAGCCCCCCGTTCCACTCGCCCATCAGCAGCGGCTCGAGCCGGGCCTGGTGCCCGGTACGGTGTGTTCGCCGGATGTCGGTGACGCGGGAGCCGCCCAGGACCACCGTCACGCGCTCGGCGGAATAGTGCGTGTCCGGATAGTCGAACGCCCGGAGGCCGATGATAAAACGGTCCCCGCCATCCCAGTAGCGGCCCGGGGCGACGTCGTCCTCCGGGGCCCAGGTGTATCCGCGGGCCTCCAGCTCGGCGCGCAGGTACTCCGGGGGCATGGGACGGCCCGGCGTGAGATCGATCCAGTCCGAGTAGACTTTGCTGGGAAAGGACCAGCCGGGCCCGGTGCGGTGGAAGCTCCGCACTGCCGCGACCTGGATGGCGAACGGAATATAGATCGCGGCGAACGCCAGCAGCAGGGCCCCGCCCAGATAAAGCACCAGCCGCATCCGGTGGCGGCGCAGCCACGGGGCGCGCTCCGGGGAGGGCGCATCCTTCCTATTCCCGGCGACTTCCTTTGACCCGTCGGAAATTGCCCTAACCCTCCTCTCCGTATTTTTCCTTCAGGGCCTGGATCACGGCGGGATCAGCCAGGGTGGTGGTGTCGCCCAGCATCCGTCCCTCGGCAATGTCCTTGAGCAGCCGCCTCATGATCTTGCCGGAGCGGGTCTTGGGCAGGTCGGCGGAGAAGAAGATCGCATCGGGACGCGCCAGCGCGCCGATGCGCTTCACCACGTGCTCCTTGAGTTCGTCCATCAGCTCGGGAGAGCCCTTGTGGGCATCTTTCAGGGTCACGAAGGCCGCGATGGCCTGGCCCTTGAGCTCGTGTTCGCGCCCGATCACTGCGGCCTCGGCCACCCACGGGTGGTCCACCAGCGCGCTCTCCACTTCCATCGTTCCGATGCGGTGGCCGGCCACGTTGAGCACGTCATCCACGCGCCCCAGCAGCCAGAAGAAGCCGTCAGTGTCGCGGCGGGCGCCGTCCCCCGGAAAGTAGATCTCGTTTCCCCAGCGGCTCCAGTAGACGCTGGTGTAGCGCTCGGGATCCCCGTAGATGCCCCGAAGCATGGCCGGCCACGGGCGGGTGATGGCCAGGTAGCCACCGCCGATCTTCACCTTTTCGCCCTTCTGGTCCAGGACCTCCGCGGACACGCCGGGAAGAGCCATGGTGGCCGAGCCGGGCTTGCAGTTGGTTTGCCCGGGAAGCGGGGCGATCATGATCATACCGGTTTCGGTTTGCCACCAGGTGTCCACGACCGGGCAGCGGCCCCCGCCGATGTTCCGGTGGTACCACACCCACGCCTCGGGGTTGATCGGCTCGCCGACCGAGCCCAGCAGGCGCAGACTGGAGAGATCGTGCCGGGCGGGCTCCTGCGTTCCCCACTTCATGAAGGCGCGGATCGCGGTGGGCGCGGTATAGAAGATGGTGATGCCGTGCTTTTCGACCAGCGACCAGAACCGGTCGCGCTCCGGCCAGTCCGGCGCGCCTTCGTACATGAACACGGTGGCGCCGTTGGAGAGCGGACCATAGACCACGTAGCTGTGCCCGGTGACCCAGCCGATGTCGGCGGTGCACCAGTAGCGGTCGCCTTCTTTCAGGTCGAACACCCATCGAAACGTGGCGTTCACGCCGGTCAGGTAGCCGCCGGTGGTGTGCACGATCCCCTTGGGCTTTCCCGTGGTTCCGGACGTGTACAGGATGTACAGCATATCCTCGCTGTCCATGGCCTCGGGCTCGCAGGCGATCTTCTGGTCGGCCATCAGCCGGTGCCACCAGTGGTCGCGGCCCTCCTGCACGTGGATCGGGAACTCGCCGCGCTTGTAGATGATGACGTTCTTCACGCTGGGGCAGCCCTCCAGGGCCTCGTCCACGGTGCGCTTGAGCGGCACCTGCGCGCCACGGCGGTAGCCGCCGTCGGCAGTGATGACCAGCACCGCCTCCTGGTCCTGGATGCGGTCGCGGAGCGAGTCGGCGCTGAAACCTCCGAAGACCACGCTGTGCACCGCGCCGATGCGCGCGCACGCCAGCATGGAGATGGCGAGCTCCGGCACCAGCGGCATGTACAGGGTCACGCGGTCGCCCCGGCGGACCCCCAGCGACTTGAGCATGTTGGCGGCCTTGCAGGTCTCCCGCCACAGGTCGCGGTAGGTCAGGGTGCGCTCGTCGCCGGGTTCGCCCTCCCAGATCAGCGCGGCCTGGTTGGAGCGGGTCTTGAGGTGGCGGTCCAGGCAGTTGGCGCTGGCGTTGAGCTTGCCGTCCACGAACCAGCGGGCATGGGGCGGCTTCCAGTCCAGCACCTTGGTCCACGGGTGGATCCAGTCCAGTTCCGAAGCGCACCGCGCCCAGAAGGCCTCCGGGTCGGAGGCAGCATCGTCGTAGATCTGCGGATCTGCCATCCCCGCCGCGGCCGCAAACTCCGGCGGAGGGGGAAAGGTCCGGCCTTCCCTGAGCAGGACTTCGATGGAGTCTCGGTTGGGCATGTTTCCCCGGCCTCAGGCTTCCCCGTGAAATTCCAGAAAGCGCTGGGCGTCGAGCGCGGCCATGCACCCGGTGCCGGCCGCGGTGATGGCCTGCCGGTATACGTGGTCGGCCACGTCGCCGGCAGCAAACACGCCGTCCACGCTGGTGCGGGTTCCGTCATGAACTTCCAGGTAGCCGATCTCGTTCATCTTCAGCAGGCCCTCGAAGACCGATGTGTTCGGCTGGTGTCCGATTCCAATGAACAGCCCATCGCAGGCCAGATCACTCCGGGTTCCGTCCAGCAGGTTCTCCAGGCGCACGCCCGTCACCTTGCCCTGCCCGACATCAAGCACCTCCACCACCGCGCTGTTCCAGACAAAGGAGATCTTGGGGTTCTTTTCCGCACGCTCCTGCATGATCTTGGACGCGCGCAGCTTGTCGCGACGATGAACCACCACCACCTCGCTGGCGAATCGGGTCAGGAAGTTGGCCTCTTCCATGGCGGTGTCGCCGCCTCCCACCACCACCACCTTCTGGTTCTTGAAGAAGAACCCGTCGCAGGTGGCGCAGGCGGACACTCCGCGCCCCATGAGCGCGGTCTCGGACGGAATGTTGAGCAGCTTGGCCGAGGCGCCGGTAGCCACGATGAGCGCGCGCGCTTCCAGCAGGGTGCCGTCCACGTCGATCTTGAAGGGTCGCTGGGAGAGCTCCACCCGGCTCGCCTGGCCGGAGATGAACTCCACTCCCAGCCGCTCCGCCTGGCCGCGCATGGCGGTCATCAGGTCGGGGCCCATGACCGGCTCGCGGAAACCCGGGAAGTTCTCGACGTCGCTGGTGATGGTGAGCTGGCCGCCCGGCTGCAGCCCTTCCACCACCAACGGGGCGAGGTTGGCCCGGGCGCCGTAGATGGCGGCGGTCAGCCCGGCCGCGCCGGAGCCCAGGATCACAACATTGTGCAACTTGGACATGGACTCTCCATTCGAATGGTTTGGCAGCGCAGAAGTTACCGCTCCGGCCCGGCGGCATGCAAGGGCCGCTCCGGGGCCGGGAAGGGGATGTTATACTGCCGGGAGGCGCAAAGTCACCCGCTCCTTCGGGGCGGAACCGGCGTCTAAACCCATGAGCCCCATTGCAGGTGGATGCCGACCCGTTCCCGGAGATGCACATGACCGTCCTCGCCCAGTCGCCGCTGCCCGATGCGATCCTTGAAATGGCGCCGGAAGACCGGATCCGCCGGATCCGCGAGATCAAGGCGGAGCTGGGAGCGCGGCTGCTGATCCTCGGCCACCACTACCAGAGGGAAGAGATCATCCAGTTCGCCGACGAGCGCGGCGACTCGCTCAAGCTCTCGCGCAAGGTGGCCGAGCACCCGGAGGCGGAGGCGATCGTGTTTTGCGGGGTGCACTTCATGGCCGAGAGCGCCGACATCCTGGCCGCCCCGCACCAGCGCGTGATCCTGCCCGACCTGAACGCCGGGTGCTCCATGGCCGACATGGCCGGCACGCACCAGGTGGAAGCCTGCTGGGAATACCTGACCTCCAGGTTCGGCGACAAGTTCCTGCCGGTCACCTACATCAACTCCACCGCGGCCATCAAGAACCTGGTGGGACGGGCCGGCGGCTCGGTGTGCACCTCCACCAACTGCCCCAAGGTCCTGGAATGGGCCCTCCAGCAGGGCAAGACGGT
This sequence comes from Candidatus Eiseniibacteriota bacterium, assembly GCA_025351485.1. GTDB lineage: Bacteria > Eisenbacteria > RBG-16-71-46 > RBG-16-71-46 > JACRLI01 > JANXVU01. The sequence continues at coordinate 718 of JANXVU010000090.1, read as the reverse complement.
GCTGTTCCTGCCCGACCAGCACCTGGGACGCAACACCGCCCACTCCATGGGCATTCCGCTCTCCGAGATGGCGGTATGGAACCCTTGGAAAGAGGGCGGCGGGCTCACCGACGACCAGGTACGGAGCGCGCGGTTGCTTCTCTGGATGGGACACTGCTCGGTCCACATGCGCTTCACCATGAAGCAGGTGGACCACCTGAGAAAGACCTGCCCTGGAATCAGGATCGTGGTGCACGGCGAGTGCAACTTCGACGTGGTGCAGGCCTCCGACGCGTGGGGCTCCACGGAGAAGATCATGAAGGTGGTGCGCGAAGCTCCGCCGGGGACGCACTTCGGGATCGGCACCGAGATCAACCTGGTTTCGCGCCTGGCGAAGGAGAATCCGGACAAGAAGATCGAGATGCTGGATCCGATCGTTTGCGTTTGCAGCACGATGTATCGGATCGATCCGCCGCATCTTTTATGGGTGCTGGAGAATTTGCTGGCGGGGAAAGTCGTGAATGAGATCGTGGTTCCGGGGGATGTGCAGGAAGGGGCGTTGCTGGCTTTGAATCGGATGTTGTCGTTTGCTTAGATCGGGTGGTGCGACGGCGCGGCGGGGCGTTACTTCCCCAGGGGACTGTAATCTTTTTTGTGTAAACGGCCATGGCGTACAATCCCAACTGGGAGGATACGATGGCCAAGCCGGACGATCTGGACAAGTTATTCGATGACCTGG
>JANXVU010000085.1 GCA_025351485.1 Candidatus Eiseniibacteriota bacterium | reverse complement strand
GGCGCCGCAGCGACAGCCAGTGGGCCGGGCGCTGCAGCAAGTTCGGGGGATCATAGTCGGTGAGCAGGCCCGCGTGGGGATTGCGCTCGAGCGCCGCCCGCGACCGCCGCTTGACCACCACCTCGATCCGGGCCCCGGGAAACCGGCCCGCGAGGGCGCGGATGGCCGGGGTGGCCAGCAGCGTGTCCCCGAGGAAATACAGCTGCAGCACCACGACGCGCCGGACGAGGCCGGAATCGGGAGGAACGAACCGGTCAGGCACGATGGGCCGCCTCCGCGAAAATCCATTCTGCCTGCTCCAGCATGTCCTGGTAGCCAAACTGCCGGCGAAGAATGCGGCCCGCCTCCGCCGCCAGATCCCGGCGAAGCCCGGCATCCCGCAGGAGCCGGATGATTTCCCATGCGAGCGCCGCCGCATCCCCCGGAGCCACGGTCAGGCCGGAACTCTCGTGGGCCAGGATCTCCTCGACCCCGGCCACCCGGGTGGCGACGCACGGGACGCCCGCCTGGACGGCTTCGAGGAGCGCGTAGGGAAGTCCCTCTTCGCGCGACGCCAGCACGGTGATGTCGGAGGCGGCGCAGACCTCGGCGGGGTCTTCAAGTTCGCCGAGGAACCGCACCGAATCCCGCATGCCCAGCTTCGCCGCCAGGGCTTCCAGCCGGGTCCGCTCCGGACCTCCGCCGGCCAGGAGCAGCCGAGCGCCGGGCCGGACGATATGAATGCGCGCCCAAGCGTCGAGCAGGGTGTCATGTCCCTTGTGCTTGACCAGGCGCGCGACGCAGGAGACCGTCTCGGCCCCCGCAGGGAGTCCGAGACGGCCGCGGGCTTGCGCACGGCCCGGGAGCTCCCGCTCCGGCAGGCCGTTGTAGAGGCGGTGCATTCGCCCCCGCGGTACCAGGCGGGACTCCGACAGGTCGGCCAGCACGGCATCGCAATTGGCGATCACCGCCGACAATTGCCCCCACGCCCAGCGGTTGATCCACTTTCGCTTCACGGGCCGAAGCTGGCCCACCCGGAGCAGCACCGGCGCCCGCGCCCCCAGCGCGGAAGCGACCACCGCCAGCCGGTGGGCCCGCTGGATCTGGGCGATCACCAGGTCCGGCCGTTCGGCCCGGTAGGCCTTGCGCAGGCGCAAGATGGTCCGCGGATCCAGGTCGTGGGTGAATGGCGCGGGTATCACGCCGAGCCCCGCCGCCGCGGCGCGCTCGAGGAGCGGAGATCCCGTGCGCCCGGCCACCAGGCAGGTATGCCCCCGGCCGCGCAGCCCACCCGCGCAGTCGAGCAGCCAGCGCTCTCCCCCGCCCATTCCCTTCATGGAATTGACGAACAGGAGTTTCATGAGTTCCCGCGCCTGGAGGCCACGAGCTCTTCGAGGAAGGCCAGCCGAGCATGCGCGCACTCGGCCAGGCCGCGCTTCCAGCCGCTCACGCCCCGGGTTCCTCCCGGGGAAGCCTGGGTCCGCAGGAGCGCGTCCATCCAGGCCTGCTCGTCGGTGGCCGGAACCAGGCTCACTCCCAGCGAGCGCATTTCATCCTCCGCCCCCACGGCGCTCACCAGCACATGGGGCACGCCGGCGCGCAGAGCTTCCAACGCCACCAGCGGCAACTGCTCCTTGAAGGACGGAACCAGCAGGGCGTCGGCGGCGAGCAGCAGCGACGGCACATCGTCGCGCCGTCCCAGCAGCCGCACGCGCTCTTCCACGCCCGCGGCCCGGGCCGCCGCCCGCACCGCCTTCTCTTCCGGCCCGTCGCCGGCAAGCCACCATTCCCAGTCGGCGCCCGGCCCCAGGCGGGCCAGTCTCTTCGGCACCGAAGCGAAATTCTTGTTGGGCACCAGGTGCCCGGCGCTGAAATAGAGGGTCCTCGACACGGCAATGCCGAGCGACGCGCGATGGGCCTCGCGCGCGCCCGGCAGTTTTTCCGGCGCGGGAAAAAGCGATTCGTCGATTCCATCCGGAAGGACGCGCACCCGGATATTCTTGAAAAACGGGTACCGCAGGCAGTCATCCCGGAGCCAGGCCGTGGGCGTGATCACTCCATCCACGCAGCGCCGGTAGGTGACATCCCGAAGCCACGATGCCCGGCCCAGCGGGATCCCCTTCACCAGGGCGATCGCCGGAAAGCGCCGGCCCCATCGGGCCAGCGCGCAGGCGCGGGCATCGCGATGCAGCGTGACCACCGCCGCATCGACCGACTCCCTCTTGAACAGGGTTCGCAGCGCCCAGGCGGACGGCAGATCCAGTTCGCCGCGAAGGGCGAGCTCTTCGACTGCCAGGCTCCGGGCCCGGGCCTCCGCTCCGAAATCGGCCCCGGGCCGGCACACGACGGTGACCCGGTCCCCGCGTTCCGCGGCCACGACGGCGAGACCCAGGAGCGCGCGTTCCATTCCCCCCAGGGTCCGCACCTTCACCGAGTGCACCAGCGCCAGTTTCACGTCTACCGCCCTTTCCGCGCCGTGAGGGATTCCAGGAAGGCCAGCCGCCTCCCGGCTGCAAGGTCCGCCCCGCGATCCCAGCCCTGCGGGATCCGGGCCGGGAGCTGCTCGGTGATCGCGGCGCGAAGCTCGGCGGCCCAGCGCGGGGAGTCGTTCACGGCCAGCACCGTCGCTCCAAGTTCTCCCAACTCCTCCGCCGCTCCGGATCCCGAGATCAGCATTCGTGGGACCCCGGCGCGAACGGCCTCCAGCACCACCAGCGGGAGCTGCTCGGACGTGGAGGGCGCCAGCAGCGCGTCGCAGGCCAGCAGCAGTTCCATCACGTCCGCGCGATCTCCCAGCAGCCGAACCCGCCCTTCCAGTCCCGAGGACCGGATCAGGGACTCCAGCCCCGCCCTCCCGGGGCCGGCGCCAGCGATCCACCACTCCCAGCCGCCTTGCATCTCCGCCAGCAGCGGGAGCAGGAAGCCGAAATTCTTTCGGGCGATCAGGCTTCCCGCCGAGAACAGCAGGCACGAAGCTGCCGGGATCCCGGCGCGCGCGCGTGCCTCGCGGCGCGCCTGCGCCAGGTCGGCCCACCCGGGATAGGCGGAGTCATCGATCCCGTCCGGCGCCACTTCCACCGGGATTTCCCGCATGTAGCCATAGAGCCGCGCCACCTGGGCGAGCCATCGAGTCGGCGCAAGCACTCCGTCCGCGAACCATCTGTAGGTGAGCGCGTGCGACCAGTTGTCCCGCAGCATGGGAAGTCCATGCAAGATGGCGATGGCCGGCCCGCGTGAGGACATTCGCGCCAATCCCAGGAGCCGCAGATCGCGGGTGAGCGCGGCCAGGGCGACGTCCGTGCCCCGCCTTCGAAAAGCGAGCCGCAGCCGCAACGCGGTGGGCAGATCCAGGCTGCCTCTCATGGGAAGCTCCTGGGCCGACAGGCCGCGGTCCCTCGCGCCGCGCCAGAACCTCGAGCCGGGGCGCCCCACCAGATGCACCGAGTGCCCCGCCCGGTCCGCGCGCACAGCCAGGTCCAGCAACGCCAATTCCGTGCCGCCAAGAACGTCCGCGCGCGCCGAGTCGGCCACCAGCAGTTTCACGGGCGCTCCGCGAGAATCGATCGCCAGGCCTGCAGCACCGCAGCGGGTTCGATCCGTTGAAAGTCCTCGGCCGGCGCGATTACCGATCGGTGTGGCGTGGCATACGGCGCCCAGTTGACCGCCTTGATCCCGGAGGCGAACAGCGCCACCGCGGGGATCCCGAACGCAGAGGCCAGATGCACCACGGATGTGTCCGGGGTGACCAGGAAGTCCATGCCCTGGACCAGCGCGGCGAAAGAATCGAAGCTTGGCACCGACAGCCCGAGCGAGACTCCGCGCATTCCTTCGGCGATCCGGGCGGCCCGCGGGGCGTCGGAGGGATGGGCGAGCACCACGAAGCGGCCCTCCGGGCTTTCCGCGGCGGCGGTTCCTAGAAAGGCCCGGTAGTTCTCCGTTCCCCAGTAGCGCGACGCGGATCCGGCGCTGGTGTTGACTCCGCAGATCCACGCGGCCCCCGCGCGCCACTCTTGAAGCATCGGCGTGACGAATTCGCGCGACTCCGCCGACGGCTGGTAGCTTACCCGCGGCGATCCCTCGGGGACCGCGCAACCCAGCGCCGCCAGGAGGTCCCCCAGGCGGTCCATCACGTGCGTGAGCTTGCGCGCGCGCGGCGGCACCGGCAGGTCGTAGAGATACCCCCGGGGGTTCTGGAAGCCCACGGTCACAGCGGGCTCCAGCAGGCGCACCAGCGCCATCGATGTCGTGGACGCATGGTCCATCAGGTCCAGCACGATGTCATATCGCTGCGCCTGCAGCTTTCGCACCAGCCGAATGGTCGCGAGCGGGTTCTTGTCGTAGAGCCAGCGCCGGTCTACGCGCGTGTCGCCGTCCAGCACGTGCTGGTTTTCCTTTCCCAGGACCATGTCCAGCTTCCAGCCCGGGCGCTGTTTCGACAGGACTTCCAGGACGCAGGTGGACACGATGGCGTCACCGATTCGGTCGTGCCGGAGCAGCAGCACGCGCGCGTGCGCGGGCAGCAAGGCTCGCCCGTCCGGTCTGCGGCCCAGGCGGGACCATGCACGCACCAGGCTCTTCCACGGCGAAATGTTCACGGCGTCCCCCCGGGCTCGAACAGCTCAAGCGCCCCGGAAAGCACTTCCCCCGGGGCGGGACCGGACCCCGGCCGATAGAGCCCCAGGAATCCCGGGCCGGGATCCAGGGCCTCCCGCCCTTCCGGGTGCAGCAGCACGCCGACCGAAGGCACGCCGGTGGCCCGGGCGATGTGCAGAGGCCCGGTATCCCCGGACACCCACAGGCTCAGGGTCGAGACCAGCGCCGCGAATGGCCGCAGCGGCAGCGCGTCCACGATGGCCACGCCGGGCGCCTCGCTCTGCCAGGCGTCGCGCTCGTTCCTCTCGGCCGGGCCAAGGAAGACAACCGGTTGGAGTCCCCGGGCCAGCAGTCCCCGCGCCACCTCCCGGAAGTACTCCGGGGCCCATCGACGCACGCCACGGCCGCCGGGATGAATACCGGCGCACACGGCCGGCAGTCCAAGGCGCGCCCGCAACTCCTGCGCCTCCATTCGCTCCCCGTCCGTCGCGATCCACCGGGGCGGCGAGTATTCGGCGAGCGGATCCAGCGCCCGGGCAAGTTCGAAGAACAGCCGCGCACGGCCGGCCGCCCCCTCCGGCACGTCGATCGGAAGATTGAGGACGCTCTGGGTTCCGCCGCGCCGAAACCCCAGGTTCAGCGGGGATCCCAAGAGCCGGGTCACGATGGCCCCGGACGTGGAAAAACGATGGTGATGTCCCGCTTCGATCACCAGGTCGTATCGGCCGCGCAGCCCGCCCAGCAGCAGCCATCCCCGCGGGCCAATCGGGCTGGAACGCTCGAAGCGCACCACCCGCGACACCGAGGGCCGGGATTCCCAGGCGACGTGATAGGGAGCGGGGGCCAGCACTTCGATCTCCGCGCCGGGAAGCGCCGCATGGATCGAATCCACGGTGGGGAACAGCATGACCTGGTTTCCCAGGCGCCGGTCCAGCCGCAGCACCGCGATCTTGTGGATGGAGCGGGGGTCGAACGCAGGTCGGGGCAGGTCTCGGCCATCCCCCACCAGGAGCTTCTCGAGCCCCCGGCGCGCGGACTTTTCGAGTTCCTTCACGACCCCTCCCCCGCGCGGATCAGGGCCGCTTCCGCGTGGTCCAGGAATCGCTCCGGGGAGAAGCGCAACTCCGCCTCGAGGCGCGCCTGCCTGCCCCATTCCGGCCGCTCCGGGGAAACCAGGAGGTCACGTATGGCAGAAGCGAGCGACTCCGGATCCCCGGGCTCCGCGAGCCGCGCAAAACTCTTCCCCTCCAGCCACTCCGGGAGCACGCCCACCCGGGTGGCCGCCACCGGAATCCCGGTGGCCATGTATTCCAGCGCGGCGCGGCTGTGCATTTCGCTCCCGAGAGAACTGACCACTCCGACTTTCGCCAGCCGCAGCCATCGCTCCACGTCGTCGCGCCGGCCCAGCCACTTGACCGCCCGCGAAAGCCCCAGCGCGCGGGCACGGGCATGGAACTCCTCTTCCTGGCCCTGCCAGGCTTCGCCCAGGATCACACCGGCCGCTCCGCCGTGCCGCTCCCTGACGCGAGCCAGCGCCTGCAGGAAGACCGGGATTCCCTTCACCGGCGCCAACCGGGCGACCAGGGCCACGAGTTGCGTGTCTTCCGGATACCCGAGCTCACGCCACAGCGTCGGGTCGGCGGGGCCGGGGCGAAATCGGTCCAGGTCCACGCAGCCGTCGATCACCGTCCAGTGGGAAGTGCGAAACCCGGCGCTCCGGGCCCACTCCAACTGCCGCGAGCAAGGGACCAGCACGGCTTGGGTGTGCCGGTCGTAGAGGCGGCGCGAGAGCGGGCCGCCCTTGGGAGAAAGCGCCGTCCCGCGCCAGCGGACCAGGCCGCGGCCCTTCGATCCCAGCAGCGCCAGGGCGCACAACGAATGCACCTGCGACTCCAGGGCCACCACGACGTCGGGCCGGCAGCGGGCGATCACCGTTCGGAGCGCGGAAAGGTTCCCCAGCATCCGCAGCGGCTGGCGTTTGAAATCATCGGATGCGAACCGATGCAGTGGGAGCCCCAGTTTGGCCGCCCGGGGCCGGCTTTCGGCGCCGGGCGAGGTCATCCAATGAATTTCGTGACCGCGCGGCACAAGTCCCGAGGCGAGCCGGAGCGTCTGGTCCATTTCGGCCGTGAACGGCGTCGCGGACGTGACGAAGAGGATTCTCAAAGCAGTGAGCGGGCCAGCGAGCGGGCTTCGCGGTCCGCCTCCCAAACGTCCCCGGGCTCCCGCAGTTCCCGGCCATCGTGACCGTCCAGCACGCGGCCGAGGAGCGGAGCGATGTCCAGGAAGGCCAGTCGTCCGGCCAGGAAAGCCTCCACCGCCACTTCGTCGGCGGCGTTGAGCGCGGCCGGAAACGTTCCGCCCTCTTCTCCCGCCCGGCGGGCCAGGGCGAAGCAGGGAAACTTTCGCGAATCGATGGGCTCGAAGCGCAGGGCCCCGATTTCCAGGAGGGCCAGCGGCCGGGCGGTCGTAGGCTGCAGGCGCTCCCCGAGCAGCGCCTTCTGGATCGGAAGGGCCATGCTAGGCGTGCTCAACTGGGCGGTCCAGGAGCCATCGCCCCATTCCACCATGGCATGCACCAGGGCCTCCGGCTGGATCACCGCATCCACGCGATCCAGCGGGATATCGAACAGCCAGCGCGCCTCCAGCACCTCGAAACCCTTGTTCATCATGGTGGCGCTGTCCACCGTGATCCGCGGGCCCATGCTCCACACGGGATGCCGCAGCACCTGCTCCGGCCGCAGCGAAGCCCACTCGGCGGGATCCACCAGCCGGAGCGGGCCGCCGGAAGCCGTGATCCAGACCTTGAGGGCTTCCCTGGGATCGCGCCCCTCCATCAGTTCGGACAGCGCCCAGTGCTCGCTGTCCACGGCCACCACCCGACCGCCCCCCCGCGCAGCTGCCGCGGCGACCAGCGGGCCGCCGGTTACGAGCGTCTCCTTGTTCGCCAACGCCAGGGTCCGGCCGGCGTCGAGCGCGGCCAGCGAGGGTGCGAGCCCGCGTGCGCCCACCAGGGCATTCAACACGATGTCGACCGGATCGAGGCGCGCACACTCGATCAATCCATCGGCTCCGCTCACCACGCGCACCCCGGCCCCAAGGGCGGAGCGGACCCGGGATTCATCCGAACGCTCCGACACGCACACCAGATCGGGCAAACACTCCGCCGCCTGTTCGATGAGGCGGTCCACGCGCCGGCCCGCGCTGAGCGCGCGCAGGCGGATCCGGCCTGGGTGCAGGCGCGCCACCTCCAGCGCCTGCTCGCCGATCGAGCCCGTGGATCCGAGCAAAGATATGTTCCTGCGGGCTGCCGTCATGGGTGGGCCGCGTTCCAGATCAGGAAGTAATACACCACCGGCGCAACCAGGAAGAGGCTGTCGAACCGGTCCAGGACCCCGCCATGGCCGGGGATGAACGTGCCGCTGTCCTTGGCGCCGGCGAATCGCTTGAGCATGGATTCCGCCAGGTCGCCCAGTTGCCCCGCGATCCCGGCGGCAGCCCCGAGCGCCGCCCCGCGCCATGGACCAAGGAAGGGACACACGGTGGCCCCGAGGGCCGCACCCAGGCTGACCGCGGCGAGCATACCGCCCGCCGATCCCTCCCAGGTTTTCCTGGGGCTGACCGGGCCAAGGGGGGTTCGACCCATGAGCATTCCGAAGGCATACGCCGCGATGTCGACGGCCCAGGACATTCCATACGCCAGCGCGACCCCCATCTCACCGGAGAATCCGCGGGGTCCTCCGGCGGCATCCACGAATCGGAGCCGGACCAGGTACAGGCCCAATCCGCCGACGTAGAGCATTCCAGCGCCCGCCCATGCGGCCCGCCGGGGGTCCAGGCCCCGCTTGCGAAAGATGTCCAGGATCCACGTCGCTGCGAACATCGCGGCCGCCAGGGCGCCGACAATGCCGGCATGGAGCGGCGCGCTTGCGCCCAGCGGGTACAAATCCTGCCGCGCTTTCAGGACCGTGGCTCCGATCGCCACGACTCCCAGGGCGCACACCGGCACCGGGAGCGCCATGCGGCCGAGACGGTGGAATTCGAGTTGTCCAACGCACAGGAGGATCACGCAGTAGCCGGTGTAGAATGGCCCGCCCACGTGGATGAGCCAGAGGACGACCGGAACGAAGACGGCCGAAGAAAGCACCCGCAGCGGAAAGGAACCGTCGGTTCGCAAGCGCCTACCGGCGGCGCGGCCCGCCCGGGGCCAGCTTTCCGAACCGCCGGTCGCGGCCCAGGTAGTCGGTGATCGCCTCGAACAGGTGGCGTTCGCGAAAGTCGGGCCAGAAGGTGGGGGTCACCCACAGCTCGGAATAGGCGATCTGCCATAGCAGGAAATTGCTCACGCGCATCTCGCCGCTGGTGCGGATTAGCAGGTCCGGGTCCGGCAGTTCCCCGGTCCACAGGCGGGCGGAAAAGGCCTCCTCGTCGATCTCATCGATGCGCAGCCGGCCGGCCTTGACATCCCGCGCCAGGGCCATGGCCGCGTGGACCAGTTCCTGGCGGCCGCCGTACGAAAGGGCGAGGGTCAGGCGCAGCCGCTTGCCGTCTTTCAAGTGGTCGATGCTCTCCTGGACCACCTTGCGGACCGAATCCGGAAGAGACTCGACGTCCCCGATCACGCCCATGCTGACGCCGTTCCGTTCCAGGTCCTCGCGCTCCTCCTGGAGCGTCCCTTTGAGGAATCGCATCAGGCCGTCCACTTCGGCGCGCGGACGGCTCCAGTTCTCCATCGAAAACGTGTACAGCGTGAGGCACTCGATGCTGAGGTCCAGGCAGCCCTGGATGGCGGAGCGGACCGCGTGGCGGCCGTGGCGGTGTCCCGCGAGCCGTGGCAGCCCCCGGCGGCGGGCCCATCGGCCCGAGCCGTCCATGATGATGGCGATGTGGCGGGGCAGGTCCGGGGCCCTCTTCTGCAGGGCCCGGAAGAGCCTGTCGGAGGATTCGGTCATCGGGATCGAGCCGCCGGATTGTCGAGGCGAATGCCCCCCGGGCAACAAGGAGGCTGCCCGCGGAACCCGGTCAGACTTCCATGACCTCGGCCTGCTTCCTGGCCAGGAGGTCGTCGAGGTGTTTGATGTGGGCGTCGGTCAGCTTCTGGACCTGGGTCTCGGCCTTCTTGATGTCGTCTTCGGAAATGTGGCCGTCTTTCTGCAGCTTCTTCAGGGCCTCGTTGGCGTCCCGGCGGTTCCCCCGCACGTGGACACGGCCCTCCTCCACCATCTTGGCGCACACCTTCACCAGCTCCTTGCGCCGCTCCTCGTTGGGCGCCGGAACGGGAACGCGAATCACGGCGCCGTCATCCTGCGGGTTGAGCCCCAGCTCGGAGGCGCGGATGGCGGCCGAGATGGCCTTCACGGCGCCCTTGTCCCAGGGTGTCACCACGAGCAGCCGGGGCTCGGGCGCGTTGACGGAGGCCACCTGGGCGATCGGCATCAGCGTCCCGTAGTGCTCCACCTTGATGGTGTCGAGCAGCGCGGGACTGGCCTTGCCGGTCCGGATCTTGGCCAGCTCGTGCCGGGTGCCCTCCAGCGCCTTCTTCATCTGTTCTTCGGCTTCACGAATCACTTTGTCCTGCATGCGGCCTCCTGCGCGGGTTGCGTCACGCCACGCCGGCGTGGACCAGCGTGCCCACGTGCTCGCCCGAGACCACGCGACGCAGATTTCCCTGCACGGCCAGGTCGAAGACGACGATGGGAAGCATGTTGTCCATGCACAGCGAAATCGCGGTGGAATCCATGACCTTCAGGCCCCGGTTCAGGACCTCGAGGTAACTGACTTCGTCAAAGCGGCGGGCCGAGGGGGATGCGACGGGGTCGGCGTCGTAGATCCCGTCGACCTTGGTGGCCTTGAGGATCACGTTGGCCTGGATCTCGATGGCCCGGAGCACGGCGGCGGTGTCGGTGGTGAAGTAGGGGTTGCCGGTGCCGCCCGCCATGATCACCACGCGGCCCTTCTCCAGGTGGCGCACGGCGCGCCGGCGGATGTAGGTCTCCGCCAGCGTTTCCATGGCGATGGCCGAGCACACCCGGGTCTGGATTTCCCGCTTTTCAAGATAGTGCTGGAGTGCCAAGGCGTTGATGACCGTGGCCAGCATCCCCATGTAGTCCGCGTTGACGCGGTCCATGCCGGACTCGCTGGCGGCCAGTCCGCGGAAGATGTTTCCGCCGCCCACCACGATGCCCACCTGCACGCCCGTGCGGACCACTTCGACGATCTCGTCGCTGATCCACTGGATGCGCTTGGCATCGATGCCGGTTCTCTGTTCCCCGGCCAGCATCTCGCCGGAGATCTTGAGGAGGATTCTCTTGTACTTCGGTGGGGACCCGGAGTCCAACGGTGCCTCCCTGGCGCGTGCGAAGAGGGGGCGGGGAACCTCCCCGCCCCCCGCCCTTGGAATCTTACTGACCGAGTTCGAAACGAGTGAACCGGCGAACCACGATGTTCTCGCCGATCTTCCCGATGGTGTCCTTGATCAACTGGTCCACGGTGCGCTCCGGGTCGCGAACGTAGGCCTGCTCCATGAGGCAGGTCTCGGAGTAGAACCGGTTCAGCTTGCCATCGACGATCTTGTCGATCACGTTGGCCGGCTTCTTTTCGTTCTGCATCTGCTCCCGGTAGATCTCGCGCTCCTTTTCGACCAGTTCCGCGGCCACTTCCTCGCGACGCACGCACAGCGGCTTGGTGGCCGCCACCTGCATGGCGAGGTTGCGCACCAGACCCTGGAAGTCGTCGGTGCGGGCCACGAAGTCGGTTTCGCAATTGACTTCGATCAGCACGCCCACGCGCCCGCCGGGATGGATGTACGACTCCACGATCCCCTGGCCGGCGGCGCGGCCCGCACGCTTCTCGGCCGAGCTCTGCCCATACTTGCGCAGATACTCGATCGCCTTGTCCACGTCGCCCCCGGCCTCGCCGAGGGCCTTCTTGCAGTCCATCATGCTCACGCCGGTCCGGTCGCGCAGCTCCTTGACCAGCGAAGCGGTGATCTCAGGCATCTACTTCCTCCATCCGCATCTTGAATAGGCGAATCCCTAGGAAACCGACGCGAACGAGCCTTCCTCGTCGGGGCCGGCGTGGTACACGGCCTCGGCCTGGACGTCCTTGCCCTCGGCGGCCACCTGGCGCGCCTCGAGCACGGCATCGCTCACCATGCGCGAGAACAGCTTGATGGCGCGGATGGCGTCGTCGTTCCCCGGGATGGGGTAGTTGATCGGGTCCGGGTCGCAATTGGTGTCCACGACTCCCACGATGGGGATGCGCAGACGGTTGGCCTCGGCCACCGCGATCTTTTCCTTCTTGGTGTCGACGATGAAGAGCATCTGCGGCAGGCCGCCGAGCTCCTTGATCCCCGAGAAGCACTTCTCGAGGCGCAGGCGCTCCTTCTCCATCACCGACGCTTCCTTCTTGTTCAGCTTTTCCAGGGTGCCGTCCTTGCCCATCTGCTCGATCTCCTTGAGACGCTGGATGTTCGAGCGAATGGTCCGGAAGTTCGTGAGTGTGCCGCCCAGCCAGCGTTCGGTCACCCAGAAGTGGCCGCAGCGGGCGGCCTCCTCGGCGATGGTGTCCTTGGCCTGCTTCTTCGTGCCCACGAAGAGGATCTTGCCGCCCTGGCGGACGGTGTCCTCGATGGCCTTGCGCGCCGTTTCAAGGCAGCGCACGGTCTTCTGGAGATCCATGATGTGAATACCGTTCCGCTCGAGGAAGATGAAGCGTCGCATCTTCGGATTCCACCGGCGCGTCTGGTGGCCGAAGTGGACCCCCGCCTCGAGCAGGTCCTTCATGGTGATTTCGCTCATCGCTTACCTTTCGGGTTGACCCTCCGCCGCTTCGCCGTCCACTTGCCCGTCAGGCCGGCCTCATGCTCCGGAATTGCTCCGGGAGACCGGCCGCGGGGAAGACCCAGGCTTCAATTGCCGCGGCGTGTGGATTGAATTCGCGATTAACGCTTCGAGAACTGGAAGCGCTTGCGGGCGCCGGCCTGTCCGTACTTCTTGCGCTCTTTCATCCGCGAGTCGCGGGTGAGGAGGCCTTCCGTACCGAGCATGGCCCGGAGACCCGGATCCATCTTTTGCAGGGCGCGCGCGAGTCCCATGGAAAGGGCGCCCGCCTGTCCCGACAATCCACCACCCTTGCAGTTGGCCGTGAAGTCCACCTTGTCCATCATGTTGGTCAGGAACAGGGGCTTCTCGCCAAGGGTCACCAGCACGGGACGCATGAAATACTCAAGCAGCGCCCGGCCGTTGACCACGCGCTTTCCCGAACCGGGCTTCATGCGGACGCGGACAACGGCTTCCTTGCGCCGGCCCACGGCCACGATCACGTTCGATTCCGCCAAAATTTCCTCCGTTTACGGTTCCGGTTGCTCAGGCCCCGGTCTTCACTCCGCCCATGTTCGTCAGCTCCACCTTCTGGGGCTGCTGCGCCGTGTGCGGATGCTCCGGTCCTGCGTACACCTTGAGCTTCGTGATCATGGCCCGGCCCAGCCGGTTCTTCGGCAGCATGCCCTTCACGGCGAGTTGCAAAAGCCGCTCCGGGTGCTTGGCCATGATGTCCTTCATCGGAGTGTAGGTCGCGCCTCCGGGATACTGGGAGTGCCGGAAGTAAATCCGGTCTTCCATCTTTTTCCCGGTGACCTTGACCTTCTCGATGTTGACGACCACGACATGGTCGCCGGTGTCCAGGTGCGGGGTGTAGATGGTCTTGTGTTTGCCCTTGAGGATGGACGCGATGTTCGAAGCCATGCGCCCAAGGGTCAGCCCCTCGGCGTCCACCAGGTACCACTTGCGCTGGATGTCCGACTCCTTCGGAATCATCGTCTTCACGTTTTCTCTCACCTCCCTTCAGATCGAAATAGGTGCATGGGCCGCCCCGCCGGCACCCGTGGGAAGGGTGCCGCCGACCGGACCTGTGCCTCCAAAGCCCCCTACTATATTCAGTTATGACTCCCGATGTCAAGCCTGCGGAGCTTCGGAGGCCTCCCGGAAGAGCCGGCCCAACCGGGACAGCGGCAGTCCCATGACGTTGAAATAGCAACCTTGAATCTCGGCCACCCACAGCGCCCCGTATCCCTGGATCCCGTAGGCCCCGGCCTTGTCCATGGGTTCGCCGGTCTCGATATAATCCATTATATCCCTTTCGTTTAGCTCCACGAATCTCACCCGGCTTCGCTCCCAGGCGCTGTGGGCCCGGCCCCTGCGGACCAGGCAAATACCCGTGTACACCTCGTGCCAGTCGCCTGAAAGGGATCGGAGCATACGGGCAGCCTCCGGGGGGTCCTCCGGCTTTCCCAGCAGGGATCCACCCTTCAGAACCAGGGTGTCGGCCCCCAGGACCCACGCATCCGGCCAGGACGGGGCCACCCCTTCGGCCTTTTCCCGGGCCAGGGCCTGCACCACGTCCTGGGGCGAGCCGGTCCCGGGAGCGGACTCCGGCGGAGGAAGTTGGATCCGGAAGGGCGCCCCGACGAGCCGGAGCAGTTCGGCGCGGCGGGGCGATCCGGAGGCCAGCACCAGCGGGGCGCCCCCCAGGAAGTGGCGTTCAAACGGAAACGGGGTCACCGGGGGTGCCTCCACGGCTGTCCACCAGGAAGGTGACCGGGCCGTCGTTCACGAGTTCGACTTCCATGTGGGCCCTGAACTGGCCCTTCTCGACGGCAATCCCCATGGCCGAGAGGCGCTCGCAGAAGTCTAGATAGAGCGCCTCCGCCCCGGCCGGCGGCGCCGCGCGGTCGAACCCCGGTCGGCGGCCGCGCCG
>JANXVU010000074.1 GCA_025351485.1 Candidatus Eiseniibacteriota bacterium | reverse complement strand
GGACCTGCTCATCCGGCACGGCAGCGCCAACCATAAGCGGGAGACGATCGCCTTCTCGAAGAGGCGCCAGGGGGCGATCGAGCGGCTGGCGATCCTTCAAGTCTGGCGGAACTTCATCAAGCCCTTTTCGGAGAGAAGAGGGGGAGGGACGCCGGCCCAGCGGCTCGGGCTGATGGACCGGGCGTTGAGCGTCGAGGACATCCTCCGGAGCCGACTCTTCAAAAGCATCGTGAGCCTGCCGGATACTCTGGAGCGCTACTACCAGCGGGAGGTGATGACGGTTGCCTTGCCGGCGAACCGAACCAACCGCCTGGCCTATGCCTGCTGAGCCATGACTCTGGATGGTAAAGGACTTAGAGCGCATGAGTTGCTGGGCTTCGGACACATTCTTCGAAGCACAACCGAAGACTTTTGGCAGCCGCCCTACCACTTCAAAGCCCATCTTCTTCCACAGGGCCACGGCCGCTTCGTTGGTGCTCACCACGATGTTGAACTGCATGGCCAGGTAGCCCGCGGCGCGGGCCTCGGCGAGCGAGTGCTCGCACATCGCCCGGCCGATCCCGAGATTCCGGTGGGCGGCGCCCACCAGGTAGCCCGCATTGGCCACGTGGGCTCCCCGGCCGGGCTGGTTGGGGCGGATGAAGTAGGAGCCGGCCACTTCGCCGGCCATGTGGGCCACGTAAGTGGCGCCCGGCGAGGGCATCCAATACAGGCGGCCTTCCTCCTGGGTGAGATCTTCGGGGTAGGTGAATGTCTCACCCGCGGCGATCTCGGCGTGAAGCAGCGGCCAGATAGCCGGAAAATCCCGCTCCTCCGCGCGCCGGATCTCGAGCAGTTCGGCCCCGGCACGCGGATCGCGAGTGGTCACGCTGCTTTGCGCCGGTATCGGGCTGGAGAACGCCGAAGATATTCCCTTCGGTATCGGTGAAGTAGGCGAGCCAGCCTACGCCCGGAACCGGCATGCGCGGAAGCGCAGTGACGCCGCCGCCTTCCAGGATGAGCCTGGTGGTGTGGTCGATGTCCCCCACCGCCACCGTGCAGACGTGGGCATTCACAGGCTGCCCCGGCTTGGGCGCCTCCCCCTGTCGGGGCATCAGGCCGCCGTCAATGCCGGGCGAGCCGTCGGGTCCGGTCACGATGACCCAGTAGGGCATCGGACCATCCCACTTGGTGAAGGTCCAGCCGAAGGCGTGGGAATGGAACTTGATGGCGCGTTCGGGGTTTTCGGCGTGAATCTCGAAATGCATGACGCGGGACATGCGCGGCCTCCATGGGTGATCTGGTTGTTCGTGGACAGGATGACCTCGGGTGGGGTTGCGCGAATTGTCCTATGAAGCTCCGCGCCGGCACAATAAGCAAGGGGCGCGGCCGAGAGCCACGCCCCTTGCTGTCGCTTCGAAATCGTTGCCTCCGGGAGGCCAACCGGCGCGGCCGGAGGCTCCTCCTAGTTTTTGGCAGCGCCCATTTTCGCCATCATCACCGCCCACTCCTCGCGGTTCGGCCCCATCACCCCTGGCGCCACGCCCCCGGCGAGGCGGCACAGCACCACCAACTGACCGCGGTGATGGATGTGGTGGTGCAGCACCGCGGTCCAGAGCACTTCGCGGCCGGTCCAGATGGCGCCGTCGAAGAATGGCATCTTCTTGTCCAGAAGCTCCGGCGCCATCTTGCGGACCCGCTCAACGGCCTCCTTGTGCACCCGCTCGTACTCCACGGCAAGGCCCTCCACCTGCTTCGGCCGCTCGATTCCCGGCGGCTTGCCCTGGCCGAATTCGCCGAGGGCCAGGTTGAAGGTCATGTAGGCGTCCCCTTCTGCCAGGTGCCATGCGAGCTCGCCCAGCGAGCGGGATCCGGGGTCGGGCCGGAAGTCGTACTTGTCGCGGGGAAGGGCCTTGAGAAGATTCACGGTCTTCGCAGCTTCCTTGTCCCAGTTCTGGATGAAGGTATCGATTTCGTGGGCTGACATGCGTGGCCTCCAACTTTCATTCGCCGGGGATTCTCGGGGAGCCGTCCCGGGACGTCCGGCGGATCGCGTCCCGGGGGGGTGAGGGAATTCTAGGACAGCCGAATGGGGCACGCCACTAGAATGGTCTTCAGGAATCTGCCCCTAGCGCCCCGCCACCCGACCCACATTCCACACCAGCCCCGCGTAGAAAGCCTTCGGCTGCGCACCGGTCAGCGGCGCGATGATGCCGGTATCGATCACCAGCCACGGCCGCAGCGTGTACGTTGGCCCCACCAGCAGCGCCACGATCCCATCGGCGCCGGCAGGGCCGCGGGTTCCCGGATAGCCGAAGATTTCGGCCGCCATCCCGAGCGAGCCGTGCAGGGGGAATCCCGTGGAGACGGTCCAGAGCGTGGCGTCCCTGGGGGCGGCGGTGCCGTCGCCGCCGCGGCGGGTGTAGCCCAGGTTCAGGTCGAGCGATACGGGTCCGATGGTGCGGCTGGAGATCGCGAGAATCGAGAAATCCGTGGTGCCCGTTCCGCGCCCCGCGTCCTGGCTGCCGGTCGGAAACTTGATGGAGGGAAGCAGCGCGAAGTCCCGCACCACCGGCGCCCCGTCCACGATCCGCCACTTGAGTCCCGCCGTGATGTCGCCGATCCCGAAGGCGGCGCCTGGGGGGTGCAGCGAGGGCAGTCCGATTCCCAGCTGAACATGGGAGGCGAGGCCGAACTTGAGATCGGTGGGAAAACTCCGGCCGTGGGACCCGTCGTCGAACCGGTCGGCTTCGATGCCGGTCTCGATCTCGACCCATCCCGGCGCCACGGTTCCGGCGTGGGTGGCAACCGTGGGGCGCTCGGGCTGCGCGGCGTGCGGATCGATTTCTTCCTGGGCCGATGTGCGCGGAGCCGCGGCCAGCATCGCCAGAACAACCAGCAGCGGGACTGCGGGTCTCCCGAGCATCCGGAAGCTCCCTACCCCTTCAGGGGAAGCGCGGCGCTCAATGCCTGCTCGTCCGCGTGGTAGGAAGACCGCACCAGCGGCCCCGACTCCACGTGGCTGAATCCCAGTTCCTGCATCCCGTGGACCTTGTACATGCGGAACTCGTCCGGGTGGACGAAGCGCTCCACCGGAAGGTGGTCCTTCGTGGGTTGCAGGTATTGGCCGAGCGTGAAGATGTCCACGCCGTGGGCGCGGGCGTCGGCCATGGTTTGCTTGATCTCGGATTCTTCTTCCCCTAGACCCAGCATGATCGCGGTCTTGGTCTTCACCGCGGGATCGATCTCCTTGGACATGCGCAGCACTTCCAGGGAGCGTTCGTAGCGCGTGCCGGGACGCACGCGGCGGTACAGGCGCGGCACCGTCTCCAGGTTGTGGCCCAGGATCTCGGGATGCGCGGACAGCACCCGCTCCAGCGGCTCGCGGTGGCCGCGGAAGTCGGGGATCAGAAGTTCGATGGTGGTGCCGGGGCTCTTCTCGCGAACCCGGACGATCATCCGGCGGTACACCTCGGAGCCGTGGTCCTTGAGGTCGTCGCGGGTGACGCTGGTCACCACGATGTGCTTCAAATTCAATTTGGCGATGGCGTCGGAGACGCGGTCGGCCTCGTCCAGGTCGTAGCCCGCGGGCCTCCCGCTGGTGACCGAGCAGAAGCGGCAGTGGCGGGTGCACACGTCTCCCAGGATCATGAACGTGGCGGTGCCCCGGGCCCAGCATTCGGCGATGTTGGGGCAGCGCGCCTCCTGGCACACCGTGTTCAGGCGGTGCTCCTTCACCAGGTCCAGCACGCGCGTGTATCCTTCGCCGCCGGGGACGCTCACCTTGAGCCATTCGGGGCGGCGCGGACGCGGCCCTTCGGGGCTGCTGCCTTCGATCTGGATCAGCGTGGACATGAATGCCTCGGAAGGTTCGGGGCGGGCCGCCGGGGCCCGCCCCTCGCCAGTTGGATTCACGGGAATGCTAGTAGATGCTCTCCGACCAGTTTTCCAGGCGGTCCTTGAGCAGGTTCATGAACCGGTCGGCCTCGGCGCCGCCCATGATGCGGTGGTCGAACGCGGTGGCCACGTACTGGATGGAGCGGATCGCGATCGAGTCCCCCGCGGGGCTTTCCACCACCACCGGGCGCTTCTTGATCATGCCCAGGTCCAGGATCCCGACCTGTGGCGGCGAGATGATCGGCGTGCCGAACAGGCTGCCAAAGACGCCCGGGTTGGTGATGGTGAACGTCCCGCCCTGGATGTCTTCCGGCTTGAGCTGCTTGGCGCGGGCCCGGGAGGCCAGGTCGTTCACGGCGCGGGCCAGTCCCAGGAACGACTTCTCTTCGGCGTTCTTGATCACCGGCACGATCAGGCCCCAGTCCAGGGCCACGGCGATTCCGATGTTGATGTCGCGGTGGTAGACGATCTGGTCGCCCTGGATGGAGCAGTTCATGAGCGGCAGCTGCTGGAGCGCTTCCACCACGGCTTTGCAGTAGAACGGCATGTAGGTCAGCTTGGTGCCGGTCTCGCGCTCGAACTTGGCCTTCTCGCGGTTGCGGACTTCCACCACGCGGGACATGTCGAACTCGAACACCGTGGTCACGTGCGGGATCAGTTGCTTGGCCTGCCACATGTGGGCGGCCATCCTCTTCTGCACGTGGTTCATCGGCTCCCACATGTCGCCCGGAAGCGCCATGGCGGTGGGCTCGAGGTGGCTGTAGGGCATGGCCCCGAGCTGGGCCGGCGGAGCTGCCACTCCCGGGACGCGCGCGGGAGCGGCGGGGGCCGCGGCCCGGGCGGCCGGGGCCGAGGCGGCCGCGGGACGTCCACCCGTCTTCAGGAAGCTCTCGATGTCTTCCTTCGTCACGCGGTTCTGGAAGCCGGTGCCGGCCACCTGCGACAGGTCTACGCCCTGCGTCTTGGCGATGTTGCGCACCAAGGGCGAGGTGAGGACCCGGCCGGCATCGTCACGCTTGTTGACGGCCGGGCCGGCGGGCGCGGGAGCCGGGGCCACCGCAATGGCAA
>JANXVU010000041.1 GCA_025351485.1 Candidatus Eiseniibacteriota bacterium | reverse complement strand
GCCGTTACCGGACCATGGAGGCCTTGCGCGTCACCGCCACGCCATCCAGTTCCATCCGATAGAAATACATTCCCGAGGACACCTGCCGCCCGGAGGAGTCCCGGCCATCCCACGAGAGGTCGTGCCGCCCCGCGGCGCGAGTGCCGTCCGCGAGCAACCGCGGCGAGGTTAAAGCCCGGCGGGACCGGGGCGTCCTTGAACAGCTCCTTGACGATCTTGGTCTCGTGGGCCTCGGAGGGTGGGAAGAAGTAGCTCTTTTGCGCCGCCACCACTGCCCGACCCTGGTCCAATGCCTTCAACCGCACACGCAGGTCGGGATTGGCGAGCGGATTGGTCAGGCCCTCCATGAGCGCGAGGTAGCCCTCGTACGACTTTCGCAGGCCCGGCGAACCGTGCAGGGCCCGGATGACCTCTTCGACCGACGCCCTGTCACTGATCTCCTGCTGGAGCATGCGGTCCTGGCGGAAGATCGCGCCCAGGTTCTCGTTCCAGGTGTAGAAGCCGATCGGCTTGGATCGAAGCTCGTCCTTCAGGAACAAGGCCACTCGGGCGTCGACTTCGGCCCCGGAGGCCCCCTTGAATCCGAGGGCCGCGGCCGCACCGAGCGTCGTGACGGCATCTCCATGCTTCCCAGCCAGCGCCTTCAGCAGACCCGCCAGCAGCGGCTTCTTGCCGCCATACGATCCGCTGCCCTCCTGCGCCGCCAGTTCCACTGCCGCCACCAGCCCGTCATCGAACTGTTTGGCCTTCATTGCAAGCACCGATGCAGAGGCAAAGTAGGCCTTCCCAAGGGCACCCAAGGTTGGTGCGATTGGGGCATCCAGCCCCTCCCTGGAAAATACCCTCTCCTCGGGAATGGAAAGACGAAGAACCTGGGGAGCCAGGTCCAACCGCGCTCCACCAATCTCGCGAGTTGGGGCCGCCTGGGCCGGGCCTGCGGAGAGTGCCAGCAGGCTCGCCAGGCCTGCTTGGATCCATCGTCGGGGTATGAGAATTTCCTTTGGAAGAGCGTGGAGCACCCGAGGTCAATCCCAGGTTTGTTCCCGCTACACCGTCGCTGCCTCCATGTGCTCGAGGCGCGCGGTGAAATGCCGCAGCACCGGCGCTTCGTGGGTCAGGCGCAGGCCCTTGAGTTCCTTGCGGCGCGAGTACAGGTCCAGCACCGCCTCGCCCACGTACTTCATCTGCATGGTCGTGTACACGCGGCGCGGTATCGCCAGCCGCACCAGCTCCAGCGCCGGGTAGCGCACCTCACCGGACTTGGGGTCCTTTTCGGCGAACATCAGGCTGCCCACTTCCACCGCGCGGATTCCGTGTTTGCGATAGAGCTCCACCACCAGCGACTGCCCCGGGAACTGCGACTGCGGAATGTGCGGCAGGAACGACTTGGCGTCGATGTAGACCGCGTGCCCGCCCACCGGCCGCACGATGGGAACGCCGCCGGCCATGAGCATCTCGCCCAGGTATCGCACCTGTCCGATGCGGAAGGCCAGGTAGTCCTCTTCCAGCACCTCTTCCAGGCCGATGGACATGGCTTCCAGGTCACGTCCCGCCAGCCCGCCGTAGGTGGGAAACCCCTCCAGCAGGATCAGCAAATTGGTGATCTTCTCCGACCACTCGGGGTTGTTCAGCGCCAGGAAGCCGCCGATGTTCACCAGGCCGTCCTTCTTGGCGCTCATGGTGCAGCCGTCGCCCAGGGAAAACATCTCCTGGGCAATTTCCCGCACTGATTTTTTCGAGTAGCCCTTCTCGCGCTCCCGGATGAACCAGGAGTTCTCGGCGAAGCGGCACGCGTCAAAGAACATCGGCACCCCGTGCCTGTGGGTGATTTCCCGGATGCCGCGGATGTTCTCCATGGACACCGGCTGCCCGCCGCCGCTGTTGTTGGTGACGGTGACCATCACGAGCGGCACGTTGGAGCCCTGCTCGGTCAGGTAGGCGTCCAGGCGGGCCAGATCCATGTTGCCCTTGAACGGCTTGTCGATCGTGGGGTTCAGCCCTTCGGCGCACACCAGGTCCACCGGCTTGCCTCCGGCGTGTTGCACATGCGCTCGGGTGGTGTCGAAGTGGATGTTGTTGGGCACGTGCTGGCCGGGGGTGAGCGCGATGGTGAAGAGCAGGTGCTCGGCCATGCGTCCCTGGTGCGTCGGAATGATGTGCTGGTAGCCGGTCAGGTCGCGCACCGTCTGCTGGAACTTATAGAAGTTGCGGCTGCCCGCGTACGACTCGTCGCCCACCATGAGCCCGGCCCACTGCCGGTCGCTCATGGCCGAGGTGCCGCTGTCGGTCAGGAGATCCACGTAGATGGAGTCGGCGGGCAGCGCGAAGATGTTGAGCCCGGCGTCCTTGATCAGCCGGGCGCGCTCCTCCTCGGTGGTGCGCCGGACGCGCTCCACCACTTTGACTCGAAATGGTTCGGCCAGGTAATCCATGGTGCCTCCGTCGGGGGAAATGGCGCTTTGGCGTGATGGTGGCCATGATAGCGTTTCCGGGCAATCCTGCCCACACCCGCGCGTTGCGCCCCGTCCGGCCGGGGAATACAATCACGGCATGAGCGAACCCTTCTTTCCGGTGTTCCTGGATCTCCTGGGCGCGCCAGTTCTGGTGGTGGGCGGGGGCGCCACGGCCGAAGCGCTGGTGGAGCGACTGCTGCGTGCCGGGGCGCGCGTCACCGTGGTGTCGCCGCGGGCCGACGGGCGGATCCGGCAGCACTCCGAGGAGGAGCGGCTCCGCTGGCTCGCTCGCCCCTATTCGGTGGATGCGATGGAAGAGGCCATGCTGGTGTTTGCGTGCGCCGGGGATCCGGCCGTGCAGCACCAGGTGTGCGAGGATGCGCGTGCGCTGGGCCTCTGGGTGCACCGCAGCGACGAGCAATCGGATTCCACGTTCCACCTTCCGCACTTCTTCGAGCGCGGGCCGGTGAAGGTGGCCGTGCATGCGGACAGTTCCCAGCCGGCCCTGACCGAGCGAATCGCGCTGGTGGTTTCCCAGGCGGCCGGGCATGAGTTCGGGACACTGTCCGAATGGCTGGCGGAGGCTCCGGGGGATGCGCCGCTGCGCATCGCCGGGGACGACTTCCGCCGCGACCTCTGCGCCACCGTGGTCCTGAAGTCCGACGTGCTGGAACTCCTCCGCGCAGGCCGGCACAAGGAAGCCCGCGCTCGCTTCGAAGACCTGCGCCGCCAGTGCCAATCTTCGTGGTCCGCATGACCCGGCCTACCGTCACCCTGCGCCTGGGCACCCGGCCCGGGTCGAATGCTGAAAAGCGAGGCCGCATCTTTGGCGCGCGCATCCAGGAACTGGACCTGGACCTGGAATTCGAATACGCCAAGGTGCCCGCCGATCCCGATTTTGACGCCTCGAAATACCCCGAGCACGACCCGGTGCTGGCTGCCGGGCTGCGCGCGGCGCTGCTGGACGGTGACATCGACGTGGCGGTGCACGCCATGAAGGATCTTCCCTATGACCTCCCGCCGGGCGTTCGAATGGCCGCGGTGCCGCAGCGGGAAGACCCGCGGGATTGCCTGCTGGAGCCCCGCGGGATGAAGCTGCGCGATTTGCCTGCGGGCTCCCGGGTGGCGGTGGACACCGACGGGCGCGCCGCGCATGTGCGGCTGCTGCGTCCCGACCTGGAAATCGTGCAGGCTTCCGGACCGCTGGCTGACCGCGCCGACCGCGCCCGTGCCGGGGAGTTCCACGCCGTGATGTGCGCGCTGGCCGCCGCCCGCCGCCTGGCGCTCCATTCCATGGTCGCGGACACGTTCGGATTCACGGAAGTCCTGCCCGCCGCCGGCCAGGGCGCCACGGCGATCGAAATCCGCTCCCGCGAAACCGACCTGGGCCAGCTGCTCAACAAGCTGGACCATCCGGGCAGCCGCTGGTGCGTGATCGCCGAGCGCGAGTTCGAGCAGGCGGGGGTGGAGGCCGGAGTGGTGGTGGGAGGGGGCTACGCCGAGCTGCGCGACATGAACCTGCATCTTCGGGGAAGGCTGGAGGTGGAAGGCAAGATGGTCCAGGGAGCCGATATCCGTCCCGCGCAGTCCCTGGAGGGCATGGGCCGGGAACTGGCGGAGAGACTCATCCGGGAAGGCGCTTAGCTCTCAATCCGCGGCAGCGAACTGCCGAAAATAGAGCCATCATGGAACCACTCCGAATCAAGCGCCCTCCGCTCCCCACCGCGCGATCCGAAGCGCTGATGCAGCGCGCGCTGCACCTGTTTCCCGGCGGCGTGAACAACCCCCCGAGGGCGCTGCGTGCGCTGGGGGAGGTGCCGCGTTTCATGGTGCGCGCCGTGGGCGCCACGCTCTACGACGCCGACCAGAACCGCTACCTGGACCTGAGCATGGCCGGCGGGCCGATCATCCTGGGCCACGCGGCCCCCCGCGTGAATGAAGCCATCACCCGCGCCGTGCTCCGCGGCTCCACCTTCAACGCGCCGTGTGAAGAAGAACTGCTCCTCGGGGAGCGCGTGTCGCGCTGGGTGCCTTCCATTGAAAAACTCCGTTTCACGCACTCCGAGGGCGAGGCCTTTTCCGCCGCGATCCGCCTGGCGCGCGCCTTCACCGGCCGCGACGGGATCTCGCGCATGGAAGGCCACCACCACGGGGACGGGGACGTGGTGCTGCGGATGTCCGCCGGCGCCGATGCCGCCGGGCGCGACACCTGGGTGCTGCCGTGGAACGACCTCGAAGCGGCGAGGATCTTCTTCCAGCGCCATCATGCCCACGTGGCTGCGCTGATCGTGGAGCCCGTGCCCACCTCCATGGGCGTGGTGCCCCCGAAGACCGGCTACCTGCGCGCGCTGCGCGACCTGACCCGGGAAGCCGGCTCGCTGCTGATCTTTGACGAGACCGTCACGGGATTCCGGTTGGGACGCGGGGGAGCGCAGGAGTTCTACGGCGTGATCGCGGACCTGACGTGTCTGGGCAAGGTGCTGGGAGGCGGCCTGCCTTCGGGCGCCATCGGCGGCCGCGCCGACGTGATCAACATGCTGGCTCCGCAGGGCCCGGTGCACCAGGCGGGACTCTTTGCCGGAAACCCCCCCGCCATGGCCGCGGGGCTCGCCGTGACCGAGGCGCTGGAGGACGAGGGCGCCTACGCGCAGCTGGAAGCCAAGGGCGCGCGCCTGGAAACGGGCCTGCAGAAAGCGGCGGCCGGCACCGGCGTTCCCATGGTGGTGCAGCGGGTCGGCTCCATGCTCAGCATTCACTTCACCAAAATGCCGGTGTACAACTGGTCGGACGTGTCGCACGGCGACCCGCGCCAGTTCGCCGCGTTCGCCCGCGCCATGTTCGCCCGCGGAATCTACATGCCGCCTGGGCTCCACGAATCGATGTTCCTGTCGCTGGCGCACACGCAGGAGGACCTGGACCGCGTGTGCGACATGGCCCTGGAGGCCATGCTCGAGGCGATGGAGATCTAGCTCCTCAGTGGCTGGGCGCGGCCTTCGCGGCCGCCCGCCCCGCCAGCATGTCCCGCACTTTCGCCCCCATCATCTGGTAGCTCCGCACCACCGCGAGTTCCGCGTCCGGGCCGATCACTTCGTCGATGAGCTGGGCCATTGCGTCCAATCCACATGTAAGGCCCATGCCCTGGATGGCATTGGCTCGGACGAAGTCGCACTCCTTTGCCCACTTCCGAAAGATCAGCGAATCACCGGAGTTACCATACTGTGCAAGTGCACTTGAAATGGCCTGAATGAGATCGTAGTGGGCGGGATCGCACGGAATACCCGACAAGTCGCGCGCGACCGAAGCGGCTCGGGGATCACGGGCTTCCAGCAGCGCTTGCACCGCGCCCGTTCGGACTGAGGGCGGCCCAGTGAGCGCGAGACCTTTGCATATCGCGAATGCAGATTCTGGTTCCGCCCAGAAGAACTCCTTCAGGGTAGTCTCCACGCCCCCTGCAGATGGCGGGTCCCCGCCAGTTCGAGACCGAATTCCCTCAAGACGTCTTCTCAGTTCCGGCAGGGAGGCTTGATCGTGGCGGCGGAGCGCTTCCAGATCTCCCGCTACAACCTTGAAATACTCGTCCGGGCTTCCATGGTTCGCGTTCAACGCCATGGCCTCGTGGACCTGGGAGTCGGTCAGGCATGGGCACAGAACTTCCCTGCCCTCTTGAGCGCGAATGAATTCATAGATGGCTGCCTTCATTGTCTTCGTGGTGTCCGCGCACAACCGCCACAGGGCGATCTGGCGGGCGAAGGGGCCCATAGTTGTCAGGTCGGCGAACCGGGGTGGACTCGATGCGATCGCCACCAGAGCTCTTCTATGACTCGGATAGCGGTCCGGATTCAGGACGAGTGTCGCCATCCATGCCAGCCCTGACTCGCCCGTGGCGACGCGCTCCAAGAGCGCCTGCACGGTGGAGTCCGTGTCTGCTCCGGCGATGAACACGGCCTGTTGGGGGTGATCAGAGTTCGGGTCTCGAATCTCTGAAAGCGCCCACTGACGAGATTCAGGGCCGGGATGGAGCGCAAGAAGTTCCGTGGCGTCCATGCCGAAGTTTGTCTTCCAATGCAGGAGATGAACCAGGGGCTTGCGGAATTCTTCTGTCCAAAGCTCACCGTGATAGAGAAGCAAGGAAGTCCCCATGGTGCGGTCGGTTTCTGCCTCACTCTTCAGCAAAACCAACACTTGTTTCCGGATTCCCTGGGGAGTTTGTTTGGGAAGGGTCCAGACGATTTGCAGGCGCCCTACCGAGACCTCCTCATCCGCCGACTCCACTGGGAATCCGCTTAGTTTGGGGATCAGAATCACCTCAAAGTCAGCCGGTTTGATTCTCCCTCGGGTTCCGGGTGTCTCGAAGGGCAGAATCGACGCCGGCTTCAACAAGAGGGTATAGCGCTGACCTGCGCGGAATCGCACATTCAATCCGTCCGGAATCTGCATGAATGCCGCAACCGTCGGGTGCGAGTCTCCAGCGATCGTGCGCTTGACGCGGAACAGTGCGGGGACACCCATGCCCTCTTCCTGCACACATTCCGCGAGTACAGCCGAGCTACAGTCCCTCGCCACGGACAGAAGATCCGGCATGGGCAGAGCCCAACTGCGGCCGATCAATGTCGGTGGAAAATCTTCGCGTCCGGCGGACACGGGTTCTGCCGGTATCCCAAGGGCGAGAGTCGAGATAGCGAGCAGGACCAGGCGCCTCATGCAGATCACTTCCCGCTCCACTCCTTCTTGAGCAGCTTTCGTTCCGCCTCCAGGTACTGGTGCAACTCGGGCTCCATGGTGCCGGCTCGGCGGAAGCGGTCTTCGAAGTACTCCTTCGCCTCCGCGGATTTTCCAATCTCCATCAGGCCCCAGGTGTGCTGCAGCAGGTTGACCGCCCAGTCCACGTCGAACTTCTTCATGGTGGCGCGCATCTGGCACATCATCTCGGACACCTTGAGCGTGGGCGCGAACCATTCGGGATGCGCGGCGCTCACGTCCACCCAGGTGGTGTCGCGCAGCAGCAGGAGCCGATCGCGCATGGGAGGGTCGGCGCGGCGGTAGGGGAAGGTTTCGCCGTGGGGCTCGGTGACCCAGATCAGGATATCGTCGCTGCCCTTCAGCCGAACGATGTCCTTGGGTATGCGGCCGTTCTCGCGCCCGATCCAACGCCGCACCTTGCCGCGGTGCGTGCCGACCACTTCGATGAACTGCCCGGTGCTCGGGAGCTCGCGCAGGGTGCGGCGCACCACGATGTCGGGCTCGCCGTCGCCGTTGAGGTCGGTGCACATGAGGGTGGTGTCGGGCTCCACCCCCTCGTGGGTGGTGGCATTGGCGCGGTATTCGATTCCCACCGGATCGCGCCTGCTGGTGATGAGGAGGCGCACGATGTTCTGGTTGGAGTCGGCGCGCGTTCCAAAGCGGGTCAGCAGCACGCGCATCTCGTCGTGGCTGGACGGGCAGGGCCAGGCGTAGAACCGGTCGGTGGCGGCGGTAACGGGCGGAGCGCCCATAGGCTTCGCGATCAGGCGACCCGTCCGCGGCCCGCGCACCGGCAAGCCGGGCACGGCGTCCCGATTGCGAAGATGGACCGGAACGGCGGTGGCGCTGGACTCGACGGCGGCCGAGGCAGCCAGGAACAGCGCGAAAAGAATCACTCTTCCTCCACGCGCCCCGAAGGGCCGAACCAGATGAGCCCCAGCAGGCCGAGGCACACCAGCACCTGCCCCTTGCCGAATTGCTCGGAGCGTCGGTGAAGCCGCTCGAAGCGCATCCCTTCCGGGCCGACGCCGCTGTGCACGCCCGCCCGGCGCAGCAGCTCGATCTGGGGATTCACTTGCAGGATGCTGACGGCGCCCATGCTCAGGGCGGCGAGTAGCAGCATCGCCCAGATGCCGAACACGCCGGGGGTCCGCGGGCGCGCGCCCACCCGCAGGAACTCTCCCACCGTCAGCATCACCATGTAAACAAGGGTCCAGCGGCCGAAACCCAGGAACAGCGGGGCCATCACCGCGCCGGCCTGTTCCCGGTCGAGTCCGGAGCCCAGGAACACGTGGCGGGCCACCAGCGCCCCCATCAGCACCAAACCACCCGACCACAGGACCAGGCTGACCGTGGAAAGGAACAGCCCGGTTCGCTCTCTCCAGGAAAGTTCGTTCATGACTTCAGGCTACGTTCGACGCCCTGCCACGGTCAAGGTGGCGCATCGCGCCGCCTAATATGTAACCCGAGGGTGGATCGTCGAGTCATCTAACTTGTTACCCTCCCCCGGGAGGGTGAAATGGAGATGACCAGCATGGGCCGGCACGAGTACCTCAAGGCAATCCACGAGCGCTATCGT
>JANXVU010000007.1 GCA_025351485.1 Candidatus Eiseniibacteriota bacterium | reverse complement strand
CAGCCGCCACCGCAGTGCAGCCCAACCAGGTCACGCGCCCGGAGATGGAAGCATGGTTCGAGAAGCACAAGGCGGAGTTCAAGCGGGACGAAGAGGCCAGCATCAGCGTGGTATCGGTGACCAAGAACGCCACCATCGAGGACCAGAAGTCGGCCGAGAGCCAGGCGCAGAACTTTTACCGCGAAGCCAGGCAGGACACCGGCTTCACCGCCCTGGCGAACCAGGTCTCGGACCAGCCGGTGGGCAGCACCCCGACGGGCAAGCCGGGCAACTTCGTGGAAATGGGCCAGCTGGTCCACGCCCTGGAGGACGCCATCTGGGCGCTCAAGCCGGGCGAGATCACCCCGCCGGTCCTCTCTGGCGACTCCTACCACATCGTGAAGTACATCGGCCCGGTCACCGACAAGGGCAAGGACAAGCGGCACATCATCGACCTTAAAGTGTCGGTGCACGCGGGCGAGGCCAGTCTCGCCAAGGCGCGCGCCGAGCTGGACCAGATCCGCGAGCAGGCCCGCAAGGACGGCCTGGACAATGCCGCGAGCCGCGCCAAGAAGCAGCTCTTCCGGACCGGCTTCTTCACCGAGGACGCCCCGCCTCCGGCGCTGGCCGAACTGCCCGAGCTGGTGCGCTTCGCGTTCCAGAACAAGAAGGGCGAGTTGAGCGAGATCGTGGACAAGCCGGGCGCCCTGCTGCTGGTGCAGGTGACCGACCGGCGCAGCGCGGGCCAGCGCAGCCTCTCCGATCTGGAGAGTGAAGTGCGGAGCCGCGTGGCCCAGGACAAATCGGTGGACAAGGCCGAAGAGCAGGCGAAGCAGTTCCTGTCCCAGGTGACGGCTGCCGGCAGCCTCGAGAACGCCGCCAAGGCCCTCAAGATGTCGCTGGCCACCGAGTCCTTCGCGCGCAACGGCCCGTTCATGAATCCCATCCTGAAGGGCGAGCCGAGGGTCGTGGGCGCCGCCTTTGGGCTACCGGTGGGCCAGCCGCGGGTGATCCGCGGCGACCAGGGCGCCTACCTGCTGCGCGTGACCGACCGGCCCGCGCTGGACCCGGCCCGAGTGGCGGGGCAGATGCTGCAGACCAAGCAGAGCCTCTCGCAGCAGAAACGCCAGGAGTATCTCCAGACCTGGTCGAAGGAGATCCAGAGGGACGCCAAGGTCAAGGACTTCCGCGCGCAGATGAAGTCGGCCGGCTAGATCCTCTCCCGCCGCCCAATAAGATAGGCCCGCGTGCGCAAGCTCGCGGGCCTTTTCATTTCCTGGATGAGTTCCGGGTGCGGCACGAGCCGCAGCCGTGGACTACTCGATGGGCTTGTTGCCCGGGGGCGTCGGCGGGGTCTTGTCCTCTTCGTCGCGCGTGGCTTTGCGGAACTCCTTGATGCCCTTGCCAAACGACTTGGCAAGCTCGGGGATGCGCCCGGCGCCGAACAGCAGCACGATCACAAGAACAAGGATCAGGGTTTCCGAGGAACCTAGGCCGAACATGCTTTCTCCTTTGGAGCGCGCCCTCGCCGGGCCCGCGCCGATCTAGGGATTCAGGCGGAGCCCTTCCTGGTCCCGGCCCACCACCACTCGCACGTCGGCGGACGCGGTGGCAGACCTCATGACCAGCGGATAGCCGCCGTGCAGGTACTTTAACACTTCCTCCGCGGCGCGGCGATTGCCTTTTCGGTCCACGACCAGCGTGGCCCCGTAGTCGCTCCGGTCGGCGTTGCGCACCTCGCCCACCTTGAAACCGCCGTCCTTGAGCGCCTCGGCCACCTTCTGGCCGGCTCCCTGGGAGCCGCTCCCGTTCCAGATCTCGACGCTCACCTGCGAATGCGCGGCCAGGCTGCGGTCGTGGGTCGGATCGGGCGTGCCGGCGGAGGCGCTCAGGGCCGCGCGGCCGGAGGCGCCCCGCTCCCTGGCCAGGCGCAACACGGCGGAACCGGCAAACACGGCCACCAGGCCCAGGGTCAGGACCAGGATGGACGTGGCCAGCACGTTCCCTCCCTTGCCGGACTTCTTCCTGCGGCGGGTGGTGCGGCGACGGGTCATCAGCTTTCCTCCTTGAAAGCGGCGCGAAGTCTCTTCCACGTGGCGGCGAGGCTCTCCGGCATCACCTTGGTGCCCGACAGCGCGGGCATGAAATTGGTGTCCCCGCCCCATCGCGGGAGCAGGTGGATGTGGACGTGGCCCGGCACGCCGGCCCCGGCGCACTGGCCCATGTTCACTCCCACGTTGATGCCCTCGGGCTTGTAGGCCCGGCGGACCGCCCGCTCGGTGCGCTCCAGCAGCTCCATCAGGTCGGCCCGCTCGGCCGCGGTGAGCCCGGTGAGCCCGGCCGAGTGCCGCTTGGGCACCACCATGACATGCCCGCTATTGTATGGAAAGGCGTTGAGCGCCACCAGCGAATGCGCGGACCGCGCCACCACCCAGGCCGGGCGGTCGGTGCGTGAGCGGGCGATGCGGCACATGACGCACCCGCGGGCGGGCTTGCCCCCGATGTAGGCCATGCGCCATGTGGCCCAGAGGCGTTCCATCACTCGTTCTCCCGTTCGTGCTTGTAGGCTTCCATTTCCTCGAGTTGCTCCACCGTGTTGATCCCGCTCACTTCGCGCGGATCGGGGGCAGCCCACGCGCCCACCCGGCGGCCCCACGCGCGCAGGATTGCGATGGTGTCGGTCAGGTAGAACTCCTTCTGGCGGTTCTCGGCGCGCACCTCGGCCAGCGCCTGGTGGAGCCACGGGTAGCTGAAGCAGTAGGTGCTGGAATTGATCTCGCGCACCTCGCGCTCGGCGTCGGTGGCGTCCTTGTGCTCCACGATCTTGACCACTTCGCCCGAGGCATCCCGAATGATGCGGCCGTAGCCGGTGGCGTCCACCAGCACCGCGGTCAGGATGGTGGCGTCGTAGCCGCCCTCATCGTGCCGGCGGAACAGCTCCCGCAGCGTCTTAGGGCGGAGCATGGGCACGTCGCCGCACAGGATCGCCAGGGTTCCGGTGAAACCCTCCAGGGCCCCTTCCCCCCGGCGCACCGCGTCGGCCGTGCCAAGCTGCTCGGTCTGGTCAGCGAACACCACGTCGCGTCCCCGGAGCGTCTCGCGCACCTGGTCGGCCTGGTGGCCCACCACCACCACGTTTGGATGGAGCTGCAGCTCCTCCACCGTGTCCACCACGTACTCGACCAACGCCCGACCATCGATGGGGTGCAGCACTTTGGCCAGGTCGGACTTCATCCGGGTGCCCTTGCCCGCGGCCAGGATCAGCGAAGCGCGCTCGTTCATGCCTTCACCACCACGTTGTCGATGAGCCGGGCCCTTCCGACGAACACGGCCGCCGCGAGCACCGTGGGCCCCTGGAGACGCCGCGGCGCGGTGAGGTCCCGGGCGTCCAGCACTTCCACGTACTGCACCCGCCCAATGCCCTTGAGCGCGGCGCGCACCAGCGCGCGGACGCGCGCCGGCGAGGTGAGCCCGCGGCGCACCGCGCGCGCGCCTGCCTGCAGCGCGCGCTGGATGCCCGCGGCGCGGCGGCGGTCCTCGGGGCTCAGGTAGCGGTTGCGGGAGCTCATGGCCAGCCCGTCCTCCTCGCGCACGGTGGGCGCGGTAACGAGGCGCACCGGCAGGTCCAGGTCCCGGATCATGCGGCTGATCACCAGCGACTGCTGGTAGTCCTTCTGGCCCAGGTACAGCCGGTCGGGCTCGACGATGTGGAGCAGCTTGGCCACGATGGTGGCCACACCCTCGAAGTGGCCGGGGCGAAACCGCCCGCAAAGCGGGGCGGAAAGCCCCGGCACGGTCACCACGGTCTGAAATCCGTGCGGAAAGAGGCTTGCCCGCGCGGGCACGAAAGCCACGTCGCAGCGCGAGGCCCGCAGCACCGCCCGATCGGCGGCGAGGTCGCGCGGATAGCTCTCGAAGTCTTCGCCCGGGGCGAACTGGATCGGGTTCACGAAGATGCTCGCCACCACCCGGTCGTTCTCGCGGCGGGCGCGCTGCACCAGGCTCAGGGGCCCCCGGTGCAGCGCGCCCATGGTGGGAACAAACCCGATGCTGCGCCCGGCGGCGCGCTCCCGGCGCGACCAGTCCAGCATCTGCTTTGCCGAGCGCAGGATGGGCAGGGCCGCGGGCATCAGTAGCTTTCCTCGGGGCCCGGGAACTTGCCTTCCTTGATGTCCTTGATGAATCGCACGGCCCCCTCGCGCATTTCCTGGCCGGCCTCGGCGTAGCGGCGCACGAACTTGGGGGGAGAGTCCGAGCCGTAGCCGAGGAAATCGTGGTACACCAGCACCTGGCCGTCACAGTCCGGGCCCGCGCCGATCCCGATGGTCGGAATGGTGAGCCGCTCGGTCAGCGCGCGCCCCACGGCGGCGGGCACGCCCTCGACCACGATCGAGAAGCAGCCGGCCTCCTCCAGCGCGGAGGCGTCGGCGGCGATCCGGCCGGCGGCCTCGACGCCCTTGCCCTGCACCCGGTAACCGCCAAAAGCGAGCACCGACTGCGGGGTGAGGCCTACGTGTCCCATCACTGGGATCTCGGCCCTCAGGATGGCCTCCACGGTGGGAATACGGTCGGTGCCGCCTTCCAGCTTGACGGCGTCGGCGCCGCCCTCCTTGATGAGCCGGCCGGCGTTACGGACCGACTCCTCGACACTCACGTGATAGGACATCCACGGCAGGTCCGCCACCACCATCGCCCGCGGGGTGGCCCGCGCCACGGCCCGGGTGTGGTGGATCATGTCCTCCATGGTCACCGGCAGGGTGCTCTCGTAGCCCAGCACCACCATGCCCAGGCTGTCCCCCACCAGCAGCACGTCCGCTCCCGCCTGGTCCATGAGTCGCGCCGACGGATGGTCGTAGGCGGTGATCATGGCGATGCGCTCGCCCTTGACCTTCATGGCCTGGATGTCGCGGATGTTCACGCGCTTCATGATTCGCTCCCATGGCTAAGCGGGGCGTAGTAGCCCACGCCCTCGCGGTGCTCTAGGATGCGCTTCAACAAGTCTCCCTGGTCCCGCTCATTTTCCACGAAGTCGATGTCCCGGGTGTTCACCACCAGCAGCGGCGCCTGGTCGTAGTGGAAGAAGAAGTAGTTGTACGCCTGGTTCAATTGCTCCAGGTACTCGCGCTCCATGGCCGCCTCGTAGGGTCGCCCGCGCTTTTCCACGCGCTTCAGGAGCGTCTCGGTGGGCGCCTGCAGGTAGACCACCACGTCCGGCTTGGGAATCTCGGGCTCGATGGCGTTGACGATCATCTCGTAGAGCTTCAGCTCCTTGTCGCTCAGGTTAATGCTCGCGAAGATCTTGTCCTTCTGGAACAGGTAGTCGGACACCACCCGGTTGTCGAACAGGTCCCGCTGGCGCAATTCCTTTTGCTGGTCGTAGCGGCTGAACAGGAAGAACATCTGGGTCTGGAACGCGAACCGGACCCGGTCCTTGTAGAACTCCGAGAGGAAGGGATTCTCCTCGTGGCTTTCCAGGAGCAGGCGGCACTTGAGGCGCTCGGACAGCAGGCGCGACAGGCTGGTCTTGCCCACGCCGATCACGCCCTCGATCGCGATATAGGAAGGTTCGGCCATCCGCTCCTACCAGAGGCGGCCGCGCCGGCGCACGGCGGGATAGCTCTTGAGGCTCTTGAGCATCTCACTCACCACCAGGCCGGTGCGGGGATGTGGAAGGAAGGGGTCGATCTCGTTGAGCGGAATCAGGACGAAGGCGCGGTTCTCGACCTCGGGGTGCGGGATGACCAGGTCGGGCTCGTCGAGCACCAGGTTGCTGTAGAACAGGATGTCCAGGTCGATGGTGCGCGGGCCCCAGTGCTTGGTGCGCACTCGTCCCAGCCGGTGCTCCACCAGGTTCAGGTTCCAGAGGAGCTGCTGCGGAGTCAGGTCGGTCTCGAGCACCGCCACCGTGTTCAGGAACGGTGGCTGGTCCAGCAGGCCCACCGGATCGGAGTCGTACAGAGACGAAAGCCGGACCAGCCGCGACTGCGGCAGCTCCGCCAGCTGGTCCACCGCCTGGCGGATGGTCGCCTCGCGGTCCCCCAGGTTGGATCCGATCCCGATGTAGGCTCGCTTCATGGCCGCTTTCTCAGGATTTCGACGCCCACGTGGCTCATGGCGCCGGCGAAAGGCACGTTGGGCTTGCGCGCGCGGATGAGGACTTCGAGGATCTCGGGGTAGGTGACGAACAGGTCCTGCGCGATCGCCTCGGCCAGCGCCTCCAGCAGCAGGTAGCGCTCCCGGGTGACCCGGTCCTCCACGCGCCCGTACACATCGCGATAGTTGATGGTGTCTTCCAGGCGATCGGACCGGCCGGCCCTGGACAGGTCCATGCCCAGCTCGATGTCGAACTCGAGCTTCTGGCCCAGCCGCATTTCCTCTTCGTGGGCCCCGTGGTGCCCGAAGAGGCTGAGGTTGCTCAGGCGGATCCAGTCCACTGGGGGAGCTCCGACATACGGCGCACCGCTTCACGCAGGCGCTCGGTTGGAGTCGTGAGCGAAATACGGAAGAAGCCTTCACCCGCCGCGCCGAATCCGATGCCCGGCGTGACCACCACGCCGGCCTGCTCCAGCAGGGCCCGCGAGAACGCCACGGAGTCACCGGCGCCCGGCACTTTGGCCCACACGTAAATCGTGGACCTGGGCACCTCCACCTCCACCCCCATCTTGCGGAGCGCCGCCACCACCAGGTCGCGCCGCTCCTTGTAGGTCTCCATCAGCGGGCCCAGGTGGGCCGACTCGGGCAGGTCCAGCGCCGCGACCGCGGCCTCCTGGATGAACTGCGCGGTCCCCGAATCCAGGTTGCTCTTCACGGCGCCCAGCGCCGCGATCAGGTCGGCGTTGCCCACCGCCGCGCCCACGCGCCAGCCGGTCATGTTGTAGGTCTTGGAGAGCGACAGGAATTCGAGGCCCACGTTGCGGGCGCCGGGAGCCTCCAGGAAACTGGGGGCGCGATAGCCGTCGAAGGTGATCTCGGAGTAGGCCAGGTCGCTGGCGATCCAGAAGCGATGCCGCTCGGCCAGCTTGACCATCTCGCGATAAAACCCCACGTCCGCGGTGGCCGAAGTGGGGTTGTTCGGGTAGTTCATGAACATCAGTTTGGCCGGGCACGCGCGCTCGATGTCGCTGACTTGCGGAAGGAACCCGTTTTCCGCCAGGAGCGGGAGATCCACCGGGACTCCCCCGGCGAACAGCGTCCCGGAACGGTACACCGGATAGCCGGGGCTCGGGATCAGCACGCGCTCCAGCGGGTTGACCACCGCGAGCGGCAAGTGCCCGATGCCCTCCTTGGAACCGATGAGCGCGAGCACTTCGCGGTCGGGATCGATGGTGACGCCGAAGCGATCCTGGTAGAACTTCGCGACGCGCTGCCGGAAGAGAGGCAGGCCCGAGTACGAGGGATAGCGATGGTAGGTGGAGTTGGCGGCCGCGTTGCGCAGCTTTTCCACCACCGGCATGGGCGTGGGAAGGTCGGGATCGCCCACGCCGAGGTCCACCAGGTCCATGCCTTTGGCGCGGACCGCCTCCTTCAGGCGATCGATCTCCGCGAACAGGTACGGAGGCAACTGGCCGAGCCGGTCGGCGCGCTTAAACGGAATCATTCAAACAATATAGGCCGATTTTGGGGCACTGTCAAGGCAGGGGCCGCCGCGGCTCAGTCCGTCCCGTCGCTCTCCGGAAGAGTCTCGGGGCCCAGCACCAGCACATCGGTTGTGAGGATCATCCCGGCGACGTGGACCGCCTGCTGGAGCGCCACGCGGACCACCTTCAGCGGATCCACGATCCCCTTCTCCACGAAGTCGGCGAATTCCCCGGTACGGACGTCGAATCCCATGGGTTCATCCAGCCGCAGGAGCTTCTCCACCACTGCGGCGCCCTCGAAGCCGGCGTTCCAGGCGATGTTCCGCGCGGGCGCTCCCAAGGCCCCGGCCAGGATCCGCGCGCCGGTCTCCTCGTCCCCGTGGAGCCCCAGCGCTTCCACGGCCGACCCGGCCCGCACCAGCGCGGCCCCGCCGCCTGCCACCACGCCCTCTTCCACCGCGGCGCACGTCGCGCGCAGCGCGTCCTCGGCGCGGGCGCGCCTCTCGTGCGGGTCGGATGCCTGATCCGCGGGGAGCCGGATCACTCCGAGGACGGCGTTGAGCCGGGAAAGTCGGTCCCGCAGCCGGTCGCGCTCGAAACTCCCGGTGGCATGCTCGAGATCCTGCATCGCCTGGGTGCGGCGGGCCTCCACCTGCCCGGCAACACCGAAGCCCTCGATCACGGTGGTCACGTCCCGTCCCACGGTGACCAGGCGGGCGCGGCCGAACGCAGCTTCTCCCATGGACGACAGCGTGCGCCCTTCGGCGCCGGAAAGGAACTGGCCGCCGGTCAACAGCGCCAGGTCTTCCAGCATTTCACGGCGGCGCTCCCCGAAGCCCGGGGCGCGCACCGCGCACACTTCCAGCGCGCCCCGCAAGCGGTTCACCACCAGCGCCGCCAGCGCGTCGCCGTCCAGCTCGTCCCCCACCAGCAGCAGCGGCCGGCCGGCCCCGGCGGCCGCCTCCAGCGCCGGGCGCAACTCCTCGGCCCGCGAGGCCGCCTGTTCGAAAGCCAGCACCAGGCAATCCTCCAAGCGGACCTGCATCTCCTCGGGCTCATTCACGAAATACGGAGAGAGGTAACCTGCGTCGAACTGGAGGCCTTCCGAGATTTCCAGGCGCGGCTCCAGCGCCTCCCCGGACTCGATCCGGATGGGGCCACGCGCGCCGACGCGCTCCACGGCCTCGGCGATGCGCTCACCGAGCCGGGTGTCGCCGCCCGCGGCGGCGGTCGCGATCCCGGCGATCCCTTTCCGCGTCTCCAGCTGGACCGAATACTCCCGCAGATGCGCCAGGGCTGCCTCGCGGGCGAGCTCCATGCCGCGCTTGAGCGCGCCCGGATGGGCGCCGGCCTCGATCGCCTGAAAGCCCTCGTCCACCAGGAACTGGGCGATCACGACCGCGGTGGACGTGCCGTCCCCGGCCGCCTCCTGGGTATTCGCGGAAACTTCGCGTCCCAGGCCTGCGCCAAGGTTTTCCAGCGGATCGGGCAGCTCGATCTCGCGGGCGATGGTGGCTCCGTCGCTGGTGATGGCCGGCCCGCCACGCCCGGTGTGCAGCATAACGTTCCGCCCCCCGGGACCCAGGGTGACGCGCACCGCCTCCGCCAGGCGGTCGAGGCCCCGGCGGAGCACCGCGCGCGCGGTGGAATCGAATCGGATTTCCTTGCCCAAGAATTCTCCCCCTTTGGCCCCATTATCGGACAGCCCGTTGCCGGTCTTGACCCCTCCCGGTCCCTCT
Source organism: Candidatus Eiseniibacteriota bacterium (assembly GCA_025351485.1). Taxonomy (GTDB): domain Bacteria; phylum Eisenbacteria; class RBG-16-71-46; order RBG-16-71-46; family JACRLI01; genus JANXVU01. The sequence continues at coordinate 433 of JANXVU010000007.1, read as the reverse complement.
GGCAGGCTCCCAGATCGTGAAACCCAACCGAAATCCGCGCCGGAAACCGCTCCCCACCCGGGCCCCCGCGCCCCGGCTCCAGGCCCAATCGCTTGCCTGGCTGGTCCCGGCCCTGCTCATGGCCGCCGCGGCGCTCCGCCTCGCGCGCCATCTCTCGCTCACATTCTACAACGACGACTTCGTGTTCCTGGATGCCGCCTCCCGGCGGTCCTGGCCCGAAGCCCTGCTGCATCCGCTGCGCCTCGGCGGCTACCTGCGGCCGTTCTCCCGCGACATTCATTTCAAGCTGATGGGAGACCTGGCAGGGATGCACAGCCTTCCCTACCACGCGGTCAACCTGGCGTTGCTGCTCGGCTGCACTCTCCTGGTGTGGGCGCTGGGCCGGCGGCTGCTGGACGAGCGGGCCGCGGCGATCGGCGCCGCGCTGTTCGCC
>JANXVU010000003.1 GCA_025351485.1 Candidatus Eiseniibacteriota bacterium | reverse complement strand
GGTGCGGATGTACTCGATCAGCGCCCTGGCCTCGTCCTCGGTCACGCCGCCCGGAACCACCATCTGGGTGTTGTTCGACTCCTTCATCAGCTGCTTGGAGATGGGGTCGTTGGCAGTCATGAGGTCGGGGTGCTGGATCTGGGCCTTCATCCAGCCCGCGCCGCGCTGGTCGGCGACCGGCGCCATGTCCGGCCCGATCAGCTTCTTGCCGAACGCGTGACAGGCCACGCAGGTCTTGCTGGTGAACAGCACCTTGCCCTTGGCGGCCAGGGCGGCGTCGATGCCGGCGCGGCCCACGGGGGCTTCCTTGTCGATCGCGGCATAGTCGATGTTGACCGGAGCGGCGGCGGGGGCCTTGGCTGTGTCCGTGGCGGCCGGAGCGGCAGCGGAGCTCTCCGAGGCCGAGGACGTGCTTCCGGCATCCCCGGTGGCGGCGTCCTTCTTGCCGCAGCCGAGGAACGCCACGCACGCGGCAAGCGCGATCACCACCAGGCCCAACTTCGTCTTTGTCGCCATTCCATTTCCTCCTTTGGGATATTGATTCCCCGGGCGACTTCGCCCGGGCGCGGCCATGGGCGGCGGCGAATTTCGCCTCGCCCGTATGTCCAAAATGCTAGAGACCCAGTTCGCCGATGGTCTTCTTGACCGCATCCCCGCTCTTCTGCAGCGCGGCCTGCTCCTCGGGCGACAGCTTGATTTGGATGATGCGCTCCACGCCTTGCGCGCCCAGGATGATGGGCACGCCGATGAACAGGCCCTTCATGCCGTACTCGCCCTCGAGCATCACCGCGGCGGGCAGGACGCGCCGCTTGTCCTTGAGGATCGCCTCCACCATCTGGGCCGCGGAAGCGGCCGGAGCATAGAAGGCGCTGCCGGTCTTGAGCAGGGCCACGATCTCCGCGCCGCCGTTGGCGGTGCGCTTGGAGATGGCTTCGATCTGCGCCGGGGTCAGGAGCTCGGTGATGGAGATTCCGCCGACCGTGGTGTAGCGCGGCAGCGGAACCATGGAATCCCCGTGGCCGCCCAGCACCATGGCGTGCACGTCCTCCGAGGCCACGCCCAGCTCCAGCGCGACAAAGGTGCGCAGGCGCGCCGAGTCCAGCACGCCGGCCATGCCCATCACCCGGTTCTTCGGGAACCCGGTGGTCTTCCAGGCCAGGTAGGCCATCACGTCCAGCGGGTTGGTCACGATGATCACGAACGCATGGGGCGCGTGCAGCTTGATCATCTCCGAGGCGTTGCGGACGATGTCGGCGTTGGCCTTGAGCAGGTCCTCGCGAGACATGCCCGGCTTGCGCGGGAAGCCCGCGGTCACCACCACCACATCGGAATTCTTGATGGCGGCAAAGTCGTTGCTGCCGGTGACGTAGGCGTCCCAGCCTTCCACCGGGCCGCTCTGCTGCAGGTCGAGCGCCTTGCCCTGGGGCACGCCCTCGACGATGTCGATCATCACCACGTCGGCGATTTCCATTTGCGCCACGTATAGCGCGCACGAGGCTCCGACGTTTCCGCCTCCTCCGATGACACTGACCTTCCTGGCCACTTGGACGACTCCTCTCTTACGGCTCCGGACCGCCCGCGCCCTTGTAGATATCGGGGCGCGTGATTTCCATGGAACGTTCGGGGCTCTTGAGCCCGGTGAATCCAAACTTTTCGTACAGGGCGTGCGCGTCGCGCGTCTTCAGGTACCAGCCCCGCAGGCCCTGCAGGTCGGGGTGGCCCATGACCGCTTCCATCAGCCGCCTGGACAGCCCGCGGCCCCGGTGCTCCTCCAGCACGAACACATCGGCAAGATAGGCAAACGTGGCCCGGTCGGTGATCACGCGGGCGAACCCCAGCTGGGCGCCGCCCCGGAAGACCCCGAAGCACAGGGAGTTCTCGAGGGAGCGGGCGACCACGTGGCGCGGGATACCTTCGGCCCAGTAAAACCGGGCGAGGCATCCGTGGATGAGGTCGAGGTCCATCCGGGCCGGGTCCGTGGTGATGCTCCAACCGTCACCCAGTTCCACATCCATGGCGCTCACGCTCCCGTGCGCCTCGGGGACCGGGCGCCAAAAAAGGGAGGCGGGACCGGCCCGCCTCCCTCATGGTTCCGCCCTGCTCCAGGATGGTATCGCCGAAGGGCGACCTCCCGGAGCTCTAGTTCTCCTCGGGCACGATGCTGACGCG
>JANXVU010000181.1 GCA_025351485.1 Candidatus Eiseniibacteriota bacterium | reverse complement strand
TGGTGCGGCCGTCCCAGGTGGCCGAAGAGGTGCCGGCCTCGACGTGGCCCGAGACGAGCGTGCGAACCAGCCGTCCCTCGAGATTCAAGATCTGCAGGACGGCGTCACCCGCCGCGGGCACCTGGTATTCGAGCCGGGCCTCGCCCGAAGTCGGATTCGGGCCCGCGGTGCGCAGTGCCATCCGGGCGGCAGAGGTCCTGACCCGGACCGGCGAGGAATAGCTCCAGGCCTGGCCCTCGCGGTAGGCGATCTTGTAGTAGTACTCCGCGGACGGCCGCACGCCCGAGTCGGTCCAGCGGAAGTCCGCCTGGCCAAAGGCGCCGTCGAATTCGTCGCTCACCGGGATGTAGGCGCCGCGGTCCGATTCGGAGCGTACCACCTGGAAGCGCGCTTCCGCGTCCAGGAACGCCGACCAGGCAACCACCACCCGGCCCCGGGCTTCCTGCGCGGAAATGTCCCCCAGCGCCACGGCCGCCGGGCCGGTCACGCCGAATCCGTTGAGCTTGGCCATGTAGATCCCGGCGGTGCTCCGGTTGTCGGCCCACACCACCAGCGCTCCGCCGCTGCCGTCGGGGATGGCGACGATGGGCCGGGTCGGGTCCACGTTGTGCGAGAGGCACAGCGCCACGCCGTCGGCGGTCCACTGCGGGGCGCCGCTGCTGTTCACCCGCTGCGCGTACAGATCGAAGTTGTTGGTGCGGTAGTCCGGCCAGATCACGATGGCCCCGCTCGCGCCGTCGGCGATCGCCTTCGGATATTCCTGCGGGCCGGCGGCGGTGCAGATGGCCACTCCGTTGGCGGTCCAGGATGCCGAGCCGCCGGAAGTGATCCTGGCGACGTAGATGTCCTGGCTGCCGCCGGTGCCGTTGGCCCGGGTGTCCTGCCAGGTGACGATGGCACCGCCGCTGCCGTCGGTGGCAAGCTGGCTCGAATTCTGGTTCAGGATCGAGGAGCACACGGTCACGCCGTTCACGCCCCACTGCTTGGCGCCGGACGAATTGAGCTTCTGGGCGAACAGGTCATAGGAAGAGGACGGGGCCACGGAGTAGGAGAGGATCGCTCCGGAGGCGCCGTCCGCGAGCATGGCCACGTCGGTCGCATCGTTGGCCCCGGTGTAGACGCCCACGCCATCGACGGTCCACCCGACCGCTCCCGCCCCGGTCACGTGCTGGGCGTACAACTGAATCGGGGTGCTTCCCGCGGGCACCGCGGCGCGCAGGTCCTGCCAGCCGATGATCGCGCCGGTCGAGCCGTCGGACACGATGAGCGGCTGGGACTGGTTGTTCTTGGCCGCGCAGATGAGCGTGCCGCCGGTCACCCAACCGGTCGCCGGCTGTCCGGCGCCCGTCAGCCGAATCGCCCAGATGTCATTCGAGCCGAAGGTGTCGGCGTCCGCCTGCTGCCATGCAATCAGGAGTCCGCCGGCCCCGTCGGAGCAGGCCACCGGCTGTCCGGCCCCCGAACCGTGCGTAGTGGTGGAGACCTGCAGCGCCGAGTCGGGCCAGCCCGCGACGATGCCGCCGGTCGCGCTTATCCGGATGGCGTAGACCGCGCTCAGGGACGTACTCGGCACCTGCTCCTGCCAAACGGCGTAGGCGCCGCCGGCGCCGTCGCTCACGGCAGTGAGGCGCAGGCCGCTGGTCTTGAGCTTGTTGTACTGCACCCCGTTCACCGGGACGCCCGCGAAGAACTTTCCGTCCGACTTCACGTGATGAAAGGATAGCAACGTGGTCACGCTACGATTGTCGGTCCAGAACACGATGGCCCCGCCGGCCCCGTCGCCGGCGAGAGTCGGGTTCTGCTGCTGCGTCCCGACGATTCCCACGGGGCGGCCGTCGGCCGGCCAGTAGGCGTGCGCGGGCGAACTGAACGCGGCCGTGGCCAGGACCACGAGAATCGGGGCGCGCCGGAGGAAGCTGAACAACATGGGTCACTCCTGTCGTGAGCGGAGCCGGGGCAGTCCGGCGATAAGTCGAAGTCGGGTGCCAAACAACATCTCCCGGTACATTCGGCATTTTCGGAGCACGGCTTTAGGGAAGAGTACCCGGAGGGGGGGAATTCATGCACCATCGGACGGCGTGGAAGATGGAGTCGGGCCGGCCTTCCAAGTTACTTGCGGATTGCTTCGCAACCCGATGCGTTTCAACGTGCTCGGGGACGGGCAATTCAGCTGTTCGCGGCCGGCTGCCCGTGCGGCCTCGTCCTGTGCAACGGGGCAAGAATGGCGTATAATGCGTATCTAGGTGATGCTTGAGCCCGCACCCCCACGCCGAGACCCTTGAACTCCAAGCCTGCGGACATGCCTCGCAGGCAGAAAGAGGAACCCATGAATTCTCAGTTCACGCCGAAGCAGAGGTTTGTCGGAATTGAAGCCTGGGCCGCGCCACTCCTTTTCGCAGTCGCGGTGGCCCTGTTCGCGGCCTCCCCGGTTCGGGCGCAGGTCTGGAACGAGGTCGGCGATGCCGGGCCGCTGCCCGGGGTCGCCCAGACCACGGCGGGAATCGGCGCACTCACCACCATCAACGGCGCCACCTTTCCGAACGAAGACGTGGACATGTACTGCATCCTGATCACGGACCGCAACGCGTTCGGAGCCTGCCTCAACTGCCTGTTCATCATGCAGCCCGATCTGTATCTGTTCGACGCCTCTGGAAAGGGAGTAGCCCTGGCGCAGATTTGTTCGGCCGGGTGCAAGCAGATCAGCAATGCGCTGGTTCCGGGCACCGGGCTCTACTACATCGCGGTGGCGCCGAACGGGGCGCAGGCCAATTCCGCGGGCGGGGCGATTTGGGTCGCGGGCCAGACCAGCGAACGCGCTCCCGACGGTGCCGGAGCCGCGAGCGCGATCACCAGTTGGGGTCCGGGAGTGCTGCAGGGGCCGGCGAACTACTCGATCCGTCTGTCCGGTGCCACGTTCTGCTCTGCGGCCACGCCGGCCCGCCCGAGCACCTGGGGGCGAGTCCGGAACACCTACCGGTAGTCCAGCGGCGCGCTGCAATCAGGAAGCCCCGGGGGGCGATGGCCCTCCGGGGCTTCCTGTTGCCCTGCGCGGCGGGCCCGGAACTAGAAGTGGTCGTCGTTCCAGATCGTGGTTGGAGTCGCGGTCCCCAACAGCTTGTCCCACGGAGCGCCGCGCCAGTTGTCCCTCCGTGGGGTCCGGTGGAGGAAGGGCGGAAGTTCCATCAGCAGGCTCGATGCGAGGGCGTGGGCGTAAGGTTCGTACTGCAGCCGCAATTCGGCGAGGCGGCGCTCGAACTGCGCCGGGTCGGAAGTCCGCAGGTGGCTGTGTTCCAGGTGCTCCATCAGGCGCTCGAACTCCTCGTGCGGCAGCCTCCCGGGGGATGGACCGGGGTAACGTGGGACGAACGACTGGGTGATGTCCACCATCGCGTGCCGGGCCATGGCAAAGGTGAGCTGCGCCTGTTCGGCCCGCAGGCCTTCGAGGCCGGCCAGGATGAGGGCGCAGGTGTCGAGCATCACGGTCAGGGAAGCGAGCCAGGATTGATTGCTGTGCTGGGAGCGGTAATAGGCCAGCAGCGGGTACGAGATGTGGGTCTCGAGCAGTTGCGCGGACCATCGCTCCCACTCTCGCAGCAGCGCTCCCACGTGCTCGCCGGAGCCGGAAGTCGCGGCCCGGCGGAGCCATTCCGCCGAGGTCGGGGGCGATCCGGCGCGCCCGTCCAGCAGCGAAATTTCGATCTCGCGCTGCGAGAAGAAAGAATACATGGTGGGCAGGTACCCGATCACGGTTCCAAGGAACGCGAACCCCATGCCGGCTTCGATCACGCTGAAGAGTCTTCCGGCGCCGGTCCCCGGGGTCACATCCCCGAAACCGAGGGTGAAGAACGTCTCTCCACTGAGATAAAGAAGCGTCGCGAAATCCCGCGGATGGGACTCGCGGGCCAGGCTGGCCGCCCATTGCAGCAGGGCGAAGCCGAGGATGAGCCCGAGGGCCCAGAAAGCCAGCAGCAGGAGCAGCGACAAGGGGGCGAAATATCCCAGGAAGGATTCCCGGCGTGAGGGTCTTCCGATCCTTCGGGCGATGTTTCTCCAGATCCGCCAGCTGACCCGGTAGAATACGCGAGTCAGGCGATTGCGCCCTCCGATCCGGCGCGGAACCAGCACGGTCCCGAATGCATCCCACAGGATCATCGCCACCAGCGCGAGGCCGCCCAGCGCGGAGAACAGAACGGGCGGGCCCAGGACGACGTATTGCTCCATGATCAATTCTCCAGGTGGGGCGCGGGGACCGCGGGTGCGCGGGCCGGACGAGGCAGGGTATCATAGGTTCCGGGGGCTTGCCGCCCCGCAGGCGAAACGAGGATTTCAACAGGGAGGCCCAGGTTGAGCTCAAGGAAGAAGCCCGCCGCGTTCGACGATCTCCAGACGGCACCCGGGGTTGGCCCCAGCATCGCGGCGGACCTCCGGGACATGGGGGTCCGGTCCCTGGCCGCCCTGGCCCGGAGGGATCCGGAGCGTCTTTATCACGCTCTGAATGTGCTGCGCGGGACCCGGCAGGATCCATGTCTCCTCTATGTCTTCCGCTGTGCCGTGTACTTTGCCCGCACCTCCCGGCCCCGGGCGGAGCTGCTGAAGTGGTGGAACTGGAAGAACCGCACCCTGGAGCGCTGAGCGACCCCGTGGCAGCCCCTTCCCGGAATTGAAACTCCCTGCATCGCGCCCATCTTTGACAGCCGCGCCACAAATGGATAGTTTCGGGCCTGAGATCTTCAGGCAGAAGACGACCACCCACACCACCCGCGAGGGGAAGACCATGACGAAAGCCCGCCTCGAGACACGCCCGCGCAAGGGAGACCACATCCGGCGCGTGGGAATCGTGTTTGCCGGCGGACCCGCCCCGGCCGCGAACGCGGTGATCAGTTCCGCCGCGGTGAGTTTCCTCGACGACAATCGCCAGGTGATCGGCTTCATGTACGGGTACTCGTTCCTCCAGGACTACCATCCGGTCACCGCGCGCCTCCATCCCGAGGAGCATTACCGCGAGTTCACGCTCAAGGACGTCACCGGGAACCGGAACTCCCAGGGGATCCTGATCGGGACGTCCCGGGCCAACCCCGGAAAGGCCGTCCACGGCCGCGCGGACCTGGGCGACCCGGACAAGACGGCGCGGTTGCGGAACGTCTACTCCGCGCTGGTCGATCTGGGGCTCGACGCGCTGATCTCGATCGGCGGGGACGACACGCTCAAGACGGCCAACTTCCTTTACGAGTACCAGAAGACCCTTCCCCCCGGCGCCAAGAAGATCCAGGTGGTGCACCTGCCCAAGACGATCGACAACGACTATCAGGGCATCGATTTTACATTCGGGTATTTCACCGCCGTGGACTTCCTGGCCAAGGAAATGAAGAATCTTCGGTCGGACGCCGAGGCGGCCCAGATGTACTACGTGGCCGAGTGCATGGGACGGAAAGCCGGCTGGCTGTGCTACGGCGTGGGCATCGCCGGTGAGGCCAACATGGTGTTCAGCCTCGAGGACGTGAACGACGACATGGTGTTCGAGGACGAAGTGGAGGACCCCGAGACCGGCGAGCGCCGAATGGAGAAGCGCCTGCGGGTCGAGGCGCTGGTGGACAAGATCGTCAACCTGATGCTGTACCGGGAGAAGCACGAAAAGAAAACCTTCGGCACGGTGGTCCTGGCGGAGGGCCTGGCCGAGATCCTTCCGGAACGTTTCATCCACGAGATCCCCAAGGACGAGCACGGCAACATCTCGATCGGAAAGATCGACATTGGCAAGCTGGTGGCCCGCATGGCCGCGGACGAATACCGCAAGCGCACCGGCAACGAGCGCAAGGTGGTCGGGCTGCAGCTCGGCTACGAGTCCCGCTGCGCCCTGCCCCATGCCTTCGACGTGATGCTGGGCAGCCAGCTGGGGATTGGAGCCTATCGCGCGCTGGTGGAGGAGAACCTGGACGGCCATATGGTGAGCGCCACCGGGCAACTGGACCTGATGTACGTGCCCTTCGACAAACTGGTCAATCCCACGACCATGCGCACCGAGGTGCGCTTCATCCGCCCCGGGTCCGACTTTCACCTGCTCGCCCGGTTCCTGGAAAGCCGCACCGAAGTGCAGCACGATTGAGCCGCTGGTCCGGGGAGCAGGGAAGGGCATGGGCCCGCTGCTCAAGGGATCCGGATCCTCTCGGATGCCTCCCGCGCCTGGCCGAGCCCGCCGCGTCCCCCCGCACCCGCCCGGGAAACCACCGTTCGCCGCTTCCCCTCCGCCATTCGCCGAATGTCCCGCGAGATCTCCTCTGCGTAGCCGTAGATTCTCCCCGTAGGACGTCAACGAGGGGATGAACGAGTCGAGGTGAAAGGAGCCGGCGTCGTGAAAAGGGGAGTTTCCACCGTCTGGGGCGTGGTGCTGATCGTGTTCGGGGTCGCGTTGCTGTTGGGCCGGCTTGGAGGATTCCATCTTTCCGCGCCCTGGAAGCTGTGGCCCCTCTTCGTGGTCGCCATCGGCGCGGGTGAAATGGCCGAGCGGCGGCCCGGGGCCGGCGCGGCGCTGATGCTGGTGGGAGGGGGGCTCCTGGCGGCAAGCCTCGGACTGCAAGGAATTTCCTTCGGCGTGGTCTGGCCGTTCCTGATCGTGGCCGGGGGGCTGGGGATCGTGGTCGACGCACTGGCGTCCGGCCGGCCCCGGCGGGATCAGGCGGCGGCGCCGGAGCGGGCTCGGGCGGGGAGGCGAAGGAGCCTCTTTGCGTGGGCCGCGGCGCTGTTCGCGCTGGCCACCGCGTGGGCATGGATGATCGCGTTCACGGCCATTTCGGCCGCAGGGACCGATGGAGTACGCCCGGCGCTGCTCACCGTGACTCGCGCCCTGCGCCGGGTGGTCACGGTTCTTGCGCCCCACGCGCGGCCGCTCTTGCCCGTCGTCGCGATGGCGGGCATGATGCTGGCTCTGGGAGCCGTCTGGACGGTGTCCTGGACAGGAAAGGTCTCCAATGTCAGATAATTCCTACCGTTCCTCGAGCCGAGTGGTGATCGGGGTCGCGGTGATGGCTCTGGGGGTGCTGTTCACGCTGGACAACCTGGGCGCGGTCCAGGCCAGAGCGGTGCTTCACTGGTGGCCGGTGCTCCTGGTGTTCTACGGGTTGGCCCGCCTGATGGGGCTTGGCAATGCCCGGCCGCGCCCGATTTCAGGCACGCTGTTCGTCCTGGTTGGCAGCTGGTGGCTGCTCCACAACCTGGGAGTCGTGAACCGCGGCGTATTCGACTTCTGGCCACTGCTGTTGGTGTTCCTGGGGGTGGCCATCATCCGGCGCGGATACTGGGGCTACCGGAACCTCAAGTTCGGATACATCGGGCGTGACGCCCGGCGCTTCGGCCAGTGGCCCCCGAACGCCGGTGGAGCGGACAAGGATGCGCACATTTCCTACACGTGGGGAACCAGGCCGGCTCCGCCTGTCGAATCCACGCCGTTCGAACCCGCCACGGCAGCAGGGGCCGCGGCGGCCGCAGAGGCTTCCGGGGCAGCCGGCGGGGCAGGAGCAGGAGCCGGGGCTGCCCCTGAGTCCGCGCCACGCGCGGACCAGGGCCCCGCTCCCGCGGGCCAGGCTCCGCCGGCATCGGATGCCTATGACCCATCAGCCGTGCTCCGGGTAGACGTGTTCATGAGCAGCGTGTCGCGCAAGGTCGCCTCGCAACGTTTCCGGGGCGGAGAAGTGGTCGCGATCATGGGCGGCGGGGACATCGATCTCCGTTCGGCGCGGATGGAGGGCGAGGTGGCCCGCCTGGAGATCAACCTGGTCATGGGAGGAGTGAACCTCCTGGTTCCCGAGGACTGGGTGGTGGAGTACCAGGGGACACCCATCATGGGTGGGGTGGAAGACACTTCCCGGCGGCCCGTCGGAAGTCCCAGGGGCCGACTGGTGATCACCGGGGCGCTGCTCTGGAGCGCCATCGTGATCAAGAACTAGGACATGCACCCGATCCTGATGGGCCGGCTCCGCCCGGCCCTCTACCTGGCGGCGTGGGCCGGCATCGGGCTGCTCCTCGGCGCGATGGCGCAGGCAGTTCATCCCCGCACCCTGGGCCACCTGGCGCTATGGCTGGTGCCGCTGCTGCTCTTCTATGCGTTCGTGTGCCTGTCCGCATGGTGGGTGTGCCGCGCCAACCCGCTCGCAACCACCCGCCCGGACCGGCTGGCGCTGGCCATCGTGAGCGCCTCGGTCCAGGCCGGGGTGGTGTGGGTCATCGTGGGCGCCCTGTGGGGCGCCCTGTTGCAGCACCGCTGGAACCTGCCCCCGGACCGCCCCGGAACGATGCGCGACCTGTTGATCCTGGGCGTGTCGGGAGTGGTGCTCTATGCGGAATCCATGGCCGGGCACTACTTCCTGCTGACTGCCGAGGCTTCGCGCGACGCGGAACGAAGAGTCTTTGCCTCCCAGGTGGCCGCCCGCGAGGCCGAGCTGCGGGCCCTGCGGGCGCAGCTCAATCCGCACTTCCTGTTCAACAGCCTGAATTCCATTAGTGCGCTTGCTGGAGCCGAGCCGGAGGCGGCCCGCCACATGTGCGGCCTGCTGGGAGATTTCCTGCGCGCCAGCCTGGGTCTGGGAGCCCGGGAGCGCGTGGCGTTTGCGGAGGAACTCGGGCTCGCGGAGCTCTACCTGGCGGTCGAGCAAGTGCGTTTCGGCGAGCGGCTGACCTTCCAGAAGCAGATTGGCCCGGGCGCCGCCGAGTGCCTGGTTCCGCCGCTGTTGATCCAGCCGCTGATTGAAAACGCGGTCAAGCACGGCGTGGCCGACCGCATCGAGGGGGGAACGGTCCGGGTGGAGGCGCAGGTGCGGGACGGGCTGCTGGAGATCCTGGTGGAGAATCCCAGGGATCCCGAGGCGCCTGCGCGGCGCGGCCAGGGATTGGGGCTCGAGAACGTGCGGCAGCGGCTGGCCGCCCTGGATCCGCGCGTCACCCGCGTGGACGTGTTCCGGGAAGCGGAGATGTTTCGCGTGCGCCTGGTCCTGCCGGCGACGAATGGAAGGGAGAACGACATCCATGGCCGCTGAGGTTTTCAGAATTCGCGCGGTGATCGTGGACGACGAGGCCCCGGCGCGCGCGCTGCTCCGGGAATATCTGGCAGCCGAACCGGGCGTGGAACTGGTGGGCGAGTGCGCCAACGGCTTCGAGGCGCTCAAGCGGATCGGGGAGCTTTCTCCCGACCTGGTGCTGCTGGACGTGCAGATGCCCAAGCTGGACGGGTTCGAGGTGCTGGAGCTCCTGGAAGTGCCTCCCGCGGTGGTGTTCGTGACCGCCTACGACGAGTACGCGCTCAAGGCGTTCGAGGTGCACGCCGTGGACTACGTCATGAAGCCGATCCGGCGCGAACGGTTGGCGGAGGCCATCCGGCAGGTGCGCGAGCGAATGGGGGCGGAGAAATCTTCCTCCGCACGGCAGCCTTCCGGATCCACGTTGGGGGCGGCCGCCCGCGCCCCGGGCTCGCACCTGGAGCGACTGCTGGTCAAGGATGGCGCCAACGTCCACGTGATCCCGGTGGAGCGCGTGGACTGGATCGAAGCCCAGGACGACTACTCCGGCATCCGGAGCGAGGGCAAGACCTTCCTGAAAGCGCAGCCGCTGGGCGAGATCGCAGCCGGACTGGATCCCGCCCGCTTCGTGCGCGTGCACCGTTCCTGCGTGCTCAACGTGGAGCGGCTGGCTCGCCTGGAGCTCTATGCCAAGGACAGCCGGGTGGCCATTCTCAAGGACGGCAAGGAACTGCCGGTGAGCCGCGCGGGCTACGCCCGGCTGAAGGAATTGCTGTGAGGGAGGATGAATCGATGCAGGATCGCTGGACGGCAGTGGATCAGTATTTTACGGAGGCCCTGGCGCCCTCGGACCCATCGCTGGATGCGGCGCTCCGCGACAGCGCGGCCGCCGGGCTTCCGGCGCACCACGTTGCGCCCAACCAGGGAAAGTTTCTACAACTCCTGGCCAGGTCCGTGGGAGCGAAATCCATTCTGGAAGTAGGCACCCTGGGTGGCTACAGCACGATCTGGCTCGCGCGCGCCCTGGTGATGGGGGGGCGGCTGGTCACGCTGGAGGCGGACGAAAAGCATGCCGAAGTGGCCCGCGTCAACATCGCCCGCGCCGGCCTGAATGATTTCGTGGAGCTACGCCTGGGGCCGGCGGCGGAGACGCTGCCGATACTGGCAGGAGAAGGCTGGGGTCCATTCGACTTCGTGTTCATCGACGCGGACAAGCCGGGCAACCCGGAGTACTTCAGCTGGGCGCTCCGGCTCTCGCGGCCCGGAACCGTGATCGTGGTGGACAACGTGGTGCGCGGGGGAGAGGTGGTCGATCCCGACAGCACCGATCCCAGTGTGCAGGGGGTCCGCCGGCTCACCGAAATGCTCCGCGCGGAGCCGCGCGCCACCTGCACCGCGCTCCAGACCGTCGGCGAAAAGGGCTACGACGGCTTCGTGGTGGCGATCGTGAACTAAGCCGGATGGGGCCTGCGGAGCCCGCGGCCCCGCGAGCCCCCGGCTACCTGATGAACGTGCCCGCGTTCAGTTCCGACATGGCCTGCCTGAGCTCGTCCTGCGTGTTCATCACGATCGGCCCGTACCACGCCACCGGCTCCTGGATCGGCTTGCCGGAGACCAGCAGGAATCGGATCCCCCGATCGCCCGCCTGTACCGTGACCTCGTCCCCGGCGTCGAACAGCACCAGGGAGCGGTCGCCGGCCTCCTCACGCACCAGCGTTTCCACCGGCCCCGGTGTCTCCACGAGCACCCCTTGCGGGGCCGATGCGTCCCGGAACGATCCGCCCCCTTCGAACACGTAGGCGAAAGCATGGCGGCGCGTGTCCACCGGAAGTGTCCTGCGCCGGCCCGCGGGCACGAACACGTCCAGATAGCTGGGATCGGCCGCGATGCCGTCCACCGGGCTGGTCTTGCCCCAGAAGCTGCCGCAAACGACGCGCACGCGGGTGCCGTCGTCGTCCACGATCTCGGGGATTTCGCCGCCCTTCACGTCCTGGTAGCGAGGGGCCGTCATCTTCAGGCTGGAGGGCAGGTTCGCCCACAACTGGAATCCGTGCATGCGCCCTGTCGCATCCCCCTGTGGCATCTCCTGGTGCAGGATCCCGCTTCCTGCCGTCATCCACTGCACGTCCCCGGCGCCAAGGCTTCCGCGATTGCCCAGGCTGTCGCCGTGTTCCACCACGCCGGACAGGACATAGGTGATGGTCTCGATCCCGCGGTGGGGGTGCCACGGGAAGCCCGCAAGGTAATCGGCCGGCCGCTCGTTGCGGAAGTCGTCGAATAACAGGAAGGGATCGGTCTCCGCCGTGTCCCCGAAGCCGAACGCCCGGCGCAGCTTGACGCCGGCGCCTTCCACGGTGGGCCTGGACTGTGCGATTCGTTTCACGGGCCGGATGGACATGCTTCCTCCTGCGGATGCGGACAGACTTCTGCGGACCCATGGGCCCGCCGACTCAACTGGATGAGGAGTTTGGATGCGCAGAAGGCGGTGGAGATGCCGGGGGGTCCTGTTGGCCCGGGCCGGGGCCGCCCGGCATTCTGCGGGGCGGGCCGTCGGAGAGATCCGACAAGGGGATGAACTGCGGTGGGGCGGGAGGGGAGGCGCTGTTCCGAGAAACGGCACAGCCGGGGCAGTCGTCACAGGCCGGCGTGGAGGAATTCCGGCGCTTGAAAAATCCCCGCACCAGGGAGGCCAGCGCGACGAGCGCGATGGCCCCGACGGCCAGATCCTGCCATCCGAGCGGGCCCCTCATCCCAGCCCCAGCATTCGCCCGCCCTGGAACACCGCCAGCGAAGTGACCCAGGCCAGCGCGTTCATCATCAGCACCATGAAGATCGGCCAGCGCCACGAATTGGTCTCGCGCCGCACCACGGCCACCGTGGACATGCACTGGCAGGCCAGCACGAAGAACACCATCAGACTGATCCCGGTGAGCGGGGTGTAGCAGAGCGCTCCGGTCGCGGGGTCGCGGGCGGTTCGAAGCGTTTCAGGCAGGGAATGAAATCCCTGGTGGGCGTCACCCAGGTTGAACACGGTGGCCATGGTCGAGACCATGACCTCCCGGGCGGCGAAGGAAGTGATCAGGGCGATCCCGATCCGCCAGTCGAATCCCAGCGGAGCGATCGCCGGCTCGATCAACCGGCCTGCCTGCCCGGCGAAGGAGTGACTGAGCGCGACTCCCGCCAGCTGCTTCTGGAGCGTCTCGGCCTGCGCCGCGTTGCCGGCCTTCTGGGCCCGGGCAATGGATGCGCGCATCTCGACTTCCTGGGGGCCGCCGCGCGGGTAGGAGGCCAGGAACCACAGCACCACGGAGACCGCCAGGATGACCGTGCCCGCCTTTTGCAAGAACAGCAGGCAGCGGTCGCGCACGGTCAGGAAGATGGAATGCCAGGACGGGATCCGGTAGGGGGGCAATTCCATCAGGTAGAGCGGCTTGCCGCCCTTCAGCGCGGTGCGCTTGAGCACGAAGGCCACCACCACGGCCGCCAGGATCCCCAGGATGTACATGGAAAAGAGCGTCAGGCCCGGCAGCGTGATGAACCCGATCCAGCGGTTGGGCACGAACGCTCCGATCAGCAGGGCGTAGACCGGCAGCCGTGCGCTGCACGACATGAACGGCGCCACCATGATGGTGGTGAGCCGGTCGCGCCGGTTATCGATGGTGCGGGTAGCCATGATCCCGGGGATGGCGCACGCGAACGAGGAAAGCAGCGGCACGAACGCGCGGCCCGAGAGGCCGATTCCGCCCATCATCCGATCCATGATGAACGCGGCGCGGGCCATGTAGCCGGTGTCCTCGAGCGCCGATAGGAAGAAGAACAGGATCGCGATCTGGGGCAGGAAACTGATGGTGGCGCCGACCCCGGCGATCACCCCATCCACCAGCAGGGAACGCAGCGGCCCCTCGGGCAGCACGCCGGCCACGAGCTGCGAGAATGACGATACGCCCACGGCGATCACGTCCATCACCGGGCGCGCCCAGGCGAACACGGATTGGAAGATCGCGCCCATGAGCAGGATGAAGATGGCCGGCCCCAGCACCCGGTGGGTGAGGACGCGGTCGATCCGATCGCGCACGATGTCGCGGCGGTCGCCCGGTGCGAGCAGCGCCCGGGCGACGATCCCGTCGATGGTCCCGTAGCGGCCCTGCACGTCCCGCGTCTGCCAGTCCGGGACGGTGCGCGCCAGCTCCCGCCGCAGCTCCCGGACGGTGTCGTGGGTCTCGGGAGAGGCAGAGCGGGCCAGAACGTCATCCTCGCCGTCGTCCAGCAGCAGCGCCATGGCAAAGTCATCCCGCCCTCTCTCGGGCAGGCCCGGATGCCGGGGCAGGTGGCCCTCCAGCTTGTGCACGGCCTTTTCCAGGTGGGGTGGGAGCTTACGGAAGTGCGCGTTGGAGGGCTCGATCTCGCGCTCCATCAGGCGCCGGAGATTGCCGATGCCGTCCCCGCGGGCGGCGGAAATTCCGACCACCGGCACGCCGAGCTGGGTTTCCAGCGCCCGCTCGTCGATACGGATGCCCAGGGCGGCGGCCGCGTCCATCATGTTCAGGGCCAGCAGCACCGGACGGCCCACCTCGATCACCTGGAGGGCCAGGTACAGATTTCGATCGAGGTGCGTGGCGTCCACCACGATGACCACGAGGTCGGGCGGCGGGGTGTCGGGCTTGAGCCCCAGCAGCACGTCGCGGACGATGACTTCGTCGGGGGAGCCCGGGCGCAGGCTGTAGCTTCCCGGAAGATCTAGGAGTTCCACGCGGCTGCCCGAAGGGAGTTCGCAGACGCCGGTCTTCTTTTCCACCGTCACGCCGGGGTAGTTGGCCACCTTCTGGCGCAGTCCGGTCAGGCGGTTAAACAGCGTCGATTTGCCCGCGTTCGGGTTGCCGAGGATGGCGATGCGCCGGGATGGGCTCTCAGACGGGGCGGACAAGGATGTGGGCCGCCTCCGACCGGCGGATGGAAAGGTGGACGTCGCGCACCCGGAGCTCGACCGGGTCGCCGAGCGGGGCCAGCCGGATCACCTCCACGCGGGTTCCGGGCACCAGGCCCAGTTCCATGATGCGGCGGACGATGCTCGGGGCGCCGTTCAGTTGCCGGATCACGGAGATGCCGCCCGGGGCGATACGGTCGAGCGGCAGGTCCGCGGAATGCGAGGCCTTGGGATCGCGGGTCATTTCGAGGCGCGCTCCATCGGCGCGCGCGTCACGATCTTTTCGCCCGGAGCGCCGCTGCGCCGGAACGATCCGAAGCGTTCCAGCAGCGCCTGCTGGCCGGGCACTTCCTTGGCGAAGCGCAGAAAATCCAGTAGCCGGTCGGCGGCCGAGCGGCTGATCACGTGCTCCCACCGGCAGGCCTCGGCCTCGGCTTGATCGGAGGGCAGCCCCAGGACCTCCTCCAGAAAGCTCATCACGATCCGGTATCGCCCCCGCACGTCCGCGGCGATCTCGAGCCCGGTTGGGGTCAATTCGGGAAATCGGGCGGCGTCGAACTGCACCAGCCCGCGGTCCTCCAGGTGGGAGAGGGCGATCGAGACGGATCCGCGAGTGACCTGGAGCCGCGAGGCGATGTCCACGACGCGCGCATAGCCGCGCTCCTCGCGCAGCTCGAGGATCGCGCGCAGGTAATGTTCGGTGCTCACGGCAAGCCCGTGGCGCTGGCCCAGAGGTTGGGATGACATGGAATCCCCCCGGTTGGAGTGGCAAGCGGATGATTGTGCCATCAAACTAGCCGGGTTCCGGATCCGTGTCAACACGCGGGGAACCGCCTGCGACCTCACAGGTTGTCTTCCCGGACCGGCCCGCGTCCGCCGCCAGGGGCTTCCCCGGCTGGAGTTCGCCCGCGTTCTCGCCTAGAATCCGGCCACCCTTGATCTTCCATGGCGAACACCCAACCCAGGAGCCCGAATGCCCACCCCCCATATTTCCGCCCAGCCCGGAGACTTCGCCGAGGTCGTCCTGATGCCGGGCGATCCGCTGCGCGCCGAGTACATCGCCGCCACGTTCCTGGTGCAGGCGAAGCGGGTGACCGAAGTCCGAAACGTCTACGGGTACACCGGGCTCTACCGCGGGAAGCGGGTCTCGGTGATGGCCCACGGGATGGGAATCCCGTCCTGTTCGATCTACGCCACCGAATTGATCCGGAACTACGGGGCCAAGACCCTGATCCGGGTGGGAAGCTGCGGCGCGCTGGCCGCCGACGTGGAGCTGGGGGACGTGATCGTTGCGCTCGGGGCCTCGACCGATTCGAAGGTCAACCGGATCCGGCTCATGGACCACGACTTTGCCGCGGTGGCCGACTACGGGCTGGTCGAATTGGCCGTGCGTGCCGCGAGGGAAAAGGGAATACAGCTCCGCGTGGGAAATGTCTTTTCCTCAGATTTTTTCTATACGCCCCAGCCGCAGCTGTTCGACGTCATCGAGAAAATGGGCATCCTGGGGGTGGAGATGGAAGTGGCCGGGTTGTACGGAGTTGCCGCCGAATTCGGGGCCCGAGCGCTCGGGATCCTGACTGTTCCGGACCACATCCGCCGCGGCGAACAGCTCTCGTCGGACGACCGGCAGGCAGCCTGAACGCCATGATCCAGATGGCGCTGGAAACCGCCCACGGGGCATAGGGGCGTCCCGCCCCCCTTCCATCCTTAAGAGACAGTTCGGGCCGAATATGTTATTATCGTGGCAAGCCACGACCTAAATGCCACGAGTTTCAGCAACTTAGCGCCAACCGCTGCCACGGCAGCAAGGGTCTTCCATGCTTCGACACTTCGTCGCCCTGCTGTTCGCCAGCGTGCTGTTTGCGTCGCCTGCATTCGCCCAGAAGCGGGCGCTCTTTGACAACACCAAGGCCCAGACCGCCGGAAACGCCGACTGGGTCATCGACGTCAACCAGCCGGTACCTTCCCCGGCCCAATCGGGCATCACCTGGGCCACTCCGGAAAACTACTGGACCGGCGCCAACTCCGCCTGGGGCGTCCAGTTGGTCAAGCGCGGCTACACCGTGGCCACCCTGACTTCCGCTTTCGGCATCACCTACCAGAATCTCAGCAACCCCTATGACCTCTCGAACTACGACGTGTTCATCACCAACGAGCCCAACATCCGCTTCTCCTCCGCGGAGTCCACGGCGATCTTCAATTTCGTGCGGGACGGCGGCGGGCTGTTCGCGATCTCGGACCACAACGCATCCGACCGCAACAACGACGGGTTCGATTCCCCCCACGTCCTGAACCTGCTGGATTCGCAGCAGCTGTTTGGCGCGCACTTCAACGTCACGGGGGACCCCAACAACAGCATCACCCAGACCAGCACCAACGTGAACCCCTCGCCGGCCGACTCCGTCATCACCGGCGCCGCGGGCCTGGCCCCGGGGATCGCGTTCCACGCCGGAACCGTGATGCAGCTCAACACCGCTGCCAACCCCACGGTGACCGGCGACATCTGGATCAACGGCCAGGCCCAGGGATCCACGGTCAACGTCATGGTCGCCCACTCCACCTACGGCAACGGCCGCGTGGTCTACGTGACCGATAGCTCGCCCGCGGACGATGGAACGGGCAATGGCGGCAGCTTGTTCAACGGCTGGGCGGAGAGTTCCGACAGCCTGGTGTTCCTCAACGGGACCATCTGGGCCACCCGGCGGGGCGCGTTCGCGCCGGACCTGCAGCCCCCGGTCGTGACCGTCACTTCCCCGGTGGGGGCGGAGAGCTGGGCCATCGGCGCCGCGCACAACGTCACCTGGACGGCCACGGACAATATCGCCGTGACGTCCGTGGACATCGCCTTCTCGACCGACGGCGGCGCGACCTTCCCGAACGCCATCGCCACCGGCGTGGCCAACACCGGGACTTTCGCCTGGACCATTTCCTCGCTGCCTTCCTCCACGGCGCGGGTGCGGGTCATCGCCCACGACGCCGCCGGAAATGTGGGCTCCGACTCGAGCCACGCCAATTTCTCGATCACCGGCTGGACCGTCACCTCGTCCGCCCTCGCGAACGGCAGCATCGCCCCGAATGGAGTGGTGGGGGTGGGTGATGGAGCGACGCCCGCGTACGTGATCTCGCCGGCCTTCGGGTATCACGTCGCGGATGTGCTGGTGAATGGGAGCTCGGCAGGCGCCGTGACCAACTACACATTTGCGCCGGTCCACGCCGACCAGACCATCGTGGCTTCCTTCGCGCTCAACACCTCGGACACCCAGGCTCCCGTCGTCACGGTCACCTCGCCGGTGGGCGGGGAGAGCTGGCCCATCGGCTCCAGCCAGAACATCACCTGGACGGCCACTGATGACGTGGGTGTCACCACGGTGGACCTGGCCTACTCGAACGACGGAGGGGCCACGTTCGCGGGCGCGATCGCCAACGGGATCGCCAACTCCGGTTCCTACGCCTGGAGCATCGCGGGCCTGCCTTCCACCTCGGTGCGGGTCCGGGTGACCGCCCATGATGCCGCCGGAAACATCGGCTCCGATTCGAGCCACGCCAACTTCACGCGGGCAGGCTGGACCGTGACCTCCTCGGCCGGCGCGAACGGCAGTATCAGCCCGAACGGCCCGGTGGGCTTTGGCGACGGGACGACGCCGGCCTACATCATCACGCCGAACGCCGGCTTCCACGTGGCGGATGTGCTTGTGAACGGCGGCTCGGTGGGCGCGGTCACCAGCTACAGTTTCGCCCCGGTGCACTCGGACCAGACCATCGCCGCCTCGTTCGCGCCCTCCGATTTCACGGTGAACGTGACGTTGGTGGGAAGCGGAACGGTTGCGAAGAGTCCCGACCAGCCCACCTACCCCGGCGGTTCTACGATGACCCTCACCGCCACGCCATCCGGCGGGTGGAGCTTCGCCGGCTGGAGCGGCGATGCCACGGGCAGCATCAATCCGCTCAGCGTGCTGGTCACGGGCGACAGGAACATTACCGCCACGTTTACCCAGCACGTCTACACCTGGAACCAGGCCGGGACGGCCGCCTGGGGCACCTCGACCAACTGGACGCCGACCCGCACCACGCCGGCCACGGACGACGTCCTGATCTTCAACGGCGGCGGCTCGGTGACTTCGACGGGAGTTCCAGCGCAGACCATCGGGCAGCTGCAGATCTCGGGGAACACGTCGGTGGCGCTTCAGCCCGGCGCGGCGGCTACACTGACTCTCGCCGGGACCTCCGGCCTGGGACTGGACCTGGCGGCGGGGTCCTCGCTGCTGCTCAATGGATCGAGCGCTCTTTCCCTCGCGCTCAGCGGGAGCGCCACGGGTTCGGTCCGGGGCGCGATCACCGCCACGGGCGCCGCGCACCGGCTTTTCGCGTCCGGCGCGGGAGCACTTGCCTTCCAGGACGGCGCCACGCTGACGTTGGGCACGGGTTTCAGCGGAAACATCTTCGGAACCGGAGCCGCTCCCGGAGCGCTCAATTCGGTCGTGTTCCAGTCCGGTTCGATGCTGGCGCAGGGCGCGGGAGCCAATCCGTTTGGGGCGACCTCTCCCAACGCCGTGGTGAGCTTCCAGCCCGGGAGCCGCTTCCGTCTCGACGCGGCGCTTACCCCGTCCATGTCGGGCAGGCTGTACGCCGACTTCGAACTGAACAGCGCTTCCACGATCCTGCCCAGCGGCTCCAATGCCTACACCATGGACAGCCTGATCGTCTCGCAAGGCACGTTGAACCTGAGCAGCCTGAGTGCGGGGGGGAACGTCCGGGGCAACATCAAAGTCAAACCCGGCGCCACGCTGAGCCTGATCCCGGCGGGAGCGGTCACCTTGACGCTGGGCGGCAGCTCACCCCAGGCGCTGCGGATCCAGGGCACCCTGAACACCAGCGCCACCTCGGTGCTGTCGGTGAATAACGCCAGCGGCGTTTCGCTCGTGAGCAACGTCACCTTGAACGGCACGGTTTCCTTCGTGCGTGGCACGATCACCACCGGAGGCAATTCGCTGGTCACGAGCTCGACCGGTGTCGTCGCGGGCGCATCCCAATCGACCGGCTGGGTGGCGGGAACCCTGCGCCGCCTGGTCGCTGCCGGCTCGCCCACCGTGAAGTTCGATGTGGGTGATGCGCTCCGCTATGCGCCGGTCACGGTGGCCATCAGCGGCGCCGTCTCGTCGTACGAGCTCACCGCGTCGTGCGCGACGGGCGACCACCCGAACCTGGCCGGTTCCGACCTGGATCCGGCCAAGTCGGTGAACCGCTACTGGACGCTGACCCCGACCGGATCGCCCTCGTTCACCAGCTTCGATCCCACGTTCAGCTACCCCGCGACCGACGTGGACGGAGGCGCCAACCCGGCGGTGTTCCTGGTGCGCCGCTACAGCGCGGGCTGGAACAGCGCCACCATCGGCACGCGCACCGCGACCACGACGCAGGCTACCGGGGTGACCGGATTCGGTGATTTCGCGATCGGCGAGTTCAAGGTCCCGACTTTCACCATCACCGCCACAGCGGGCGCCAACGGCACCATCTCGCCGAACGGCGCGGTGGTGGTCGCCTCCGGGGCCGGTCAGGGCTTCACCATCACTCCGGCGCTCACCTACGTGGTGCAGGATGTGCTCGTTGATTTGGTGAGCGTGGGGCCGGTCGCCACCTACAACTTTCCCAACGTCACCGCGGACCACACCATATCCGCGACCTTCACCCAGCTGATCGAGGGCGTGGGCGGCGGGCCCCGCGTGCTGAGCCTTTCGCCGGCCCAGCCCAACCCCAGCTCCAGGATCACGCGGCTCGGCTTCTCATTGCCGCGCGAAGGTAGCGTCCGCCTGGAAGTGGTGGATGTGCATGGGCGGGTGGTCATGCGCACGGATTCCCCGATGGGTGCCGGCTCGCACGCCTTCAACTGGGACGGCCGCACTTCCGCCGGCGCCAGGGTCGGCGCGGGGCTCTATTTCGTGAGGCTCCAGACCCCGTGGGGAACCCGTACCGGCCGATTTGTGCGGGTGCAGTAAGGGGAGCCGGGCTGCCCTTCGCCATGTCGCGGCAACGCAAGACCGGGCCCGGACGCGCATGGCGCTGACTGCCACGATCTTCAAGGCCGAGCTCAACGTGGCCGACATGGACCGCCACTACTATGCGGACCACGCGCTGACGCTGGCGCGGCACCCCTCGGAGACCGACGAGCGCATGATGGTGCGCGCGCTGGCCTTCGCGCTTCACGCGCACGACCGGCTGGAGTTCGGGCGCGGAATCGGGGTCGCCGACGAGCCCGATCTATGGCTGCGCGACCTCACCGGGAGGGTGGAACTGTGGATCGACGTGGGGCTGCCCGATGAGCGCCGCCTTCGTAAAGGGTGCGGGCTGGCGGACCGGGTGATTGTGTATGCCTATGGCGGGAGAAGTGTCGACCTCTGGTGGTCCAAGGCGCAGGCCGATCTGGCACGCTGCCGGAACCTGGAGGTCATCCTGCTGGCCCTGGAAACTACACAGGCCATGGCTGGGATCGCGGAACGCCGCATGGACCTGCAACTGACCCTGCAGGACGGGGAGGCCTGGTTGTCCTGCGGCGGGTCGAGGTTCCTGATTGAGCGAAAATGGCTGGTGGGGAAGCCCCCCGCCGGATTCTGATCTCTCGCGGCAGGCATGTACTACGGGGCCGCGGAGGCAAGCCGGGACCATTCCTGGTCCGCCCGATCCGGGCCGGAGTGGACGAATGCCCACGTAAGCCTTGGTAGGATAGGACGTTATGGCGCGAAGCTCGCGCTGAAGCCGAACATTGTCGCGTGGATCCTACCCGAACTCGATCCTCCGACGAACCCGATTACTTCTTGACAGCTCCGCGCAGTCTGGATAATATTAAACCCGATTCTGACTATTTGGTTGGTAGATAGCTGCCAGGGCTTTCGGCTTCCTCGACCAGAATGAACCATGAACCGTTGGCCTTTCCGGCCGATATCCCCGACGAAGGAGTAAGACCCATGAAGAAGAGACTGTTAGCGCTTTCGCTGTTTGCCGCTGCGGCGAGCTTCCTTGGCACGGCCCGCCCGGCTTCCGCCACGGTCGTTGACTTTGAGTCAATCGTCGGTCCCAGCTTCTACGTCCTGGCTGGACCGGCCCAACACCTGGTGTTCAACACGGTGGACGGGCAGGTCACAGTGGACGGGGGAGTCGTGCTGACCAACGCTTTTGCCCTGCCGGCCGATCAGACCTCGGTCTACGGCACTGCCAGGGTCGGGGACGCGGTTGACCCGAGCTATACCAATCCGCTCACCATCACTTTTGAGCACCCGATCACGAACTTCTACCTGGATGTCTTGAACGGGCTTAACACGAATGTCACCTATGAGATGTCGGACAACGCGGCGAACGTGGCGGATTTCACGCTGGCCCCGAACCTGAGCAGCGGGCAGAAGACCATCGGCTTTGCGGCGAGCGGCACGCAGGTGCAGATCTTCGCGACGCCGAAGGACGTCCAGACCTGGGACTTCTTGATCGACAACATCCACTTCAACGAGGCCCTTCCTGCCACCACGCCGGAGCCGACTCCGCTGGTGCTGATGGGATTTGGCCTGCTGGGCGTGGCCGGAATCGTGCGGGCGGGCCGGAAGTAAGCCCCGTCTAAGATAGTTTCGTCGAATCAGGAAGGCAGTGCCCACGGGCGCTGCCTTCCTTTTTTGTGTTCGGGCGTCTCGCCGGACAGCCGCGGGGTCGCCTTGCGCCAGTCGCCCACCCCGCGAACCGGCGCGGGTGGCGTCCAAGTAATTGCAGCATAAGTAGCTGGTGTCATCCGAAAGGCCTTCGCTGCGGCACGACTGCCTATTCAGGAGGCAAAACGAAACGGCGTGCAGGGTGTTGACCATCGATGCGGGAGAGGAATAGGATTGCGCTAGATTTCACAAGCTCCAGTGGAAGAATCTGCCGGCTTCAGATGCGGTTCCGCAAGAAACCCAACCGCGCTGCCGAATGTTCTCTCCCGGACTTGGATTCATCATGGCGGCCACGCCCCCAATCTTCTACCGCCACGCAGAAAAGGAGTAGACATCATGAGGACGAAACTCGCGTTTCTGTTCCTGCCCGCCGCCCTGGTGGGCATCCTGGGTTTGCCCGGGAACGCTTCGGCCACCGTGGTCGACTTCGAGTCGATCGTGGGCCCGAGCACGTTTGCCGCCGCCGGGCCTGCGCAGCATCTGGTATTCAATACCGTGGATGGCCAGGTAACGTTTGACGGGGGGGTCGTCCTGACAAACACAACCAACCTTCCGGCCGACGAGACGTCGGTCTACGGCACCGCCCACTTCGGTAACCCGACGCTGACCAACCCGCTTACCATCACGTTTGAGAGCCCGATCCACAACTTCTTCCTGGATGTTCTGAACGGACTCACTCAGGACGTCACCTACGAGATGTCGGACAACACGGCGAATCTGGCTGATTTCACGCTGGCTCCGAACCTGAGCAGTGGCCGGAAGACCATCGGCTTTGCCGCGACCGGCACGCAGGTCAAGATCTTTGCGTTGCCCAAAGACACACCGACGTGGGACTTCTTCATCGACAACATCCACTTCAACGAGAACCTTCCCCCGAGCATCCCGGAACCGACCCCGCTGATGCTGATGGGGGTTGGCCTCCTGGGCGTGGCTGGAATCCTGCGGGCGGGCAAGAGGTAGATCCGCCCGGAAGAGCATCCTGAAAATGGAAGAGGCAGCGCCTGTTCGACGCTGCCTCTTCTTATTCCTGGTGCGAGTCCCGTCCGGGGACTCCAGGCATCCTGGCGCGGCCTCGCGCCGCCACTAGGACCCGTTGGGGTCCACGAAGGCATCCGGAATGATCCGTCCGTCAAGAATCGATGGCTTGAAGAACGAGCCATCCGTGTCCGCCTTGTGATCGTATGTCATGAGGCGGCTGGAGAGGGGGGGCGAGAACCAGTCCCTGGAGCTGGCGATCGGGTCAAAGACGTCCGTCTCCTTCAATTTCAGGTGCTCGGCCCACAGCTTCATCCGGAGCTGGTGCGCGAAGTGGAGCGTGCAGGGTTTGTCCTTGGATTCGTCGAAGATCGCCGCGAATATTTCGCTGTCGTGGGTCCAGCCCCTCAGGTTCAGGTTGGGCGAGCCCACGGTCGCGAACTTGTCGTCGAAGATCCAGGTCTTGGAGTGGACATACAGGTGGTCCACCTTGGGATCCACCTTCTTGGGGTTCCTCGGCAAGTTCTCGGGGTGAAGGCAGCAGATCGCCACCTTGGCCTTGTCGGGGGAAGTCAGTAGATTCTCCACGAACTTCTTTCGGCGCAGCCAGACGCCGGGCAGGTCGCTGATGCTCGAGTGCGTGATCAGCAGGATGAGCTTCTTGATCTTGGGCAACTGGGCCTTGAGCAGATTACTGATCTCCATGCTGATCATGTACTGATCTTCCGCATAGATGAACTCCTTCGACGCCCCGATGGCCTTGATCAGGGCCTGGCGAATGCCCTGCTGGCCATTCGATCCTCCGTTGAGAAAAGCGTACCCCCGGTCTTCCTGGGCGAGTGGGAATATCCGGGTGGTCCTTTTCGCGATGCCCTCGTGCCTGGCCCCGTTGCCGAAGGTGCGGCAAATCTGGACAAACTTGTCGCCGGCCGTCCCGGCGGCGGTCGGCTCCGGAATGCCGGCCCCCAGCAGATCGAATTTCGGTGAACCCTTCTTGCGGGCGTCCGGATGTTCCTGCCAGCGCTGCACGAACGTATGCAGCAGGTCGAACACCGCGGGGCCGACGATGCGCACATGTACGTCATGGAGTGGAGCACCATCGGAGACGTGCTTGAGGCGATCGGGATTAAAATCCACCCCGCCCACGAACCCGATGAGGCCCTGGCTGCCATTGACCACCAGGATCTTCTGATGGTGCGTGCCAAAATTCAGCGTCCGGTTGTCCAGGACCGCTCCCCCGTTGGCGAGTCCATCGATGAACTTGACGGCCGAACCGTTCTGAGTTTTCGGTTGGTCCCAGATCAGGGCTCGGATCTCCACCTTGGCGTTGCTCGCGGCGGTCAAGATCGCTGTCAGGTTCTCGCCGGGCACAAGGTTAAACGTTTCGTCGAAGAACCAATTGCACATGTAGATGAACTGTCCGCTCCCGGCACCGCCGGTGGCGGTCTTCATGGCCGTGACCATCGCTGCGAAAGTGTCGGGCCCATCAATGAACAGCTGGACGTCGTTTCCCTGGCGGATGGGGAGCATGGGATTGCCCTGGGAGTCCGTGCCGGTGTCATACCAGCGCGCGAAGTCCGGATCCTTGGGGTCGCACTGCGGCTCCACCGTGGTCAGGCGGTTGAGGCTAACGTCCACTTTGCCCAGATCGGGTGAGTCGGCCACCTTGGATTCTTCCTTTCGGTCAGCTCCCGTGGAGCGCTTTCAGTTTACTGGACGTCTCCGGAGTCAGCTTACCCGTGGGTTCCAACTCGTGGGCGAACTGGAAGCCCCGCAGAGCCAACTCGACGCGTTCGGGCGGCACGCCCGCCGCACCGGCGGCCCCAAGAAAGCCGAGGTTCGCGAGGCGCGACGCCGCGCCCCCCAGGGTGTCGGGCCCGTCCAGGTCGCGGATGGTGAGCTCGAAAGTGCCGACGTCCAGGAACAGCTGGCCCTTGGTGGAGTCCTTGGGGACCAGGTGGCCCAGCAGGCCCAGCTCGTTGGTCTTGGCCACGAACTCCAGGTCGCCGACCACCAGTCGATAGGGCAGGTTCTTGAGCGGCTTCTCCTGGGTGTCCTGCAGGCGCAGCACCAAGGTCGCCAGCGGCTTGGCGCTTTCGCACGGGGAAGTCCCGCCGAGCCGGTCGAAGAAGCGGCAGGCAAAGGTGTTTCGGTCCCCATCGTTGGTCCGGCGGAGGGCCTGGAACTTGCGCCGGGTATCCGAATCGGAGAAGAACCGCTTGCGGCAGCCGGTCGCGCCTTCCCGGGCGCGGGGGCAGGGCCACTTCTGGACATCCACCACGCTGCCGGGTCGAAACAGGAATACCGATACCCGCCGGTTCAACGAGTTTTCCGCGTCGCGGGCCGTCTTATCGGGCGACTTCTCGAAAGCGCGGTTCTCCGCATCCGAAAACATGAGGATGGGATTGAATTCCCCGCACCCCTGGAAGTCCGCCTTGCCCTGCGGATCGGCGCCCTGTCCCAGGAAATCCTTCTTCGGGTCCAGCTTCAGCCCGGGACTCGCCAGCGCGTCCATGTAGTCCAGGTACAGCAGCTTGCGGGTGGCCACATCCGCCACTCCGCTTTGGGGGAGGGCGCGCTTGCGCTGGAAGGAGCGGGTGGCCGCCTTGGTCGGCTCGTCCACCACGCCATCCCGGCGGCCCGGGTCGAATCCAACCCGGGCGAGCATGATCTGGATGGAGTGCTCGCCCCACACATCACCCGGAGCCGCGGAAATGTGGTTCGATGCGTGCGAGAAGAGTTCCTCCCAGATGTCCGTCTTGCGCGTGAGGAGCGCGTAGATCGCCGC
Organism: Candidatus Eiseniibacteriota bacterium; assembly: GCA_025351485.1. GTDB lineage: Bacteria > Eisenbacteria > RBG-16-71-46 > RBG-16-71-46 > JACRLI01 > JANXVU01. The sequence goes on along the minus strand of JANXVU010000181.1, from coordinate 18,344 downwards.
GGCCCGGCGGCCCCCCAGGGCCTTGTTGTAGTCATCGGTTCCCACCGGATCGGCGTGCCCGAAGATGGAGAGCGGGGCGCCGGGGTGCTGCGCGATGAGATCCTTGAGCTTTACCAGTTCCTCGGCCGCCTCGTGCACCGGGAACGAGGAGCCAAACTGGAAACGGATATCGTCGATCCGCCAGCAGGCGACGGGAAACAGCCCCGGCCGGATGGTGTTGTGCTGGGCGGCGGTGGCCGAACTCACAAGGATGGGATGAGTTCCGGGAGCGATGTGGGTTCCGGAGGTTCCGCCTAGACCAGACGACATAATTGTCCCCAGGAAAAAGGTGTGTGGCCCGGCCCGGGAATGCGATCCCGAAAACTTGTTGCCGCGAATCCAACCGGGTCCGGATACTATACATCGGTTCACCCGGCGGGCGGAAGTGAACCTTGGGTCCTTTCGCATGCCATGCCATCGCAGGCGACGGAATGATTCCACTAAAGAGCACCTCACGCACGGCTCCGTGCAGCGGAAAGGTGATCCGGACATGACCACGCAGGACCTGCATCCGCGGCAAGAGGCGTCTGCGCAGAAGTTCAAGGTGGCCGTGGTCCAGGCGTCTTCGGTCGTCTTTGATTGCGAGAGCACGCTGGAAAAGGCGCACGCGCTGGCGGCCCAGGCCGCCGGCCTGGGCGCGAAGCTGGTGGTGTTCCCCGAGGCATTCGTCTCCGGCTATCCGCGCGGGATGGATTTCGGAGCGGTGGTGGGGTCGCGCACCGACAGGGGCCGCGAGGAGTTCCGGCGCTACTGGGAAAGCAGCGTGGATGTGCCGGGGCCCGCGGTGGACGCTTTGGGAGAGACCGCCCGCGCCTTCGGTATTCACCTGGTGATGGGCGTAATCGAGCGGGAAGGGGGGACGCTATACTGCAGCGTGCTTTTCCTGGGCCCTGGCGGCGCCCTGCTGGGAAAGCATCGCAAGGTCATGCCCACGGCATCGGAGCGCCTGGTCTGGGGGTTCGGGGACGGTTCGACGCTTACGGTCCTGGAAACTCCGCTGGGCCGGGTAGGGGCCGTGATCTGCTGGGAGAACTATCTGCCGCTCCTGCGCGCTTCCATGTACGCCAAGGGGGTCGAGATCTATTGCGCGCCCACCGCGGACGACCGGGATTCCTGGCTCCCTTCCATGCGCCACATCGCCGTCGAGGGCCGGTGTTTTGTCCTCTCCGCGAATCAGTTCAACCGCCGCCGCGACTATCCCGCCGACTATCCCGGGCTGGCCTTTGGCGATCCGGAGGATGTGATCTGCCGCGGGGGGAGCTGCATCATCGATCCGTTCGGCAGGGTTCTCGCCGGCCCGGACACCGAAGGCGAGGCCGTGCTGGTGGCCGAGATCGACCGGGCGCAGATCCTTCGGGGCAAGTTCGACCTGGACGTGGTGGGGCACTACGCCCGACCCGACATCTTTGAACTGCGCGTGGACGAGCGGCCCAGGCGCCCGGTGACCACGCTGGCGCCGGAAGGTCCCGTGAAGGAAGGCCGATGAGCCCGGGCTCACCCCGCATCACCGTGATGGGAGCCGGAGGCGTGGGAGGTTGCTTTGGCGCCCGGTTGGCCCAGGCCGGGTGTGACGTGGGTTTCGTGGCGCGCGGTGCCCATCTGGCGGCCCTCAGGAGCGGCGGCCTGCGGGTGGAGAGCCCGCTCGGGGATATCCACCTTCCCGAAGTGCGTGCGGGAGAGACGCCCGAGAGTCTCGGCGTCGCGGATTATGTGTTCATCTGCGTGAAGCTGTGGGAGACGGAGGCGGCGGTTCAAGCGGTCTCCTCCGTGGTGCGGGATGGGACGGTAGTGATTTCGTTTCAGAACGGTATCCAGAAGGACGAAGTGTTGCGCCGCACGCTGGGCAAGCGCGCGGTCATGGGCGGTGTCGCCTACATCAGCGCTTCGATCGCGCGGCCGGGCGTGGTGCGGCAGTCGGGGGCGCTGCAGCGATTGGTTCTTGGCGAATGCGATGGCGGTCACTCCCCGCGCGCCGCTGCGCTGCGAGGCGCCTGCGTCCGCGGCGGGATCGAGGCGTCGGTGAGTTCCGACATCCGGCGGGACATCTGGGAGAAGTTTGTGTTCCTGGTGGGGCTGTCGGCGGCCACGGCGTCCATGCGAAAACCGATCGGGCCCATCCGTTCGCACCCCGGGTCGAGGGCCTTCCTGCTGGACCTCATGCGCGAGGTGGCCGCGGTGGGTCGAGCGCAGGGCATCGAGCTCGCGGAGGACTTTGCGGAGCAACGGCTCGCCTTCTGCGACACTCTGCCGCCGGACATGACCTCTTCGATGCACTCCGACCTGGAACGCGGCAGCCGGCTTGAACTGGACTGGCTCAGCGGAGATGTGGTGGCGATGGGAAAGGTGTTCGGAGTGCCTGCCCCGTTGAATCGGGCCGTGGCAGACATCCTCTCGCTTTACTCTCAGGGCCGTGCGAATCCCTGAGATTTCCTGCGCGGACCCCGGCTGTGCGCCGGCGGACGAATTTCAAACGTGATCGAAGAATAGGCGGAGGTGTTGATGAAGCCGGGCATTTGGGTGCTGTTCGTGGTCCTGGTGTCCACGGGACCTGGGGCCGCATACGTGCGCGGCGAAACCATCCATTTGCCGGAGGTCATGACCCCGGCCGAGCAGCGAACTTGCGGGATCCCGAGGCTGCGGCCCGCGGAGCGCCGGGCTCTGGAATTATGGCTCACGCGCTACACCGCTCGACTGAAGGCCTTCCGCTGGGGCCCGCCCCGGTCTCAGGGGGATTGGGGCGGCACCTCGCCCGGCAGTCCTCGCCCGGGAAATCCTCCGCCCGGCGCGCCGGTTCCGGGAGGGCCACCGCCTGGCCAGCCCCCGGAAGGCGGACCCGTTCCGCCGACCGGATCTCCGGGGGCTCCGCATCATTCGGCGGGAGCCCGGGATCCCAGGCCGCCCGTGGGCGCCGACAAGCTCGCCGGCCGGGCACCGGGAGCCGGCACTGCCCACTCGATCGACCAGGTCGAGCCCGGGGGAGCAGTCGTGATCCTGGAAGATGGTTCAAGGTGGGAAATCGCCGCCAGCGACCAGGAAACCACACGGCTCTGGCTTCCGGCGACCCATGTCAGGCTGGTGATGGGCGGGGGAGGCGGAAGCCGCTTTCCCTGCACCCTGATCAACACGGACGACAACGAGCAGGCCTTCGCGAGGTACCTGGGCCGGGAGTAACGGCCGGACTGCAAGTCACGGACTGTCCGGATGTTTCCCCCCCCCGGCGGGCCCAGTTCCGTCTTGCAATTCGGCGTCTGTGATCCCATTATTATTGGGAAATACTCGGAAACTTGTGAGCCCCCGCCGGTTTCCGAATCGACGACCTCAGCCTCCCCCTATGGTCGCTACGGCGGGAAAAGGCTTCCGCCTGCCACCACTTCGCGACCGGACTCCAAGCGTGCCCGACAACCATCCCGAACCCAAATCGGTCACCCGGCTCCTGCAGGAGGCCCGTGCGGGCGCCCCGGACGCCATGGACCGAGTGTTCTCCGCCACCTATGCGGAGCTGCGGTCCATCGCGGGCCGGCACATGCGCCGGGAGCGAAGCGGACACACCCTGGAACCTACCGCACTTCTCCACGAGGCCGTCCTGCGGCTCTTCGGCGGGCAGGCGCCCGCCCTTGAAGACCGGTCCCACTTCCTCAGAGCGGCTTCGCGTGCCATGAGACATGCCCTGGTGGACCACGCTCGCGCCCGTGGGGCCGCCAAGCGTGGCGCCAATGCCGAACCCACGCAAATCCGGGACATGGCCGATCCGCAAGCTTCGCCCCTGGACGTGCTGGAATTGAACGACGCCCTGGAGCAACTCGCCCTGGCGGAGCCACGGTGCGCCCAAGTGGTGGAGCTTCGGTTCTTTGCGGGTCTCGAGGTGGAGGAGGTCGCGGAGGTCCTCGAAGTGTCCACCGCCACGGTGAAGCGGGACTGGCGATTTGCCAAGGCCTGGCTGGCCCAGGCGCTTGGGGAGGAGATATGAGCCGCACGGATCCGCCGGATTCCGGCGCGGACATTCGCCGGTTGCGGGAGTTGTTCGATGCGGCAGCCGATCTGGAGTCCGAAGGGCGCCGGGAATTTCTGGCCGAATTGGATGCGAAGGACGTTCCGCTGCGTCCGCGGCTCCAGGCCATGCTGGAAAAGTCCGAGACCACTTCGCCCAAGCTGGCCGGGGCGCTCAACTATTCCGCCGCCATGGCGGCCTCCAACATTCTGGTTGGGAAGCGGCTCGGACCGTATTCGGTGACCCGGCTGCTGGGTGTCGGCGGGATGGGTGCGGTTTATGAAGGCGCCCGGGCGGACGAGCAGTTCGAAAAGCGGGTCGCCATCAAAATGGTGCAGGGCGGGCCACTCACGGAGGAAACCCTGGCGCGGTTCCGGCGCGAGCGCCAGATCCTGGCGAGCCTCGAACACCCCAACATCGCCACGCTCTACGACGGCGGCGTCTCCCCGGAGGGCACGCCCTTCCTGGTCATGGAATACGTGGACGGGGTGCCGATTACCCAATGGTGTGACAGCCGGCGGATGGACGTGCGATCGAGGCTCCATCTGTTCGGCCAGGTGTGCGCCGCGGTGCAATACGCCCACTCCAAACTGGTGGTCCACCGCGATGTGAAGCCGGGCAACATCCTGGTCACGCCGGACGGCGCGGTCAAGCTGCTGGATTTCGGCATCGCCAAGCTGATCGCGGACGAGAGTGGCGAGACCCCGCTCCCGGTGACCCGCAGCGATGCGCGAGCGTTCACGCCCGAGTATGCCAGCCCCGAGCAGATCCGTGGCGATTCGCTCGGGACCGCCACCGACACCTACTCCCTCGGGGTGGTGCTCTACGAACTCCTGGCCGGCACCCGTCCGCAGCAGGTCTCTCTGCGACCGGCAGACTCCGAACATCGCGGCGGGGACACCACCACCTCGCGGAAACCCTCCACGGTGGCCACGCGCGAGGCGGCCGAGACGCGCGGACTACCGGATGCCGGGGCGCTCCGTAGCGAGCTCTCCGGCGATCTGGATGCCATCGTCCAGATGTCGCTGCGGCCCGAACCGGAGCAGCGCTACCGGACAGTCGAGGCCCTGGCGGAGGATCTGCAGCGGTATCTTTCCGGGCTGCCGGTGATGGCGCGGCGCGGCGGAACGAGCTATCGGCTTGGGAAGTATGTTCGGCGGCATGCGCCGGCCCTGGCCGCGGGGCTTCTCATCCTGATCTCCCTGGCTGCGGGCATGGGCACGACGCGCATGGAGGCCAATCGGGCCCGCCTGGCCCAGGAGCGCGCCGAACGGGTGAGCGGCTTCCTGGCCGACCTGCTGCGTTCGGTTCGCTCCGAGACCGGTGGCCGGGATGTGCCGGTGTCGGAGCTTCTGGATGCCGCATCCCGCCGCATTCCATCGGAGCTGGCCGCCCAACCGGAAGTCCGGCAGGAACTCGAGACGGTCCTGGGCCAGAGCTACCTGTCGCTGGGCCGCTTCGATGAGTCCGAGCGTCACTTCCGTAGCGCGCTGGAAATCAGCCGGCGGCTGAATGGCGCCGCCAGCCACGACGCGGCGACCCTCTTGTCCGATCTGGGCGTGATCGAGCTGCAGCGCGGCGATCCGGCGCGCGCGGATTCCACGTTTCGGCAGGCCATCGAGATGCACCGGTCCCTGGGGGCCCGGGAGGACACCCTGCTCGCAAGCCTTTACTCCAACCTTGGAAGCGCCGCCCACGACCAGGGCGACATGAAGAGCGCGGAAAAATGGCACCGCCAGGCGGTTTCGCTCAAGTCAAAGCTGCTGGGGCCGCGCAGCGACGAAGTCGTGGCAAGCCTCAGCAACCTGGCCGTCGCCCTGGGCGAACAGGGCAGGTGGGCCGAGGCGGAATCGCTGCACCGCGCCTCGCTCGAGATGCTCAAGGAACATCACCGGGCGCCCAACCGGGAGATCGCAGACGTGGAAAACGCGCTGGCCACGGCGTTGGATCTGCAGGGAAAGTTCCAGGGAGCCGACTCGATGTACCGGGATGCGATCGCCCAGCGCAAGATCCTGCTGGGACCCGGGCACCCGGACCTGGCGTTTACCATGATGAACTACGCCATGATGCTGTTCGCCGAGGGTCGTCACCATCAGGCGGCGGAGATGGCCCGGGAGATCCTTTCCTATCGCGGAAAACTTCTCCCTGACAGCCACAGTTCGATCCCCGCGGCGCTGCAGACCCTTGGCCGGGCCGAGGACAAGCTGGGGCATGCGCAGGGGGCGGAAGCGGCCCTGAAAGAAAGCCTGGAGCTGCGCCGCAAGTATCTCCCACCCGGGCACTGGCTGGTCGCCAGTTCCACCGGCGTCCTGGGGGAGCACTACACGGCGACTCGTGAATGGAGCCGGGCCGAGCCGCTGCTGCGGGAGGCGGAGCGTGGACTGGAAAAGCAATTCGGCGAGGAGAACTCTCGGACCCAGGTCAACGTGGCCCGGCTGGTGGCGATGTACGAAGCCGCGGGTCGGCCCGCGGATGCGGCGATCTGGAGGAGCCGGCTGGTCCACAAGTAGATCCACCGACTTAGCCGCCCGCGATGGCCCCGATGATCAGGTAGGGCTCGGCACCGGAGGCGACGGCCCCCGGGAGCGGGGCGTCCGGAGGCTCGTGGGAGAGGTCTTCTTCGCAGGCAAAGAAGCGCAGGAAGGGCCGGCGCTTCAGTGTGCCGTGGTCGCGGATCGTGCCCTGGAGGGCCGGATAGCGCGCCTCCAGGGCATCCAGGACTGAACGCTGCGTGACCGCTCCCTGCACTTCCAGCTGCACCTCGGCTCCCACCCGGGCAAGCGTCCGCAAATGCTGCGGGAGCATGACCCGGATCATGGCAGGGTTTGCACCTCGACCGAGACCACGGCGGGCAGGTCGCGGACGATAGCCTTCCAGGTGTCCCCGGAATCCGCGGAAACGTAGACCTGGCCCCCCGTGGTTCCGAAGTACACGCCGCAGGAATCCAGCGTGTCGATGGCCATGGCATCCCTCAGCACGTTGACGTAGCAGTCCTTCTCCGGCAGCCCCTTGGAGAGCTCCTGCCACTCGTTGCCGCCGGTGCGGCTTCGGTACACCCGCAGTTTCCCGTCGATCGGAAAGTGCTCCGAGTCGCTCTTGATGGGCACCACGTAGATGGTCTCGGGCTCATGGGCGTGGACGTCGATCACGAACCCGAAGTCGGTGGGCAGGTTTCCGCTGACCTCGTGCCACAAATCCCCGGCGTTGTCGCTGCGCATGACGTCCCAGTGCTTCTGCATGAACAGGGTGCCCGGGCGGGAAGGGTGGAAGGTGATGCGGTGCACGCAGTGGCCCACTTCGGCGGTGGGATCGGGGATGTATTCGGACCGCAGGCCCTGGTTGATGGGCTTCCAGGTCGCGCCCGCATCGTCGCTCCGGAAGGCTCCGGCCGCCGAGATGGCGACGTAGATCCGGCCCTTCTGGACCGGATCCAGCAGGATGGTGTGCAGGCCCATTCCGCCCGCGCCCGGGGTCCACTGGGAACCCGTGCCGTGTCCGCGGAGCCCGGCCAGTTCCTGCCAGCTCTTTCCACCGTCGGTGGTGCGAAAGATGGCCGCGTCCTCGACTCCGGCGTAGACGGTGTCCGGATCGGTCAGCGAGGGCTCCACGTGCCAGACGCGCTTGAACTCCCACGGATGGGGGGTTCCGTCGTACCACTGGTGGGTGCCCGGGACACCTTCGTACAGGAACTTGTTGTCCATCTGCTCCCAGGTCTTGCCGCCGTCGCTGGATCGCTGGATCTGCTGGCCGAACCAGCCGCTGGACTGCGACGCGTAGAGCCGGTCCGGGTCCACGGGGGAGCCCTTCATGTGGTAGATCTCCCAGCCCGCGAAGTGGGGGCCGCTGACATCCCAGCGCTCACGCCCGGCGTCGGAGGTCAGAATGAATGCGCCCTTCCGCGTGCCCACAAGTACTCTTACGCTGCTCATCCTGGATTCCCCCCTGCGTGGCCTGTTGTTTTCTCGTGAACGATGGACTAACGGTAGCTGCGCCGCACCTGGCCCCAGGTCTTCGCCCGGAGCGGCGTGGTCAGGCACTTGCCTTCCGGGCCCGCCTGGTAGATGGCCAGGATCTGGGCCGCGGTGGCGGCCTGGTTGTGGATCTCGACTTCGTCGATGACTCCCGGGAGCATGTTGAGCGCACCGGGCTGGGCGACGCCGCCGAGCTGCAGGTCGTACGCACTCGCGCCGGGGATCAATTGTTGCGGGGCGGAGTCGACCAGCAGGCCGTTGACATAGAGCGAAAGGGTGGTCCCGTCGGCCGTCAGCGCCATGTGGAAGAACGCGCCCGTCGCGATCGCCGTGGGGCTCGTCACTTCCTGGCTGACCACGCCATTCCCGATCACGGCGAACGGGAAGCCCGTGAGTGCGGGCTTTTCAGTGGTCCCGTAAACCCCGAGCCCAAATGGAGTGGTCTTGTCCGCGCCGTTGGACTGGCCTTTCCAGACGAGCGGGGCATTGTACACCGGGAAGTAGTCGATCTTCGCCCACAGGTCCACCGTGAACGTGGTCGGGTTGAGCGAAGCGTTGTCAGGCACCTGGACCAGGCTGCCGAGGCCGGCGGGCCGGTAGCCTTGGCCCACTTCGGCAGCCTCGAACGAGCCGCCGACCAGAGCGCCGTTGTTCGAGCCGAGCAGGTCCAGCGCATTCCCTTCCAGCTTCCACCAGCTCACCAGCCCCGCGGGAATCGGCGCGCAGGCCTGCGCGTGGACGGAACGGGCCGAGGTCATCACCCCGAGCGCGACCGAGAGTAGAATTGCCAGGGTATGGAATGCCGATTCACGGACACGCATGAGGTGCCTCCCAGATTCGCAAGTTGAACGACGACGAGTTGCGTACCAGGGCCACGGACCGCGGCCCAGAGTCAGCCCATAAGTTTACACCAGCCGGGACCGCGGTTCAATGCCGCACGGGGAGCAGCTCGACCGGGCTGGGAAGCCCCAACCCCAGGACGCAAAGCAATGGCGCCGCCGGGGTATGTGCCCGGCGGCGCCATTCTGTTCTTCTCCGCTTCCGGGCTACGGCAGGATTGCCACCCGGCGGATGCTCACCGTCTCGCCGACCGTGAGACGCAGGAAGTACACTCCCGCACCCGTGCGGTTGCCGCCGCGAACGTTGGCGGTCCAGTCCATCTCGTGACGCCCGGCCCGCTGCAGCCCGCTGATTAGGCTCTGCACGCGTCGCCCCGCGACATCATACAGAGCCAGTTGGACCGGACGTCCGCCCGCCGGAACGGTGTAGGCGACTCGCGCCGATGTGCGAAGCGGGTTCGGTCGCACCATCAAGTCCGCTGCGGCATCCCCACGTCTGTAGGCAATGTTCTGCGTGTCCAGCGGAATCACTCCGGCCGCCACCTTCTTCCCGTTGTTGATGTCATCGGCGATGGTCTTGGCCCTCTCGTGGTTGCCCGCGGGATCGTCGATCAGCTGGTCGCAATAGGTGATGGCCTGCGACAGCGTTGCGCCGTCCTTGCTGACTTCCCGCGTCAGATTGATGCCGCCGGAGGCGACATTGAGGAGCAAGGCAATGAGCTGCTGGCGCGCCCGGACGATCATCTCGACCGAGCCCTTCAGGTTCAGGAGGTCGCTCGCCAGTTGCAGTTTTTCAGCGTTTCCGCCCCAGGAAGGCGGCTGGTAGACGATCACGGAGTTCACTGCGTTGCTGTTGAAGTGGTTCACGATCATGTCCAGGTACCCGCACAGGGTCGCAGGATCCACCTGGGCCTTGCCCTTGCCTCCCGTGGCCACCGCAAACTGGTGCTTCCAGTAACCGATCGATCGAGGCTCGTAGGGGAGAATCACGCAATCCATGGGAAAGTCGACGGTTGCTATGTCACTTTGGGGGACCGGGGGGGCAACCGGGGCCGGCGCAGGTTCCTTCGGCACCGGCCCGCCCTTGAATGCTACGCTGACCGCTTCGATGGGCGTGCTGTACCCGAGGGGGGTCACCACGTGGACGGTGTATTTGATCCCAAAGGTCGCGGGGAGCATGTTCACCCGGTAGTACCCCGCCTCATCCGTCACGGCACTCTCGACCAGGTCGGGACGCCCGGCTTCATAGACGTCCACGGTAACTCCAAGGAGCGGCGTCTCAGGCGCCGGACAACCGGCGAGCACGTGGCCGATCACGCTGCCATACGGCGGTGTCGCCGTGAACAGCGCAAACACGCCGAGCGGCATGACGGTTCCGCATATCACGTTCATCTCTTCATCGTGGCCGGTGGTCTGGTTTACCCAAACCCCGTCCACCATTTGGAATATCGCGAGCGCCTTGTCGCCTTCCTTGAACCACTTGTCGCTGTAGTTGATGCAAACGTGCACGAATCCAGTGTAGAGCGCGGTCGTGGACGCGCTGTAGTTCTGGGGGCCGATACCTGCGAAATACCCCCCCGGCGGTGCGGGCGCCTTCGCGGGCATACCCAAGCATGTTGTCCCTTCCTGGGCCACCTGGTCGAATGTGAACGAAATCCCGGCCGGCTTGAACTCCACGGGGACATTCGAACCAATCGCGGTGAGGGCGCACAGCACTGCGAACTTCTGAACCCGCAGGTTTCCCGTGTCCGTGACGAAGATGCTCCCGTCGGAGCCGACGGCCACGCCCCATGGATCGGCAAACTCCCCATCGTTCCTTCCGTTGCTACCCCATTGGGTCAGGTAATCTCCGGACCCCGAAAATTTCTGGATCCGCGAGTACTTGCGCTCGGCCACGTATACGTTTCCATCGGCGTCGGTGGCCACCCCGGAGGGCAGCGTGAGCTGGCCCGGATCGGTGCCAAGGGTACCCCAACCACCGAGGGGATTCCCAAAGCCGTCGAATTTTTCAATTCGGAAGTTGCCGCTGGATACGAAGACATTGCCCATCGCGTCGACGGCGATTCCGGTGGGATTGGAGACCTTCAACATGGAAATGTACTTGCCTTCGGCAGTGAATTTCTGGACTTGGGCCTTGTTGTCGGCGACATACACAAATCCGTCGCCATCCACGGCGACGCCCATTGGGCTTTCGAACTTGCCCCACGCCCTGACTTCCTTGCCATTGTCGAACTGATGGACCATGCGAGTTCCCTGGCTGGTCACATACACGAGACCGGATGAGCTGACCGCGACGCCCACTGGCTGGCTGCACTTCAAGTCCATCAACAGCGAGCCCATGCCATCGAACTTATGAATGTAGTCGCTTTTCGTATCGGCCACATAAACGTTCCCACTGCGGTCCACTGCGATGCCCATCACCGCGCCGAGCTTTCCATTGTTGTCCCATTTCAGCAAAAACGTCGGCGCCATCCCGGCCCGGCACATGGCCGGCAGGGACAGGCCGAGTGCCACCGCCAGAAACAGGAACCACCGCGATTTCATACGACACCTCCAGTGTGTAGCGTGACCAGCGCCCGGGATCCCCGGGCGCGGGCGCGCACCAGGTTAGGCTGAATGATCTGTTCACTTTCTACTGGAAGTTACTGAGGGGGATCGGCGCGAGGCAATCGGGCCGGTCAAGCGGTGGATTGACATGGATCAACTGACTTCGTGATCCACGACCACCTTTCGCAGGGCACGGATGTCCAGAACCGTGAGCTTGCCACGGGTAAGTTCGAGGACGCCCTCGCGGGCCAGTTCATGCAGGGTGCGGGAGAGGGTCTCGGGGGTAGTGCCGATGATGTGGGCCATCTCGCTGCGGGGCATCCCGGGGTGCGAGCCCACGGATGCCGGCTCGCCATCCCCGGCGGGCCCGTAGAGCCGAAGCACCAGCCGTGCCGCGCGCTGGCGGACGCCCTCCTGGGTGCGGCTGAGCAGCTCTTCTTCCAGGCTCAGCACCTGCCGGGCGAGCGCGCCGAGCAGCTCCGCAGCCATCCCCGGGACCTCGGCCAGCAATTTGAGCCAGGTTCGCGCGGGAATCGCACAGATCGTCGAGGGCTCCAGGGTTTCTGCGGTGACCTCGTAGGGCTCCCCCGCCAGCACGGCGCAGTGCCCGAGCAGCTCGCTTCTATGTGGAATGGAGGTGACGAGTTCGGCATCGTCGCGTCCTACCTTGTACAGCTTGACCTGGCCGGACTGAACACAGTAGACGGCGAGCGGCGGATTTCCCTCGTAGAATACAACCTGGTGGACCCGGTACATATGGGCCACGGCGGCCTGTTCCAGGCTCGCCAGGTGTGCGGGAGAGAGGGAACGGAAGACTCCGGCCAGCCGGGAAGGGCAGGAGGAGCAACTCGGCATCATGGGAGCACGCCTCCAATTTGGGGGCTAAGCGCGGACCCGATGAAAAGAAGGTCGTCCGGGTATTCTGGACCCCAAGGCATCCGGGCGCAAGCGTGGCCGGGCGCCACCCCTGCCCCAGGTTTGGCACAGTCCCCTGCCCGGCGATTCGAGATGGCCCCAGATCTTGCACCCAGGGTGAGGCGAGGGGAAGTTGGCCTTTCAAGGGGCCGGGTGTAGCATCCACCTGCAGCCCCTGTACGAAATGCATCCACGGGCCCACCTTTGGTTCAGCAGAACTCGGGAGGATACCGAGAGCACACCACTATCCATGGGATTCCTAAGTCCCTGGGCGCTGGCCACGCCGTCCAAGACCTCACAAGGTAGTTCCATGGTCATCCTCAACTCATTGGGGGAGGGAACTATGCAACCGCGAATCGTCACCATGACCACGGCTGTGCTGGTACTCGCAGGCACCCTGGCGGGGGCGCCGGCACCGGTGCTTTCACCCCGTCTGTCGGCCAGTATTCCGCAAACGTCATCCGGGGGGACCGCTCTCGGCGACTACCTGCTGCTCTCCTGGAACGACCTGGGCATGCACTGCATGAACCAGTACCACGCCGACTTTTCGATCCTGCCGCCGTATAACAACATCCACGCCCAACTGCTCCGACGCGGGGATGTTCTGAACCCGCCCCGCCTGGTGACCTCGGGCGCCACCCTGAACTACTCGTTTCCAGGAAACACCTACTCGGTGGGTAAGACCGATTTCTGGACCTACGCGCCGGCGCTGTTCGGTGTAACCCTTCCGGACAACATCGGCCTCACGGGCAAGGGGCTCACGGGAACCCTGGATCCGGCGAGCGGTCACTACGTCGCCGCGGGTGTGCCGATCACGCCATTTACGGATGTCCAACCGGGGGTGGAGGATGGATACCAGCAGGCCCTGATCATCGCCCACGATTCCACCACCGGAACCGAACTCGCCCGGAGCAATCCGGTGGTGCCGGTCTCCGTGGAGATCTCGTGCGTCAGTTCGGGATGCCACTCCAGCGTGAACGCCATCCTCAACGCCCACCCCAAGGTAACCGGATTCGACGCCACCAAGCGGCCGATCCTGTGCGCCAAGTGTCACGCGGACCCCGCGCTGGGCACGACCGGCAACGGGGAGGCGAACTACTTCTCGTTCCGCATGCACGACGCCCACAAGTTCATCGACCAGGAAGTTCCGGGGATCGAGGGCTGCTACAAGTGCCACCCGGGGTCTCACACCCAGTGCCTGCGGGGAGTCATGGCCAACCAGCACGGACTGATTTGCCAGAACTGCCACGGGAACATGGCCAATGTTTCCTCGACGATCGAGACTGGCCGGGTGCCCTGGGTGAACGAGCCCTCGTGTGCCGGCTGCCACACGGCCCGTTTCGGTGAGCCCAACGGGGGGCTGTACAAGCTGAGCAGGGGGCACGGCGGAGTGATGTGCGAAGGCTGCCACAACAGTACCCACGCGGAGTGGCCCAGCCGCGAGTACCGCGACAACGCCAACGCGATCGCCATCCAGGGCACGGCGGCGCCGCTGGGGAACTGCGTTTCCTGTCATGGCGTGGTTCCGGCAGGACTCGGTCCGCACGATCTACCGGCCACGGGAGTCCCGGGCCAGGAGATCCTCGCGGGAGCCCGCCCGATGGTGATCAGCCCGAACCCCACCCGGGGAGCTTGCACGATCCGGTTCCAGGCAAAGAGCGCCGGCACGGGCACGCTGCTGGTGTTCGATGCCCAGGGCCGCACCATACGCCTGATCGAGATGGGGGCGGTCAAGCCAGGAACCGTGCAGGCGGCCTGGGACGGCAGCGACGGCCATGGCGGAAAGGCCAGCCCGGGGGTCTACTTCGCGCGCTGGCAGCAGGGGGACAGCCGGGCAGCGGCGAAGTTCGTGATCGTGCGCTGAACGGCGGGAGAAAAGGCAGGAGGCAGAAAGAGTGGATGGCCCCGGGACTCCCCGGGGCCATCGCTGTTCTCAGGCGTCGGCTTTGAACCCGGCCTTTCTCAGAAACCACATCATGGGGCAGCTCCGAGTGAAGGCCGACTGGAACAGGTTGAGGCCCACGAACGCGGTGAAGGCAAAGAACCAGTGGCTCACCCAGAGTCCCAGGGCAAGTGATGCCAGGATAAATACGCCCGCGATCCCTCGCAGGCCCTCGTTGACGGTCATAACTCCTCCTTCGTGGTGGCTGTCGCCCTCCGCCCTTCGGGGGGGAAGGCGCTGCGTCCAGGCGCGGCGGATGCCGCCGTCCTCAAGCCCTGTCCTCGACGGGCATTAGAAACAGACGTGTGATCTTGTCCCCCGACCGCTCGCGCCTTCGCGCGAGGGATTCGAAAAGTGTGCGGGCACTGCCTTCCGGAGCGACGACCAGCACCATCACCAGCGAGCCCGGATGTACCCGGTCTCCGGCGTGGACCCCGGTGGCGCCGGAACCTTCCAGCATCGGCAGCACGCTGTAGCCCGATGCATCCAGCTCCCGGAGGTCCGAGCGAAGCTCGTCCAGCCGGCCCTCGTCCGCCATGATCAGGATCATCTTCATGTGTTCCTCCATGGCCCCGGTCAGGGCCGCGCGGCGGTCGTGCCACGAAGGGCCGCCCGAAGCTCGACGCGGCGCTGAAGCAGGTAGTAGAGCACCGGAATGGTGACTCGCGAAAGCAGGGTGGCTGCGATCTCGCCCCCGATCAGGGCGACCGCCAGCCCCTGGAAGATGGGGTCGAACAGGATAACTCCGGCCCCCACGCAAACGGCGGCCGCGGTGAGCACCATGGGCCGGAAGCGCACCGCGCCCGCGTCGATCACCGACTCCAGCAGCGGGTGGCCCTGGGAGCGGCGAAGTTCGATGAAGTCCACCAGGATGATGGAGTTCCGCACGCTGATGCCCGCGCCGGCGATGAATCCGATCATGGACGTGGCGGTAAAGAAAGCGCCCAGCAGGGCATGCGCCGGCAGGATCCCCACCAGGCTGAGCGGGATCGGCAGCATGATCACGAAGGGCGTGTAGAAAGACTTGAACCAGCCCACGGTCAGGATGTAGATGAGCACCAGCACCACCGCGAAGGCTGCGCCCATGTCGCGGAACACCTCGTACGTGATGTGCCACTCCCCGTCCCACTTCACCGAGTAATGCTCGTCCGAGAGCGGCAGGTGGGTATTCAACTGGTCCACCCGGCCCCCGTCGGGCGCCACCAGGGAGTCCAGTCCAGGCTTGAGATCGGCGATAGCATAGACCGGGCTCTCGACCTTTCCGGCCACGTCACCCAGCACGTAGACCACCCGGTGCCCGTTCTTGTGGTAGATCTCCGCTGGAGCGGAGTCGGAGACCGCGCCGGTCAGTTCGGAAATCGGAGTGCCTGCGCCGGGGCCTATTCGCAGCGCGCCCAGGGCCGACAGGTCCGCGCGGTCGGAGGGAGCCAGCCTGATACGGACCGGCACCGGCTCGGCCTCTTCCGGGGCGTTCAGCGCTCCCGCGATGCGGCCGGCGTACAGGGTGGAGACGGCATCCGTCACCTCGGCCGCCGAAATACCGGCGAGCGCCGACCGTTCCCGGTCCACTTCCAACCGCGTGCGGGGACCGTCCTCGGCCAGGAGCAAGTCGCTGTCCACCACGCCCCGGTTGGACTTGAAGACGCCCCACACCTGGTGGGCCAGCGCCCGCTGGCCTTGCAGGGACGGGCCGTAGACCTCCGCCACCAGGGTCGAGAGCACCGGCGGGCCGGGCGGGACCTCGACCACCTTGATCCGGGCACCGTGGCGGGACGCACTGGCCTCGAGCTCGGGACGAACGCCGCGCGCGATGGCGTGGCTCTGGCGGCGTCGGTCTGCCGCATCCACCAGATTGACCTGGATGTCGGCGAAGCGCGGTTCGGTGCGCATGTCGTAGTGGCGAACCAGGCCGTTGAAGGTGATGGGAGCGCCGGCCCCGGCGTACACCTGGAAGTTCTTCACCTCGGGGAGCCCGGCCAGCCTGACTCCGAGCTCGTCGGCAACCGCGAGCGTGCCCTCCAGTGGAGTTCCCGGAGGCATGTCCACGAGCACCTCGAACTCGCTCTTGTTGTCGAAAGGCAGCATCTTCACCGTCACCATCCGGAACGCCATCAGGCTGGCGGCGCCGGCAAAGAACAGCAGCATGACGGCAAAGAACCCCGCGCGGGCCTTCCGGTCGGTGAGCAGGCGGCGCATCACGTCGCGGTAGAGCGTGTCCATCCGGCCGGAAGGGACGTTCTCGCCATGGCCGTCGCTCGAGGCGCGGATCTTCAGGACGGCCCGGGCGGCCCAGGGAGTGACGATTAGAGCCACCCCCAGGGAGAACAGCATGGCCACGGACGCGCCCACGGGAATCGGCTTCATGTACGGGCCCATGAGGCCTCCCACGAACGCCAGTGGCAGGATGGCGGCGATCACCGCGAAGGTGGCCAGCACGGTGGGATTGCCGACTTCGTCGACCGCCTCCACGGCGCGCTGGTCGGGGCTGCGCGCATCGTCCATGTGGAAGTGCCGGGCGATGTTCTCCACCACCACGATGGCGTCGTCCACCAGGATCCCGATGGAAAAGATCAGCGCGAAGAGCGTAACCCGGTTCAGGGTGTAGCCGAAGAAGCGGTAGACAAACAGCGTCAGGGCCAGCGTGACCGGGATGGCCACGGCCACCACCACGGCTTCCCGGCGCCCCAGCGCGAAGGCGATCAGGAGGATCACCGACAGGGTGGCCAGCAGCAGGTGGAACATCAGGTCGTCGGACTTGTGCTTCGCCGAAACGCCGTAGTCGCGCGTCGTGGTGACGGTGATGTCGCGTCCCAGAAGGCGCGCCTGCAGATCTTTTGCACGCGCATGAAGCGCGTGGGTCAGAGAGGTCGCGTTGACGCCTGGGAGTTTGGAGACTTCGATCGTTACGGCCGGGTGGCGCGCACCATCCTTGCCGCCGAAAAAGACGTAGTTGGCCGGTTCGGACGGCCCGTCGGTGACCGTGGCCAACTCGGACAGGCGAAGTGGACGCTGGCCGGGAGCGCGGATGGCAAGGGAGCGGATTTCGGCGGCGGTGCGGAGCGGCGATTCCACGCGCAGTTCCCTTGCCACCCCGGCGCGACCTTCGCTGCCTGCCGGCAAGGAAAGTCCCGCCCCGGCCAGCGCCGCGGTGAGCCGATCCACCGTGACGCCGGCGGCTGCCATTCGCGTGGGATCGGGCGCTACGCGCACCTCCCGGTCCTGGCCGCCCACGATCTCGACCAGGGCCACCCCAGGCTCTTTTCGCAGCTCCACGGCGAATTCCGACGCCACCCGGCGCAGATCGTCCTGGACGATTCCCGGCCGTTTCGGGCTCCACAGGTTCAGCGCCAGCACCGGCACATCATCGATCGAACGGGGTGAAACCGCCTCAACCCGTGCGCCCTGCGGAAACCCGGCGGCCGCCTCGTCGAGCCGGGTGCGGATGCGCACCAGTGCATCCTCGGGGCTTGAGCCCACCACGAAGCGCGCGATCAGGAGCGCCCCGTCGTCCCGGGTGGTGGAGTAGACGTATTCAAGGCCCGGGACCTGCGAGAGACGCCTTTCGACGGGCGTGGTGAGTTGCCTCTCCACCTCCTCGACGGACCTGCCCGGCCAGGCCAGCCGGATGTCGATCATGGGGACCTTGATCTGCGGCTCTTCTTCCCGCGGCAGCGTGAATGCCGCCACGAGCCCGACCAGCAGCGAAGCTACGATCATCAGGGGGGTGAGCTGGGAGTGCAGGAACGCGCGGGCAATCCGACCCGCGAGCCCGGTGCTGGAGATTCCCCGGTTCACGGCTCCACCTTGACCGGACACCCGTCGAAGAGATCCTCCGGGTGGAGAACGAGCTGCTCGCCGCCCTGGAGGCCCGCCAGCACTTCCGTGCGGCCGGCGCTCTCGGAGCCAATGCACAGCCAGCGCAGCCACGCGCGTCCGTCCCGAAGGACATAGACTCCGGCAAGTCCACCCCGGCGGACTACGGATTCACTTGGGACCGAAATGACGGCGCCCCCGGCTGCAGTCCGCCGGGCGGAAGCACCCGGGACCGCGCCGAGCCGCTCCGGCACCAGTCTCACGCGCGCGAAGGCGCCGGGGGCCAGGCC